>NZ_CP022999.1:1200000-1569179 GCF_002277895.1 Rhizobium sp. 11515TR | reverse complement strand
GCGGCGCGATCGACTGTCTTGAACAATCGGTGTCCATTGCCCTGTTCCGGATCGCGCAGGAGGCCATCAACAACGCCATTCGCCACGCCCAGGCCGACAGCATTGCGGTTCATCTGAAAGCAGCCGAAAGTGCGGTCACCATTGAAGTTGTGGACGATGGTATCGGCCTTGGAAATACCCGCAGATTATCGGGCGGCGGTATCGAAAACATGCGGACGCGTGCGCGGCTGATTTCAGCGCGCTTCACGATCAAGGCCGCAGCAGCCTCCGGTGGGACAATCGTCAGTGTCAGCCTGCCTGCCAAGGTGCAGACGGCCGGAGGAGCCGTCGCATGAAGGTTCTAATTATCGAAGACGATCCGCTTCATCGCTCCTATCTCAATGAAGCGATCCGCGCTGCTCTTCCCGAATGCGATGGCGTGCTGGAGGCGGAAAACGGCAATGCGGGCGAACGGTTGGCGCGGGATTTGAGGTCGTCTCATATCGTCATGGATCTGCAGATGAGCCAGCGCAATGGCATCGAGGCGGCCCGTACGATCTGGAAGGAGCGACCGGAGACGCGCATCCTTTTCTGGTCCAACTATTCGGACGAGGCCTATGTCCGCGGCGTTTCGCGCATCGTGCCTGCCGGCGCCGTCTACGGATACGTCCTGAAATCGGCTTCGGACGATCGCCTGAAGCTGGCGCTTCGCAGCATCTTCATCGAGAGCCAATGCGTGATCGACCGCGAAGTGCGCGGCATGCAGCAAAAAAGCCTCGGCAATGTCAACGGCTTCACCGAAGCCGAGTATGAGATCCTGATCGATATCGCCCTTGGATTGACCGATCGTGCGATCGCCCACAGGCGCAATCTTTCGGTCCGCAGCGTCCAGAACCGATTGCAGCAGCTCTATGTGAAACTCGGCGTCTATCAGCCGCTCGGCGGTCAGGATGATGATGGCCGTTTCAATCTGAGAGCGCGCGCGGTCGCCGTGGCGCTCTTAAGAAAACTGCTCAACCACAGCGCGCTCGAACGTGCGGAAGCCGATCTTTCCGCTTGGCTGGCGCGCCAACCACGCGACTGAAAACAAGCCTCGCCCACCGACGTCGATCTTGCTTGACGTCCTCCCTCGAATAATTGTCTATTGCTAGCAATAGACATTAATCCAACTATACGGAACTTCCGATGTCCGCCGTTTCGCCTGTCATCCTGCTCAACTCAATCGACGATGTCGCGGTCGCTCGCGTGATGATCCGCGCCGGCAGCCCGACCGGCATCGACGGCTTGATTGCTGCAGACCAGATCCCGCGTGGCCATAAGGTGGCGGTTCGCGACATCCAGGCCGGCCAGGAGATCCGCAAATTCGGCCAGCCGATCGGCGTCGCGACACAGTTCATTCCGGCCGGCGGCCACGTCCATCTGCAGAACCTGGCGGTGATCGAATCCGATCATCCCTATCAGTTCAGCGTTGATATCGAAGAGACCGGCATGCTGCCGCGCGAGGACTGTCGGACCTTCATGGGCTTCGACCGCGGCGCAGGCGGCGTTGGGACGCGCAATTTCATCGGCATCATCACGACGGTCAATTGCTCGGCAACCGTCTCGAAATATATCGCCGAACATTTCAATCGCACCGGCGGGCTTGAGGGCTTCGACAATGTCGATGGCGTGGTGGCGCTCACTCACGGCGGCGGCTGCGCCATCAACACCCAGTCGGAGGGCTATCGCTACCTGGCCCGTACCCTGCAGGGCTATGCGCGGCATCCGAATTTCGGCGGCATCCTGATGATCGGGCTTGGCTGCGAAACCAATCAGATCGCGCCCATCCTGGAGCATTACAAGCTGGAGGAAGGAAACCGGCTGCGCACCATGACGATCCAGGATCTCGGCGGCACCCGTAAGACGATCGCCGCCGCGTCGGAGATGATCAAGGACATGCTGCCGGAGGTCAATTCCGCCACGCGCACCGTCCAGCCGCTTTCGGGCGTCAAGCTCGCCCTGGAATGCGGCGGCTCCGATGGCTATTCAGGCATTTCGGCCAATCCGGCGCTCGGCTATGCCTCCGATCTCCTCGTGCGAAATGGCGGCACCTCGGTTCTGGCGGAAACGCCGGAGATCTATGGCGCGGAACATCTGCTGACGCGCAGAGCGGTCACGCCCGCGGTCGCCGAAAAGCTGCTCTCCCGGATCGACTGGTGGCGCGACTATACCCGCCGCAACGGTGCGGAGCTCAACAACAACCCCTCCTACGGCAACAAGCTCGGCGGATTGACAACGATCCTCGAGAAGTCGCTTGGGGCCGTCGCCAAGGGCGGCTCCATGCCGCTGAAGGCCGTCTACGAATATTCGGAGATCGTCGATGAACCCGGTTTCGTCTTCATGGACACGCCCGGCTATGATCCCGTTGCCGTCACCGGCCAGGTCGCCGGCGGCTGCAATGTGATCTGCTTCACGACGGGCAGAGGCTCCGTCTCCGGCTTCAAGCCGGCACCCTGCGTCAAGATCGCCACCAATACCGAGATGTACAACCATATGCGCGAGGATATGGACATCAATTGTGGTGACATCGTCAGCGGCGACGACACGATCGAGGCAGCCGGCGAACGCATTTTCGAAGAGATCATCGCTGTCGCTTCCGGCAAGAAGACGCTGAGCGAGACCTTCGACTATGGTGACAATGAATTCGTTCCCTGGCAGGTTGGCGCCATCACCTGATGCCGTTCCGCATTAGAGGATGAAACTGTATTCGTCCGGCTGATAGTGCTCGCGGATATAAGCGGCACGCGCCTGCACATTGGGCTGCGAATTGCTGATGTGATCGCGCATGGCTTTGCGAAGTCCCTCCTCGTCCCGCTTTTGCACCATCTTGAAGACACCGATATGCTCCGACAGGAACGGCTCGTATTCCGGCCTCTTGATGCGACTGCCGACGATATGCTTGCTGAGCGTAAGGATGCAGTGCGTCCGTTTCAGAATGCTCAGGAACTCTTTATTCGGGCAAGCCTGCAAGCTGCGCAGATGAAGGTCCAGTTCCAGTTCGTACATGGTCGAGGCCGATACATCGGGGTAATCTGCAAGCGCCAGCGCCAGCCTTGAAAGCATCGTGTCGACATGTTCGTTCGAAAGCCCGCCCAAGGCGCTTGCGAGCGCCACCGGCTCGATTTGCTCGCGCACCTCGTAGAGGTCGCGAATGCGCTGGCTATCGAGCGGTACGATCGACCAGCGGAAATTATCGTCCTTCTCCGTGATGCCGAGCGTTTCAAGTTTCAGCAACACATCGCGTGCTACCCCACGCCCGACGCCGAAATGCCGTGCGAGCTCGTTTTCATTGATGCGATAACGGCCGAAGAAGGAGCGATAAACAACGATGCTTTCGACATCTTCATAGAGCGCCTGCCAGGCGAAGATTGGCCTGTCGTCATCCTCGGCGAACAATTTGCCAAGATAGTCCGCAAGTTTGATCCGCTTCGGAAGAGTCCCCGTCTTGCCGACAATAAAACCGCGACCGTCAAACCGTGTGATCAATCCATCCTCGAAGAGGAGCTGCAGCGCCTGGCGTACCGGCGCCCGGCTGCTATCTATCAGGTCCGCAAGGGCAGCCTCGGTCAGCACTGCGCCCTCGGGCACCGTCCCATCGAGAATCTCGGCCTTCAGCCGCCCGAAGAGCTCCTCATAGAGACTGGTTTTGCGCGAACCGCCATTCCCTAACCGTGATATGCCCATGTCGTCCCATGTTTCGCGTCCGAGTCTGTAACTTCTATGGAGAGCATCTCGCTAACAATAGAAGCGCAACGATTCCAAAGCGGCTCCGATATCTGAGCGAAAATTCGATTGCCTTCCTCACCGTGCTTAGAACCACTGACGTAAATATCCATAACACGCTTTCGATACCTCCACGAAAATCCGATATGGCTGGTCGGGCCCGAAACTCGCCTAAAAGCAAGTCGCGCCCGGCATGTCCTAGATTTCGGCTTCAATCGTTCAGTTGCCCTCGAGCTTCTTCGGCTCGATTACCAGATTTCGCTCATCCAGAGGCGTTGTCCGGATATTTTCACTGAATAAGAGACGCCAAGCCGATACCGATCATGCATATCAGCAGCCCCGCAGAGACGAAAAACAGGACCAGAGGTGTATAATTTGACATCAGGTCCTCCTTTCGAAGTCACGCTGCGTGTCGCCGTGGAGGGAAAGCAAATTGCCCTTTCTGGGTATTGAAGCGGTTCATGGCATTCCGCTCCTCACCAGAACCGAACGAAGGCTCGCCGTCTAAATCTACGCGGGCGTGCGCTTTTGGTTCCGAGAATCGTCGGGATGTTTAGGCAAATCCATCTCACTCGCCTCCGTAGCCGCAGATCCAATGCCAATCCTTGCCGAAGGGCGAAAATTCCCATGGCCGACATATCAGCCAAGGGAATGCCTCCTGCCGATAGCTGAAGCCTATCCAGAGGCAGCCTATCATCGGGACCCACCGATCGACCCTGCCATCTCTCGATCACCCAATGCTTCGCTGCCTCAAGACGTATAATTTCAGGAGCGCTTCGCACGGCATGATCTTTCATTGTGCAGCCGACGATTGAAACATCATTGCTCGATCTAATAATCCATTAAAAATATAGATTAAGATAATTGATATTGCCGACGACCCACGAGGACAGATGTCTTACGCCCTGAGTTTTCTCGATAAGAGCCCGATTGATGGCGCCGAACGCGCGTCGCAAGCATTGCAGCGCAGCCTGGCGCTTGCCAGACGAGCTGAAGAATTGGGCTATCGGCGCTTCTGGGTTGCCGAGCACCATAATTCCCCAAAACTCGCAAGCTCCTCCCCGGAAGTATTGATCGGCCACCTGCTGGCACATACGAGGCGCATCCGTATAGGCTCCGGCGGCGTGATGCTGCAGCATTACAGCGCCTACAAGGTTGCCGAGAACTTCAACCTGCTGGCGGCGCTAGCGCCGGGACGTGTCGACCTTGGGGTCGGCAAGGCTCCGGGCGGGCTTCCGCTTTCGACCGGGGCTCTTCAGAAAGCATACGATCCCGCGCGCAAACCATCGTTCGAAGCGCAATTGGCCGAACTGGATGGCTTCTTGCGGCACGAACAGGGCGCGGAAGGCAAGGCAGAGGACCTTGCCGCTTTTCCAGCACCCGACGAGCCGCCCGGCCGCTTCCTGCTCGGCGCGAGCCCCGATAGCGCGAGATTGGCCGCTCGTCTCGGCTGGGGTTTTGTCTATGCGGGCCACATCCATGGTGACGATGAAGCGATCTCGCAATCGCTGTCGGCCTATCGACAGGCGGGTGGCAAGACTGCACTGCTTGCGGTCAGCGTGGTCACAGCGCAAACGACCTCGCTTGCCGAGGGTCTCGTCGGCGACACGCGCCGGTTCCACCTGCAAATCAAGGATGGACAAAGCGTCAATGTCGGCAGCCGCGAGCAGGCGCTCGAATATGTCCGCCAGGCAGGCGCGACCGACTATCGGATCGAAGAGAGAAGTCCACGCGTCATTCGAGGAACGCCGGCCGACGTCCATCTGGAGCTGCAGCGCCTCCACAAGGGATTCGGCATCGAAGAATTTGTGATCGACTGCCCGGTCTCCGAAGGTGCCCACCGCCTCAGCACCATCGAATTGCTGGCCGGCACGCGCACGGCCGCTGCGGCCTGATTGGGAGGCGATCCAAGATGACATCGGCAAAATGACATGGGAAAGAATGCCGTGGTAACCAGAAGAGATTTTCTGAAGAGTTCAGCGATTGCTGCTCTGTCTCTGTCTGCCGGACTGCAAGCGTCTGAAACGCTGGCGGATGACAAGCCTGCGCGCGGCGGGTCCCTGATCTGGGGCGTCGAGACAGAACCGACCACGCTCAATCCGCATCTGAACGGCCAGGCCAAGGCGAAACTGGTTCTGCGCAATGCCTACGAATGCCTTCTCGCCCGCTCCCCGGATGGCGGTTATGTGCCTTGGCTGGCGAAAGACTATACGGTATCCGAGTATGGCAGGACCTATACCTTCAATCTCCGCGATGACGTGAGTTTCAGCGACGGGGAGAAATTCGACGCTGCAGCCGTCGTAACGAACTTCCAGAAACTGAGGGAGCCAATCTATTCCGGCAGCATCAGTGCCGGCCACGTCTCACATATTTCCGAGGCAATCGCGCTCGATCCTCATACGGTCGTACTCAAGCTCAACGATGTTTATGCCCCTTTCCTCGATGGCGCGACCAGCATCGAGATCATCTCACCGAAATCATTCTCATCACCGCAGCTGAAGGCAGGCGGGCCTGACATTGCAGGCACTGGCCCTTTCATCCTCGATCGCTATGTCAAAGGTCAGGAAATCCGTTTCGTTCGAAACGCGGCCTATAATTGGGCTCCCAGCAATGCCGGTCATCAGGGGCCGGCCTATCTCAATGAAGTGGTCTATCGCTTCCTGCCTGAATCGGCGGTTCGAACCGGCGCACTCACCTCCGGCCAGGTGCATGTCATCGAGGGCATTTCCGGCAATGACGCAGCACTTTTCCGCGACAATCCCGATTTCACCTATCAAAGTGCACTGAATACCGGCACGCCTTATACGCTTTACCTGAATGTCACCAACACCTCGACGAGCGAGGTCAAGATACGCAAGGCCTTTCTGGCAGCGATCGATGTCGAGCGGATCATTCAGTCCGTCTACCGTGGTGAGCGCAAGCGCGCATGGGGTGTCCTGACGCCTGCAGACACGGATTTCTACGACAAGAGTATCGAGGGCAGCTATGGCTTCGATACCGAGCTTGCCAACAGATTGCTCGACGAGGCCGGGTGGACGAGCAAAGACGGCGACGGCATCCGGATGAAGGATGGCAAACGGCTGACGATCGAGATCGTCCAGTCGCAGGCGACCTTGCGGGACCAGCGCGACGTTCTTCTCGAGGCCGTCCAGGCACAGGCCAGACAGAATGCCGGCATCGATGTCGTCTTGCACTATGTCGACGCCGGAACCTATGCCAACAGGCAGAACGACGGCCAATACGGCATCATTCCGAACTCCACCACGACGCAGGAAAACGGCCTTACCCTCTATTTTCACTATCTGCCGCGTGAGAAGGGCGGATCGATCAATTACAGCCGCACCGTGGCGCCTGAAATATCCGCCTGGCTTGCCGAGGGCGCCTCTACGCTCGACGTCAAGAAGCGCTTCGATATCTATTCGGCGCTCCAGCGTTTCGCACTCCGCGAGCAGGCGCTCGGCCTGCCGCTCTATGTTCCCGAAGATCAGATTGCAGCAACGGCTGCCGTCAAGGGAGCGGGATTCCGTCCCTTCAAGCGCCTTCCCGAAAACGCTTACGACATCTGGCTCGATCAACCAGCCTGAGCGGCGGCTATTGATTATTTCAAGGAGATACTCGGAAATGCTTATGCGCAGACATTTTCTTGGCCTGACGGCAGCCATGCTTGTGACGGGGGCGCTGCCGAGCCTTGGCATGGCTGGGGACGGCACGCCGATCAACGGCGGCAAGCTGACATGGGGCGTCGAGACGGAACCGGCCACGCTCAATCCGCAGCTCAACGGGCAGGACAAGACCAAGCTGCTGCTGCGCAACGCCTATGAGTCGCTGCTGGCGCGGACTGCAGATGGCGGCTACGTTCCCTGGCTTGCAACCGAATACAAGATCGCCGACGACGGCAAGACCTACACGTTCAAGCTTCGTGACAATGTCACCTTCACCGACGGGCAGAAGCTTGATGCACAGGCAGTCATCACCAATTTCACCAAGCTCAAGGACGCGGCCTATAGCGGCAGCGTGAGCGCCGGCCCGGTCTCGCGCATCGTCGAAGCAAAGGCACTGGACGACCATACCGTCTCCTTCACGTTGAACCAGGTCTATGCGCCCTTTCTCGATTATGCCGCGAGCCTGGAAATCCTTTCGCCCGCGGCCTTCAATTCGACGCAGCTGAAATCCGGCGGACCGGAGATCGCGGGAACCGGTCCCTTCATCCTGAAGCGCTATGCCAAGGGACAGGACATTCAGTTCGTCAAGAATCCAGCCTATAACTGGGCACCCAAGACGTCGGCTCATAATGGCCCGGCCTATCTGGACGAGGTGACCTACCGCTTCCTGTCCGAATCTTCCGTTCGGACCGGGGCACTCACCTCCGGCCAGGTCGACGTGATCGAAGGGATCGCCGGCAACGATGCCAGCCTTTTCAAGGACAATTCGGACTTCAGCTATCAGACGGCCCTCAATACCGGCACGCCCTATTCGCTGTTCCTCAATGTCACCTGGGGACCGACCCAGGATCTCAAGGTGCGCAAGGCTCTGATATCAGCGATCGACGTCGATGCGGTGCTGAAAGCCGTCTATCGCGGAGAACGCACCCGCGCATGGGGCATCACATCGCCGATCGATCCGCAATTCTACGACAAGAGCATCGAGGCGGCATATAAACCCGATCCCAAAGCGGCAAATGCGCTCCTTGACGAGGCTGGCTGGAACGCGCGGGACGCCGATGGCTTCAGGACGAAGGACGGCAAGCGGCTGACCATCGAGGTCATCCAGGCTCAGGCGACGGTGCGCGATCAGCGTGACGTCCTGCTGCAGGCCCTGCAGGCACAGGCACGCCAGAATGCCGGCATCGACCTCAAGATCGTCTTCGTGGATGCCGGCACCTATACCGATCGGCGCAAGACCGGTCAGTTCGGCTCGATCGCTAATTCCAATACGCCGACGGATGCGATCGACATCGAGTATCACTATCTGCCGCTCGATAAGGGCGGCAGCATCAATTACAGCCGCGCCTTCGCACCCGAACTGTCGCAATGGCTGAACGAGGCCGCTTCGACGCTGGACCAGAAGAAGCGCTTCGATCTCTATTCGAAGCTGCAGCGCTTCGCCATTCTCGACCAGGCCTATGCCCTGCCGCTCTATGAGCCCGAGGACCAGGTGGCGGCTGCAAGCTATGTGAAGGGCATCAGCTTCCGGCCCTTCAAGCAATTGCCGGAGAGCGCCTACGACATCTGGCGCAGCGAATGAACCGTACCGTCAACACATATCCCCGACAACGCGAGCCGTTGGGGCGGTGGAGGAGTGACCGAGCATGAGTGCTGACAATACGACGGCTTTCGAGCAGAGCCCTTCGGCCTGGTTTTCGCGCAGGCGCCGGCTGAAGCGCAACAGCCTGACATCGCAGATTCTAGTGCGGATTGGATCAGCCATTGCGGTCCTATGGGCAGCGGTGACGCTGAGCTTCATCAGCATCCATCTGGCGCCCGGCGATATTGTCAGCCTGTTGATCGGCGAGCAATTGCGCACGCCGGAGGTAGAAGCGGCCATCCGCCTCGAATGGGGCTTGGACAAGCCGTTGCTGGCGCAATACCTGACCTATCTCCTGCGGGTTCTGCACGGCGATTTCGGACGGTCCTATATCCTGCAGACGGATGTTTCCGGCCTCGTTTTATCGCAGATGCTGCCGACATTGAAGCTTACTGCAGCCGCTCTCGTCGTTGCCGTCGTCTTCGCCGTTGCCAGCGCTCTGCTCACAGCCGGCAAGCGCTTGCCCCGCAGCATCGCGGGCAGTCTTGAACTGATCCTCATCTCGACGCCGTCCTTCTGGCTCGGCATCCTATTGCTATTCGTCTTTTCATTCACGCTGAAGATCTTTCCGGTGGCCGGTGACCGGACGTTTTCGGCGCTGGTCCTGCCGGCGCTCTCGCTTGGCCTTTCGCTCGGCGCCGTCATCGGACAAGTGCTGCGCCAAGGGCTCGAACGGGCCCTGGAAGAACCCTTCATGCTGACGGTCAAGAGCTGGGGCGCCAATGACTTCGTGCTGAGGCTGCGTCACGGCTTGCGGCACGCCGCACTTCCCGCCGTGACGCTCGCCGGTTGGCTTGTCGGTAATCTGCTGTCCGGCGCCGTCATCACCGAAGCGGTGTTTGGCAGGCCCGGGCTTGGGCGGATTACAGTCGACGCCGTGCTGACGCATGACCTGCCCGTGGTGCTCGCCGTCGCCATCCTGTCGGCCTTCATCTACGTCATCCTCAGCACGCTGGTCGACGTGCTTTACCTTCTGCTCGATCCCCGCCTGCGCAATCAGAGTGCGGAGGTCGGCCATTGAGCATCTCCTCTTCTCCCGAACAGGAAACCGATCAGCGCCAACAACGACTTTATTGGCGCGTCGCAAATCCCGGGTTTACCCTTTCGGCGATTTTCCTGCTGCTGGTGGCGATCGCAACCATCTGGCCGCAAGTTCTGACCACTGCCAATCCGATCGCAGCCGATCCCTTGCAGGCACAGCTGCCGCCGTCGACGCAACATTGGTTCGGCACGGATCATCTCGGCAGAGATGTCTTCTCGCGGGTTGTTTACGGCGCGCGTTACTCCATCCTCATCGGCGTCAGCGCCGTCGCCATCGCGGCGATCGTCGGAGCCTTTCTCGGGCTTCTGTCGGGCCTTGCCCGCGGTCTCGTCGATGAGGCCATCTCGCGCTTTCTGGATGTAATTTCGTCGTTTCCGGACCTGCTTTTGGCTCTCGTGCTGATCTCCTTTACAGGACCCGGCACGGTCAACCTCATCTTCGCGCTCGGCCTTGCCTCCGTGCCGCGCTTTGCGAGGGTCGTGCGCGCGCAGACCTTCGTGATCGCCAAAAGTGGTTACGTGGAGCAGGCAAGAACATTCGGGCTGAGACGCAGCGTGCTGGTGGCCCGCCATATCCTGCCGCATGCGCTCGCCCAAGTGCCTATCCTGGCGACGATCGGTCTCGGGACCACGATCATACAGGCCGCAGGCCTGAGCTTTCTCGGCATGGGTCCGCAGCCACCCGCCCCGGAATGGGGAGCAATGCTGGCCGAGGCACGCAATTATCTTCGCGTGGCGTGGTGGATCGGCGTCTGGCCAGGTCTCGCCATCACGCTGACGGTCATCTCCATAAGTGTGCTTGGAAGACGCTGGCAACTTGCATTTGAAGGCAGGAGGCCATCGTGACACCGGTGCTCGACATCCGCAATCTGACGATCGGCTTTCCGCGGGATGGCCGCGACAACAGGGTGGTCCACGGCTTCGATCTGAGGATCGACAAGGGCGAAGCCGTCGCGCTTGTCGGAGAATCCGGCTCCGGTAAATCGGTGACGGCGCGCTCGATCATCGGCTTGGCCGGGCCGGATGCTGTTGTCGGCGCCGACCGTTTCGATATCGACGGAAACGATGTTCGCGACTTCGATGAACGGCAATGGCAGCGCCTTCGCGGCGAAAAAATCGGCTTCGTTCTTCAGGATGCCCTCATCTCCCTCGACCCGCTGAGACGGATTTCGCAGCAACTGTCCGACGCCTTCGGCGGGCGCAGTCCCTTTCGCCGCCCCGATCGACGCGAAGACAGCCGCCTGCTGCTGCAGTCGGTCGGCATCCCCGATCCGGATCGGCGGCTGCCGCAATACCCGCACCAGCTTTCGGGCGGCTTGCGCCAGCGCACTCTTATCGCCACGGCAATAGCACGCGGGCCTTCACTGCTGATTGCCGACGAGCCGACGACGGCGCTGGATGCGACGGTTCAAAAGCAGATCCTCGACCTGCTTCTCGAACGACGCAAGGCCGGCCATACGCTTCTCCTGATCAGTCATGATCTGGCCGTCGTCTCCCATCTTGCCGATCGCGTACTCGTCATGAACGACGGCCGGATTGTCGAAGAGGGTTCGACGGAACAGATACTGAAGACCCCTCGCCATCCCTATACACGGCAATTGCTGGATGCCGTGCCTTCGGCCGCCTCCAAGGGGTTCCGGCTATCGCCGGCATCCGTCACACAGTCGGAGAGCGAGCGGGTGCAAGCGGCCCCCACGCCCAATGTATGGCAACGCGTCCCCTTGCCTGCAAAAGCAATCGATCGCCACAACCATATTCTGTCAGCGCGCAATCTCGTCAAACGCTATGGCGGATCGGGCGGCATCTTCGCCGTCAACGACGTCTCCTTCGACCTCGCAGCCGGCGAGGCCCTTGGCATCGTCGGTGAATCCGGTTCCGGCAAGACAACGGTCGCGAAGATCGTTCTTGGCCTTGTCGAACCGGATCATGGATCGGTTCGTCTTGACGGCGGCGGCTGGAGCAATGTCACCGAGGCCGCGCGCCGCGCCAGGCGCTCCAGCATGCAGCTCATCGCACAGGATGCGCTCAGTTCCTTCGATCCGCGCTATACGGTCGAGAAGATCATCGGCGAAAGCCTCGATAGTGCCGGCATCTTCGGCGCCGCGCGCCGCGAACGCGTGCTTGAGGTGCTCGACGCGGTTCGTCTGAGCGAGGCGTTCCTGAAGCGCTATCCACGCGAGCTTTCCGGCGGCCAACGTCAGCGCGTCGCCATCGCACGCGCCTTTGCGCCGCGCCCGCGTCTTCTCGTGGCCGACGAGCCGGTCAGTGCGCTCGACGTATCGGTGCAGGCGCAGGTGCTCGATCTTCTGGCCGAACTTCAGGCCGCATCCGGAACCTCACTCCTCTTCATCTCCCACGATCTCGGCGTCATCCATCACCTGACGGACCGCGTTCTCGTGATGAAAGAGGGACGCATCGTCGAAGCGGGCGCGGTGGAGGATGTCTTCACCAAACCACATCACAGCTACACTCGCACGCTTTTGGAAGCGGTTCCGGCCCTGCCCTGAAAAGCACAATTCCAACACCGGCCGAGGCCGGAATTTCAAACGATCAAGGAAATTCGCGATGACCCACAATCGTCCCCGACGCCTGAAGACATTGACCGGAGCGAGCAGCGTCATTTCCGCCGGAAACGACACAAGCCCCGTCACCGGCATCAAGCGTGCCGTCGAGCTCGCCCGTAAGGCGGAAGCGGAAAAGATCACCGGGCTGTTCACGGCCGACCTGCTCCATATCGACCCGGCGGGACTTGCCGGAACCGCCGGCATTCAGGAGCCGATCATCGCTCTTGCCGCCTTGAGCCAGGTGACCTCACACATCGGTCTGATCGCCACCGTCTCCACCACCTTTCACTATCCCTACAATCTGGCTCGCCAGATCGGCACGCTCGACCATGCAAGCGGCGGGCGCGCCGGCTGGAATGCCGTGACCTCCTCCGTCGGCGAAGAGAATTTCGGCGAGACGTTACCAAGCCCGGAGGAACGCTATGAGCGGGCTGCTGAATTCATCGAAATCGTCAATGCGCTTTATGATGCCAATGAACGCAATGCCGCCGAACGCAAGGCGTCTGGTGCAATCGGGATCGATCCGGCAAAATTCCATCCGATTAACTATCGCGGCAAGCATTTCCAGGTCGACGGTCCCTTGAACGTGCCGCCTTTGCCGCAGGGCCGCCCCGTCCAGTTTCAGGCGGGCCAGTCGGAAGCCGGTGTCACCGTCGGCGCACGATATGCCGAGGTGGTCTATACCTCGCAGCCCAAGCTCGAGGATGCCATCGCTTTCGCCACGGAACTGCGGCGTCGCGCGACAAGCTTCGGGCGCGCAGCCGGCCTCCCCTTCATCATGAATTCCTTCCATTCGGTGATCGGCGATTCCGATGCGGATGTCGCAAGACGCCTGAAGGAGAAGCACGAGCGGATCGACTACGAACAAGGCCGCCTGAAACTGGCGGACATGCTCGGCGGCGATCTCGATCTTTCCGAACTGCCGCTCGACAAGCCCTTGCCGGAGGCACTCCTGCCTGAGGTCACCAGCATCAACCGGCGGCGCGGACGCGTGGAAATCTTCCGCCGCTATGCGCGTGAGGGACTGACCCTGCGGCAGCTCATCATTCAGGCGCAGGAAACGGGCCACTGGTCGGTTGCCGGCACGCCGGAGCAGCTTGCCGATGCGATCGAGGAGCGCTATCGGAGCGGCATTCTTGATGTTCTCTCCCTGCATGGCTTCGGCAATCCGGATCAGGAGGATCTGCTGGTGAACGGGCTGCTGCCCGAATTGCGGCGGCGGTCGATCATCGACACCGATTATGTCGGAGACGATTTCCGCTCTAATCTGGAACTTCCGCCCTATGTAGCCGCAGACGGCGCGTTGAACTCGGCCAGGCGCGCCTGATCCGTTCCCGGCCATTGGTCGCAACATCTTGGGGTAAGCCTTTGGGTCGGTCGCCGCCGAATGAATCGAAGATCGTCATGCGACCAGAGCTAGCATTCTCAAATGGGGGAACAAGGGGGAGCCGACCGTGCTTTGATGGCTGGAAGCCTCACCTCGATCGGGGCTTCAGCTGAAACCAGAAGTAACCGTAGGGCTGAAACATAATCGGATAACGATGCTTGCCCACAGCCGGAAATGCCGTCTTCCCAAACAGCTCCTTGGGACGACTGCCTGAATATGGATGTAAGTCGAGCATGGCAGCCTGAGCGATATTTGACAGGTTCGCGACGCAGAGAACACATTCACCGTCATATTCTCTAACATATGCGATGACGGCCGGGTTTTCCGTACTCACAAAGCAAATCGCGCCCCTTGCGAAGGCTTGATGCGCCGATCGGATTGCCAGGATGCGACGGACCCAGTTCAGAAGCGAATGCGGGTCCTTCTCCTGTGCGGCAACATTGATCACCTGGAAGCCGAAACGGGGATTATCGATGAGCGGCAGTGCGAGGGTCTTCGGATCGCCGCCCGAAAATCCGGCATTTTTGCCGCTGGACCATTGCATCGGTGTGCGAACACCATCTCTATCTCCCAAATCGACATTGTCGCCCATGCCGATCTCATCGCCATAGTAAAGCACCGGGCTCCCGGGCAAGGAGAACAACAACATGTGGAGAAGCTCGACGCGACGCCGGTCCTGATCCATGAGCGGTGACAAGCGGCGCCGGATGCCGAGATTCAATCGGGCGCGTTCGTCGGAAGCATAGGTGTCCCAAAGAAAATTGCGCTCGGCCTCGGTGACCATTTCCAAGGTCAGCTCATCATGGTTTCTGAGGAAAATGGCCCACTGGCATTCCTCAGGGATGCCATCGGTCTGCTGCACCATGGTGATGATCGGTTGGGAATTTCCCATTGCAACCGCGGTGAATATTCGCGGCATCAGCGGGAAGTGGAAGGCCATGTGGCATTCGTCCCCTGTTCCGAAATAATCCCGCGCCTGATCTGGCCATTGGTTTGCTTCTGCAAGGAGTATGACGCCGGGGTGGCTCGCCTCAAGCGTCTTTCTGATGTGCTTCAGCAGCCTGTGTGTTTCAGGAAGATTCTCGTTATTGGTGTTTTCTCGCTCCACGAGATACGGAACGGCATCGAGGCGAAAGCCGTCCACGCCGAGATCGAGCCAGAAGCGCATAATATCCAAAACCGCTTCGATGACGGCAGGATTGTGATAGTTCAGATCCGGCTGATGGGAGTAGAAGCGGTGCCAGAAATAGGCGTTCGCAACCGGGTCCCAGGTCCAATTGGATCTCTCGCTGTCGACGAAAATGATGCGCGTTTCCGCAAACTTGTCGTCCGTTTCCGACCAGACGTAGAAATCCCGTTCCGGAGACCCGGCCGGCGCGTCTCGGGCACGCTGAAACCAGGGATGCTGATCGGAGGTATGGTTGAGAACCAACTCCGTAATGACATGCATGTTGCGGGCATGGGCCGCCTCCACGAACCTTCTGAAATCGTCGAGCGTGCCGAATTCCGGGCTGATGCTTTCATAATCGAGCACGTCATAGCCGTCGTCACGGCGGGGAGATGGATAAAATGGCAAAAGCCAGATCGTGTTGACACCTAGCGATGCCAGGTAATCCAGTTTGCGCGTCAATCCGGCGAAATCGCCAAATCCATCTCCATTGGCGTCGAAGAACGACTTCACATGGAGTTGGTAGATGACAGCATCCTTATGCCAGGATGCATAGCGAAGCTCGCGTTCGGTTTCGCTCAATCGGCAGCTCCCTCGGCAACCATTGTTTCGGTCAGGCGCGACAGATTCTGGCCACAAAACTAATACTGCCTGTCGCCTCTTCAAGATTGCCTAGGGGAAATCTACAGCCCGATGCCGATGTTCGCCCCCATGACGGGGAACATGACGGCAGCTCGCTTGTTCGGATTCCAGCGCCGGCAAGCTCAGCCTTTCGGGATTGCTGGCGGCACCGCGAATTTCAACGAGGAATGCAGCAATGCCCAAAGTTAAATCGAAGAAATGGTCACGGCGCGTCAATGAGACCAGTGATGCCATGGACCTGAAGAAAGGCGTATTCAACGAGCGCAGCGCCAAGAAAATTGCCGATTCACTTAAAGAATCCGCCGAAAGCAGCGACCGCCGCAAATCCAGTCCGTTTAGATCCGCCATGTCGATGTTGAACTTCTATATCAATCGCGCGGGCGATCAGCTTTCGAAATCCCGGCGCGCAACGTTGGAGAAGGCAAAAACCGAACTCCGCAAGGATTTTGGCCGCGATCCGTGAGGCTCGCAATCCTTCTTTGGCTGGCGTCGGCAGATCAATTGCCGATGCCGGGATATTGGCTTTCGCTCAACAGTCGTGCGAGATGGGCAGTATTGCGTGCCAGCATGTTCACTGTGCTGGTGACCTTGTCTGGAACTGCCTCCAGATCGATGAAATTGGTGCTACCCATTGCCTCCCCTACCCAATAGACGACAGCGTTGGCCGGGATCGTGAAACCGACATCATTCAAGGCCTGATAGATTTCCGCGGAGACATGATGAGCGCCGTCTTCGTTGCCGACGACTGCCACGGCGGCGACGCGACCATACGATACCATCCTATGCTGTTCGTCCGTTTCTGACAGAAAGGCATCCATACGTTCCAATGCGCGTTTTGCCACGCTCGACGGCTGTCCCATCCAAATCGGGGTGCCGAAGATCAGAATGTCGGCCGCAAGGATCATCCGGCGGATGCCGGGCCATGCATCGGCCGCACCCTCGTTCGATTTGACACCCGGCAGAATATTGTGGTCGGTGAGACGGATCGTCGCCATCTCCACCTTCTCCTTCGCAAGAGCCTCTCCCACAAGAGAAAGCATTCGATCCGTCGAGGATGTTTCGCTGGAGCCGGTCTTCAAGGTTGCGTTCAGTGCTAAGGCTTTCAGAACCATGATCGTGCTCCTCGTTTAGTCAACGATCCCAACATGGGAAAAGGACTATGGTTCCCGAAGGAGCTCAGCATGCGGATTTTAATCCCTTACTTTAGCCGGCGCGGGACCCGAAAACCATGATACTGTCGAAGATGACCCCTACTTTCGGCCCACCATTTCGAGCAGGATGTCCAAGCCGCGCTGATATTTTGCAGCGTCCTTGCTTATCTGCTCGCTTTGCCAAAGATTGTCCTCAAGGTCGGCCCGCTTGACGGGCCAAGCCAACGCATTCGCTGCCGCACGATGGATGAATTGCTCGTCCGGCTCGCCCGGCCGCCGCGTCAAGGCATCGACGGCAGATAGAATCCTTGCCGGGAAGCCCTCTTCTTTCAGGCGATCGAGCGTCCACCCTCTTCCCTTTTCGACAACATCATGAAGATAGGCGACCGTCCGGGCCTCATCACCGGAAACCAGCAGCGCGACGCGTTGGCAATGTTCAAAGAAAGGCCGTCCAGTCTTGTCCGTCTGCCCTTCGTGAGCCTCGAGCGCGATATGGATGGCTTGGTCAAGATGTTTCACGGTAAGGGCTTTCCGGGTCGTTGATCGATTGCTGGCAGATATGCCGAGAAATCGAATGTTTGCAGCCGTACGGATGACGCGCGATTGACGACATAATCGGCGGCGCCTCGTCTGAAAGACGGATCAGCCAGAGAACCCCCTTGACCGTAGATAGTTCCTCCGTCTCGCAACAGAAAAACATCGAGTAAGCTCATTGGCCTATCGGATTTGCGATTCTGCCATGCTGACGCCGGATTTTTCTGATGTGTCTGCGCCAGGTTTAGAAGGGCGCATCATGGAATTCCTCAATTATTACATTGATCGACCGCTGCTGCGCGGCGGATCGGCGGTCATGCACCTATGGCACAGACAGACAGGCCATTCTCCGCAGAAGCTCTCCCCTCTGTGGAACCTCATCGTCATACTTGCCCTTCTGTCGGCATGCGGCTTGTTTTTAAACGGTCCGATCTACGTTTTCGGGCTCGGCACGCTCTTGATGCTTTCGCTTCCGTCACTGCGGTTGTTGGCCCTGGGCCGGGTGGGACGGATTTACGATATGCGGTCCTATCGGGCGCTCGCGGCGACAGCCACCCGCAAGCGTGAAACGGAATGGGCGACACGCCTGACCGTTTTGTTCACCGCCATCATCTTCCCCTTCTGCGTCTCCGCCGGTGATGAGGCCGCAAGCTCATTCCTGCTTGGCGCCAGCCTTTGGTTTGTGCTGACGGCACCGGCAAAGATGTATCTGGACGCCGCCGAGCCGCCGCCGCCCGGCGACGGCGGCGAGCAGGCTTGGTCGAGGCAGGCGACCGCTGCAGTGTGACGCTTTCAAGCTCCACAGGAACAAACCACTCACAATTCCGTTCTCCTTGCAGCAACCAATGGAGAGCGAAATGCTTTATTATGCACTGATATTCCTCGTCGTAGCTTTGATTGCAGGTGCCCTCGGCTTCGGTGGCATAGCAGGCGCATCTGCGTCCATCGCACAGGTCCTGTTCTTTATCTTCCTCATCTTCTTCGTGGTCTCGCTGATCATGAATGTGATGAGACGCTAAGGAGGAAGGCGAAGGAGGATACGATCGTCGAGGCCAGGAAGCCCGGTCCCGTGCTCTGACAGGAAGCTTGGCTGAGACAGAGCTGCTTTCAAAGCACGGGCCGCGAATACGACACTTACGCTCGAACATCATCTCCAGATGGCCAAGCAATTGGGAAAATAGGTCCGAGGCGCCAGGCTCGGAACGTTGCGCATGACGTCAATCCCATATCGGGCCGATATCGGGAAAGCAGGCCGGTCAGGGCAGCAGCGAAATCCGAAACCGCGGAACAATGCCGTTTCGGCATCGTTGAATATCATCGTGAAAATGGAGCATCCCCATGAGCCCGCGCGCGCAATGGAAAGGATATCTCAAATTCGGGGAGGTCAGCTGTCCGGTCGCGCTCTATACGGCAGTTTCTACCTCGGAACGAATTTCCTTTCATACGCTGAACCGGGCGACCGGCAACCGGGTCAGGCGCGAATTCATCGATAGTGCGAGCGAAAAGCCGGTGCCGCGCGAGGATCAGGTTAAGGGTTACGAAGTCAACAAGGATGATTATATCATCCTTGAGCCCGAGGAAGTCGCTGCGGCGGTGCCGGAAAGCGATAAGGTTTTGCACGTAGAAGCCTTTCTGGCATGCGATGAAATCGATGATGTCTATTTCGACCGGCCCTATTATCTAGCCCCTTCCGCTCCGGCGAGCGCAGAGGCGTTCGCGCTAATCCGCGAAGGAATGCGCAAGAAGCAGGTTGCCGCTATTGCCCGCACCGTTCTGTTTCGCCGCCTTCGGACACTGATGATCCGCGCCCATGGCGCGGGGCTGATCGCCACGACATTGAATTTCGATTATGAGGTTCGCTCGGCACAGGAAGCTTTCGAGGATGTGCCCGATATGAAGATCAAGGGCGAAATGCTCGATCTCGCCAGACATATCATCGCCACCAAGAAAGGCAGTTTCGATGCAAGTGAATTCGACGACCGCTACGAGGCCGCGCTCGCCGAACTGGTAAAAGCCAAGATTGAAGGCAAAAAGATCCCGCAACGCAAGCCAGCGAAAGTCGCCAAGGTTACTGATCTTATGGAGGCTCTGCGCCAGAGCGCCGGCATGGCTGGCCAAGCCAAGGCAGGCGCCAAACACTCTGGCAAGAAATCTGAGGCGACATCCGGCAAGGCGGCAAAATCCCGTACCGCCTCCTCCTCGCGGACACAACGCAAGGCGAGCTGATCATGGCGCTGGAGCTCTATAACCGCAAACGCGATTTCACCAGAACATCGGAACCAAAGGGCCGCGCGAGCAGGAACAAGGCCGCATCAGCCGGCAACAGCTTCGTCATCCAGAAGCACGACGCGCGCCGGCTCCACTATGATTTTCGCCTCGAATTGGATGGCGTGCTGAAGAGCTGGGCGGTGACCAGGGGGCCAAGTCTGGTGGCCGGCGAGAAGCGGCTGGCGGTACAGACCGAAGATCATCCCTTGGAATATGGCGGCTTCGAAGGCACGATCCCGAAGGGCGAATATGGCGGCGGCACCGTCATCGTCTGGGACAAGGGTTCGTGGACGCCGCTTGGCGACCCCCACAAGGGCTTGGCAAAGGGACATCTCGAATTCGAGCTTCACGGAAAAAAACTCGGCGGCCGGTGGCACCTCATCCGCATGGCCGGAAAGCCGCGTGAGAAGCGGGAAAACTGGTTGTTGATCAAAGGAGAGGACGATGCGGCCCGTCCGGAGGGTGCGCCCGATATCCTCGAGGAACGACCGGAATCGGCAAAGACGGGACGGGTTATCGATGAGGTTGCCGGCGAAAAGCCGGGCTGGTCGTCAAAAACCGGCAAGATTGATCGCAGGATAGCCCGAGCCAAGGACGAAAGCTTCAACGACAAGGGCAGGAATAAAAAGAAGCCAAGCAGAGTTGCGCCTGAGCGGGAAGCCGATGCGAAGCCCGTTGAGCCATCCGCCTTGAAGGGCGTCAGGAAGGCTGCTCTGCCGGCATTTGTCGAACCCGCACTGGCGACGCTGGTATCCAAGCCGCCCACGGGCAAGCGCTGGCTTCACGAGATCAAATTCGACGGCTATCGGCTTGAGGTCCGCATCGAGGCAGGCCGCGTCAAGCTGCTGACGCGCAGCGGCCTCGACTGGACCCGGAAATTCGGCAAGGAGATCGTCAGCGCCTTCAAGGATCTCCCCGTCGGCACAGCCATCATCGATGGCGAACTGGTCGTCGAGCCGGCCGCCGGCGCCTCGGATTTTTCCGCCCTGCAGGCCGATCTCAGCGAGGGGCGCAGCGACCGTTTCGTCTTCTACGCATTCGATCTCATCTACCTCGATGGCTATGATCTAACGGCCTGCCCCCTGGTCAGTCGCAAGGACTTGCTGCAGAAGATCATTTCGTCCGAAACCGGGATCCTCCGTTTCAGCAGCCATTTTGACGAAAATGGCGATCTGCTGTTGAACCATGCCTGCCGGTTGAGCCTGGAAGGGATCGTCTCCAAGATCGCCAGCGATCCCTATCGCTCCGGCCGCGGCAAGAGCTGGGTCAAATCGAAATGTTCGTCACGACAGGAATTCGTTATCGGCGGCTGGGTGCCGTCGACGACATCGAGAAACGCGATCGGCTCGCTGGTTCTCGGCGTCTACGAACATGGCAAGCTGCAGCATGTCGGCCGCGTCGGAACCGGGTACACACACACCGTCGCCGAGCAGCTCTTCAAAAGGCTTGCCCGCCTGAAGGCAGAGGAAAGTCCTTTCGCATCCAGGCTGACGGCAGAAGAACATCGCGGTGTCCGCTTCATACGGCCCGACCTGGTCGCGGAAGTCGAATTCCGCGCTTGGACGGCCGACGGCCATCTGCGTCATGCTTCCTTCCGTGGCTTGAGAGAAGACAAGAACCCACTCGACATCGTTCGCGAGACACCGAAATCGGCTGCCAAGACCTCGACTGAAAGGCCGTCGCGGACCCGTATCTCCCTGACCCACGGCGATCGTCTTTATTGGCCGGACGAGGGTGTTACAAAAGCCGGACTTGCAGATTACTACACCGAGGTCTGGCGCTACATGGGGCCTTTTGTCGTTGGCCGGCCGCTTGCGCTCGTGCGCTGCCCGAACGGGATCGGCGGCCAGCATTTCTTCCAGAAGCACGCCTGGAAGGGCATGAACCGGAACATCGCATTGGCGAAGGACCCGCAAGGCGAGGAGCCCTATGTGAGCATCAACGACCTGAACGGCCTGATCGGCCTCGTACAGGCCGCTGTCCTCGAGATCCATCCCTGGGGATCGATGGTCGGCAATTGGGAAAAGCCTGACATGATCATCATGGATCTCGATCCTGGTCCGAATGTCGCATGGACAGAGGTCATCGCCGCCGCGGAAGAGACCGGCGAACGGCTGAAACGAGCGGGTCTCGTTCCCTTTGTCAAGACATCCGGCGGCAAAGGGCTGCACATCGTCTGCCCGCTGGTCGCCAAAGCCGAATGGCCTACCGTCAAGTCCTTTACCAAGGACATCGCCGACGCGATGGCCGCTGACAGCCCCGGCCGCTATGTTTCGACCATCACCAAATCGAAACGCCGGGGCAAGATCCTAGTCGACTATTTGCGGAACCAACGCGGCTCGACTGCAGTTGCGCCCTATTCGACCCGCGCTCGTCCGGGAGCCGCCGTCTCCATGCCCTTGTCCTGGGAGGAACTGAGCCCCGCCATCGGCCCCGACTATTTCATCGTGCTCAACGTGCCGACACGGCTCGCCGCGCTTCGGTCGGATCCCTGGGCCGAGTTCAGGAAAGCCGCAGAACCGTTGAACCCCGACGCGAAGCGCAAGCGCGGCTCATGACAGGCTCCGTCTTCCCCGGCTGAGACCCGTGATGCGCATTATCTTTTCTTTGCAGCCTTTTCCCGTGAAAGGCTCTTTCGAAGCGCATCCATGATGCTGATGACATTGCCCGTGGCAGGCGCCTCTTCGGGCTTTGCCCTTGCGGGGCGCTTGCGACCCTTCTTCTTGGCAGCGATGATATCGAGAAGCTTGTCCTGGACGGGGTCGGAGACCATGCCTGAGTCCCATGATTTCGTTCGCTCGTCTATCAGCTCTCCCACGAGCTTCATCAGTTTGGCGTCGACCGATTTTGCGGGGATGTCTTCGAAGTAATCCCTTTCATTCCGGACCTCATCACCAAATCGCAACGTCCACAGGACGATTCCTTTGTCTCGCGCTTCGAGCATGACGGCACGCTCACGGCGATACATGACGAGCCGGGATATGCCGACCATGCGGCTCGCAGCCATCGCATCACGAATGACGCAATAAGCCTCCTCGCCGACGGCATCGTTCGGCGTCAGATAATGCGGCGTATCGAACCAGACCCATTCGATGCTGTCGCGCGGTACGAACATCTCGATATCGATCGTTCTGGTACTTTCCAAAGCGACGGCATCGAGCTCTTCGTCCTCGAGCATGACATAGTCATTCTCGCCGCGCTCATATCCCTTGACCTCATCGGCTTCATCGACCGCTTTGCCCGTGACGGAATCGACATATTGGCTGACGATGCGGTTGCCCGTCTTTCTGTTCAGCGTGTGGAAGCGAACTTTCTCGTTAACGGTGGTCGCCGGAGCCATGGCGACCGGACATGTCACGAGCGACAGTTTGAGATAGCCTTTCCAGAATGATCTTGGCGCCATGAGTTTTCCTCCACCAGGAAGGGGAACGGTCTTTGGCAGGCATGGTTCCCGACCATCCATTTCGCACTCAACGCATGCTGCCGATCCTCCGGTATTCGTCAGGACAACAGAAGCGGCGGGAACAACGCCGATTCGCCCTAGTTTGAGAACGAGCGGCTAATGGAGGATGCAATCATGGCAGAGACAGAGATCCACGACATGTTCGTCATCGGCCTTCGAAACGCCTATGCGATGGAAAACCAGGCTTTGGGGATAACAAGACCACAACCGTCACGCTTGGAAAATTATCCGGAAGTGGCGGCAAAACTTGAACAGCACATCGGTGAAACGGAGGATCAAATCAGGCGACTCGAACGTATCCTTGAGGATTTGGATGAGGATTATCTCAACCTCAAGGATATCATCCTTTCGTTCACCAGCCCGACGACTGTCATGAGCCATGCAAGCGTAAGCAATGAAGTGCTGAAAGACGCCCTCACCGATTTCGCATTCGAAAACTATGAAATTGCGGCATATAAATCACTGCTGACGATAGCCGATGCCGGAAACTTCGATGAAGCGAAACATGCTCTGCGGCAGAGCTTGACCGAAGAGCAGGCGATGGCCAAATGGCTTGACGATCATCTGCCGCAGATCACGCGGAAGTTTCTGCTGATGTGGGAAGGAGATGGGCGCCTCGCAAGGTAAGGGTAATCTGCTTATGTCCGGCACGGGGAGCAATTACGGATGATCAGTTTGGCCGATGGCCCGGCTTATGCTGTCCGCGACGGATCTTTTGCGCATCCATGAAGCCATACGCCTCAATCGCAGCGTTGCTCACCTTGCGGAAAGGCTTGTCGCCGCCGCTCGCTCCCTTGGCAAAGGCTTTGCGGCCGAACTCATAGGCGCTATTTCTGGAATCGCATCATCGTCACCGGCCTTCATGACGACCTGCTTCCCGTCATCAGGTGCGCGTCGAGGCAGGCAATCACGAAAGCTGCTCGCGACGCCTCGACGGGAATCTTGTGCGAAACCGCCGCAACGCATTTTTCCGTCGCACGCGCGTAGGAACTGCTTCGTTCGCAAGGCCATCTTCGTGACAGGAATTGGATCGCATCTTCCGGTCCCTGGATCAGACAGCCGTCTCGGCTGCTGGTCGCAAGATAAACGGGTGCGGTCCAAAGCATCTTGAATTCCACATCAATCACATTGTGCATCCAACTCTCCCATGCCGTGGATGCCCCTCCCCTATGCGCGAACCATATGCGCGGCCGTTTGTTCCCGAAGCCGAGCCGTTCGGCTATTTTCTCTCTATCGCATCAAGTCCGGAAACCTTTGCCGGCCGCATTTGTTCGTGATCAAGGGTAAAAATTTTCTCTCAAACCATGTGACGCTCACCGAAAGCCCTCCTTTGACGAGCGCATAAAGCCGGCTGCCGTGTATAAGAACCGTGGTTCAGTTCGGTTCACGCGCCAGCGCCTGTAAGCAAGAACCAACCCGGATCGAGAAATGGAAGGTTTAGCGCCCCTCTATAGCCAAATGTTTTCGGGA
This sequence comes from Rhizobium sp. 11515TR, assembly GCF_002277895.1. Lineage (NCBI taxonomy): Bacteria > Pseudomonadati > Pseudomonadota > Alphaproteobacteria > Hyphomicrobiales > Rhizobiaceae > Rhizobium > Rhizobium sp. 11515TR. The sequence goes on along the minus strand of NZ_CP022999.1, from coordinate 1,544,446 downwards.
AAGCGGCTCCTGGTGGCAGAGAGCGGTTACTTTCTGACCGACGAGGTGCGCCAAAAACTGTGCGAGCTTGGAGCGATTATAGTTAGTCCGGTCCATGATCTCGAACATGCGTCCGATCTCATCGAGGCGAATGACTTGGACGCGGCGATACTCGACCTGAATCTCGAGGCGGACCAGGTATTTCCCCTGGTCGAACGGCTCGGCAGGCAAAAGCTTCCCTATCTCTTCGCTCTTGGTGGAGAGCCAATCGATGCAGACACGAACTTTGCGGGTTTTGTGCTATCCGAAAGGCCAGCCGCCCTCGATCATATTGCCAAGGCACTGTTCGGCATACCGGATAAAGATACCTAACGCCATGCATTACCACTCCATACGTTGAGAAGTGCAGGCATAATCAATGCCTGTCTTCGTCAAGGTGGGCGGCCAGTTGCTGCCGGGCTCGACTGAGCCGGCTTTTCACCGTACCGATCGCACAGCCGAATTTCTCGGCAGCGGCATCATAGGAGCGCCCCTCTATGACAACATATTCGAGCACGACACGGTAAGGTTCCGGCAGCAGATTGCAGGCCTCCTCCATTTCCTTGGCCCGTATCGCCCATTCTTGCGACGGCGGGGCCACCCCGGCGCCGGAAACGCATTTCTTGATTCCGGGAGCCTCGCGCCGGGCAATGCGGAACTTCGTGCAAAACGTATTGCGCATGATCGTGAACAGCCACGATTTCAGCCGGGTGCCTCGATCGAACTGGTTGAGATTGGCCAGCGCTTTCGCCAAAGTTTCCTGCACGAGATCGTCGGCATCGCTGGCGTTTCTATGAAACGATCGGGCGAATGCACGAAGGGCCGGAATAAGCTCCACTATTTCGTTTTGCAGATCGGGGGTGCTGGGGCTATCGGTCACAATTTTTCTCCTTGAAGAACGCGCACAACGACCGTTCCAGCATTGCCGCGCAATGCGTGGTTTCAGCTGCCGTCAATACGCTAGACCGGCACCGGTGGCCTGTGGACCTCGGATAATGCCTTCATTGACCTTGATTTGAGCAGACTTGCTGTTTGCAATGCGTTTCGGGAGCTTCGTTGCGATCTTGAGGCTTCGATGTTCCTTGCATCTGCTAGGGGAACGGCTGCATCTTGAGCTTGTTCCATGAGAATCTAAATAAACGTCACAGTCCCAGCGACGCCGCCGCGGAGAGCGAGGCCGACGGGTGTCGGCTATCGTTCGATCGTCCCATTGCGGCGAATCTTGCGCTGGAGAAGCAGAATTCCATAAAACAAGGCCTCCGCGGTCGGCGGGCAACCAGGCACATAAATATCGACCGGAATAATCCGATCGCATCCGCGCACGACAGAATAGGAATAGTGATAATAGCCGCCGCCATTGGCGCATGATCCCATGGAGATCACGTAACGTGGCTCCGGCATCTGGTCATAAACCTTGCGCAGCGCCGGTGCCATCTTGTTGCACACGGTGCCGGCAACGATCATCAGATCCGACTGCCGCGGGCTACCTCTCGGCGCGGCGCCAATGCGTTCCACATCATAGCGCGGCATCGACATCTGCATCATCTCGATGGCGCAACAGGCAAGCCCGAACGTCATCCACATCAGCGATCCGGTGCGCGCCCAACTGACGAACTCGTCCGTGCTCGTGACGAGAAAACCCTTGTCGGCGAGTTCGTTGTTGATCGTTCCCATGAAAGGGTCACCAGTCGGCGCCTGGCCGGGATGTTGAAAATCTCTGATGACAGGCCGGTCTTTGTAGGAAGACATGGTCGGCTCTCCCGTGGAAAGCTCCCGAACTCGCGCGGAACAGGCTTGTTCCCGGCATGGGTGCCCTTCGGTACGCGTGATCATCCTTGTCTTTCGATACTTCGATGCCTTCAGAGTGAAACCAAACAAGCTGCGCTACGTTTGTTTCCGTGAGGAAATGTCATGCATTCAATCGAACAGCGCGACGGCCGGACTTCGAAACTACATCCTGCTTCTCTGACTATTCTCTGCCTGGGCGTGATCGTTGCGCAGGTCGACACATCGGTTGTCAATCTGGCTGTCCAGCCAATCGGCAAGAGCCTCCAGGCTTCCGTGACCCAGATGCAGTGGGTCGTCGACGCCTACAATCTCGTCTACGCTGCGCTTCTGATCAGTGGCGGTCTGCTTGCCGATCTTTACGGGCGTCGGCTGATTTTCATCATCGGCTGCGTCATCTTCACAGTCGCAAGCCTTGGATGCGCCTTGGCTCCGACAATCACAATCCTGATCGGCGCCAGAGCGATAACCGGCCTCGGATCGGCCCTTCTGATACCGGCCTCTCTCTCGCTCATTCGAGTGATCTATCCAGACGAGCGGATTCGCGGACGAGCGCTCGGTATCTGCGCCGGCTGCAACGGCATGTCGCTTGCCGTCGGGCCAAGCCTTGGCGGATATCTGATCCACAATTTCGGTTGGCGCGCAGTCTTCCTCGTCGTGGTTCCAATCGGCGTGGCGGCGGCTGCCGGAGCATTGCCTTGGATCTTGGAAAGCGCGGATAAAAAGGGACGATCGTTCGACACGCTGGGTCAGCTATTGGGCATATTGTCGCTCACCGCCATCACCCTGGCAGCAATCGAATCCTCGCATTTTCCGATAGTCTGGACGATCCTGCTGGGACTTTGCGGCTTCGGTCTGCTGGTGCTTTTCATCCTGGTGGAACGACGCCTCGATCAGCGGGCTCTCGTGCCGCTTTCGATGTTTTCCACCGGGCGGTTCAGCGGGGCGATGGCAGGAACGGCCGCAATGACGTTCGGCATGTACGGGACGCTCTTTCTGTTTCCTCTCGCCTCGCTCAGCCTCAATCGACTCTCTCCAATCGCGGTAGGGCTGGCACTATTGCCCATGGCACTGAGCTTCGTAGCAATCTCACCCTTTTCTGGCTTCTTCTCGGAACATCTGGGAAAACGGCACACTATCAGCATCGGATTGGCGACGATAGGACTGGGTAACCTTCTGCTCGGTATCGCTTTTGACGCTAACCTGTTCATCGCCGAGGAATTCGGCCTGCTGCTGACCGGTATCGGGATGGGCATGGCGACCGGACCTCTCACAGCAGTCGCGGTTTCGAGTGTCGTCCGTGAGCGCGCCGGAACTGCGAGCGCACTGATCAACGTCGCACGCATGGTTGGCGCAACCATCGGCGTGGCCGCACTCGGATCCGTCTACGCGTTCTTCCAGGAGCCCGCTTTCGGGTTCATCGTCGCCATGTTTTGCGGCGGCGGTTTTCAGCTCTTCGGCAGCATGGCGGCGTGGCGATATCTCAAGCGAGCGTGAATCCCACTTTTCATGCGGATGACGTTCAACGATCCAGGCGCCATCCAAGCAATCAATGATCAATGAGAAGACGCGGTCGCCATCAGCGGATCCCTGCCGACTATCTCAATCAGGAAGTCGAGGACCGTCCTGATGCGCAACGGCAGGTTCCGACGCGACGGGTAGACGACGCTGATGGCGACCCGGCTCGGCGGAAAGTCTCGCATGACATTCACCAGCCTGCCTTCCTCGATGTCGGACCCGACAAGAATGTGGGAAAGTACCGCAATCCCATTGCCAGCCAGCACGGCACGGTGAACGGCAACCGCATTGCTGGCGACGAGGCGCGGCGCGATTCGCACGGTAACGTCCTCGGCGCCATTTGAGAACGACCATGCCTGGCCATTTCCGGCGCGATTGTAACAGATACAATCATGAGCGCTGACATCGTCCGGCGTTTTAGGTGCTGCCCGCTTTTGTAGATAGGAAGGTGCGGCAACGAGAAAGGCCGTCGTCCATCCAATTCTGCGGCACATCAGACTGCAGTCCGCAACCGTTCCCAGCCGTACCTCAAGATCGATCCCCTCTTCAACAAGGTCGGACGGTTCCTCACGAAAGAGCAAATCGACGGAAAGTCCCCGATGGCGTTCGAGCAGCATCCCGAGCCGGTCGCTGACGTAAAGCCCGAGCGGTGTCGGCAAAGCCAGCCGCACCTTGCCGGCTACGCGCCCGCCATCACGACATGTGGTTTCACTAAGCGCCTCGACCGCTTCGATGACCTTGCGTGCCATCGGGATGATCTGCTCCCCCTCCGCCGTCAGCGCCAGCGCGGTGGTCGTGCGATGCAGCAGACGTGTGTTGAGATGCGCTTCCAGCGCCGAAACCTGGCGCGAAACAGCAGGCTGCGTCAGCCTGAGATCAATCGCTGCGGCGGAAAAGGAGCCAGTCTCCACCACCCGCATGAATGTTTGCAATGCGCATACGATATCCATCCCCACCCCATACTTTTCGGCATAGGCCTTATGTTCAAACCTTAGCCCGGAAGGTCTTTACTGTCCAGCCATTAAGGATATCTTTTATCCATAAGGACATTTTATATCCTTAATAACGGAGGCGACCATGACCCAGCGTTTGAATTATGCCCAGCAATCACCGGAACTCTTCAGGAAACTCTCGGAACTCAGCATGGCTCTGAAGGACAGCGCCATCGAACAGAAGATCCAGGATCTCGTTCACATTCGCGCATCGCAGATTAACGGCTGCGCTTTCTGCCTGGACATGCATGTCAAGGAAGCCAAGATCCATAGCGAGAGCGAACTCCGGCTCCACCACATAGCCGTCTGGCGGGAATCCAATCTCTTCATTCCCCGGGAGCGTGCCGCGCTCGCCTGGACTGAAGCGGTGACGAAACTGCATGAAGGCGGCATTCCCGACGAGCTCTACGAGCGCGTGCGCGGCCAGCTTTCCGAGAAGGAAATCTCCGATCTCACCTTCGTAATCATGGTCATCAATGCCTGGAACCGCGCCAGCATCGCCTTCAAGACCGTGCCGGGCTCGGCCGACAAGGCCTATGGCCTCGACAGGGCCGGCCTCAACTAAGCCTCTCACGAAAGGCTCGGTAAGCGATGCGCGGCCGTTCCGGAGGCCGCAACCAAGATTCACATGACAATCGTTTCAACCATGGAGCCGGCCAAATCGGTTCCAAGATCTCGATCAACAGGAGACAAACATGGACCTAGACACTTCTCATTCCGTTAAAACAAGCCCTGACGAGCTGGTTCCGTCGCGCTATGCGGTACAGATCGGCGATATCGAGGTACTCGTGATCAGTGACGGCGTGTTGCCGCTGCCGACCAAGATGTTGGGATACAATGCCGACCCGGCCGATCGCGCGGCCTGGCTGAACGACATGTTCCTGCCGCAGGACGCTTTTGACTGGGCGCTGAACGCGGTCGTCGTTCGCAGCGGCAAGCAGACCATCCTGATCGACGCCGGCCTGGGGCTGGACCCGGAATTGAACCTGCCGCGGGCCGGACAACTGATCAAGCGGCTGGAAGCCGCCGGCATCGATCTTGGATCCGTGACCGACGTGGTGTTGACCCACATGCATATGGATCATGTTGGCGGGCTGCTCGTCGATGGAGTGAAGGCGCGGCTGCGTCCGGACCTCAGGATCCATGTGGCGGCGGCAGAGGTCAAATTCTGGGAAGCGCCCGACTTCTCCCATGTGTCAATGCCGCCCGGCTTCCCGGATGCGCTTCGGGCGGCCGCGAAGCAGTTCAGAAAAGAGTATGAAAACCAGCTGAAACTGTTCGATGATGAATTCCAGGTGGCGCCGGGCGTGGTCGTCTCCCGAACCGGCGGCCACACACCCGGGCATAGCGTGGTCCGCGTCGCCTCCGGCAAGGACCGGCTGATGTTTGCAGGCGATGCCGTGTTCGCGGTCGGCTTCGAACATCCCGATTGGCACAACGGCTTCGAACACGATCCGGAGGAGGCTGCCCGCGTCCGTGTCCGTCTTCTGCGGGAGCTGGCCGAGACCGGCGGACTTCTGGTGGCGACCCATATGCCGTTCCCGTCGGTCGGCCACGTGGCAGCCGACGGCGATGTCTTCCGCTGGGTACCGGTATTCTGGGACTACTAACTTCCTGGTGAGCAAGTGCCGGGCCGGCGGGCACCCGTCAGGGAGCACCCGGCTCCGCTGAGCGGATGTAGGGCATGATCAGAACCGGGGCCCGACTGCAACCCACACACAGAATGAACGAACAATGCGGTGCGCGAAGCGGCCGCAAATGGAGAAGCTCATGAAAATCGTCATCATCGGCGGGACCGGCCTGATCGGTTCGAAAACAGCCGACCGCCTTCGCAAGCAAGGCCACGAAGTCATTGCCGCTGCACCGAACACCGGCGTCAATACGATTACGGGCGAAGGGCTCGCCGAAGCATTGGCCGGCGCCTCTATCGTCATGGACCTCGCAAACTCGCCATCCTTCGAGGACAAAGCCGTGCTCGAATTCTTCGAGACGTCAGGCCGCAATCTGGCGGCAGCGGAAAAGACGGCCGGCGTGAAGCATCATATCGCCCTTTCCATCATCGGTGTCGATCGCCTGCCCGAAAGCGGCTACATGCGCGCCAAGGTCGCCCAGGAAAAGATCATCCGCGACTCCGGCATTCCCTATACGATCGTCCATTCGACGCAGTTCATGGAATTCCTAAGCGGCATCGCCCAGTCCGGCACGGTCGGCGATACGGTGCGCCTGTCGCCGGCCTACGTGCAGCCGATCGCTTCCGACGACGTCGCCGACAACATGACCGTCGTCGCAAACTCCGCGGCAATCAATGGCATCGTCGAGATCTCCGGTCCAGAACGTGTCCGGCTGAATGAGCTCGTTGCCCGCTACCTCAAGGCAATGGGCGATGCCCGCAAGGTCGTGGCGGATCCGGAAGCCCGCTATTTCGGCGCAAGGCTGGAAGACGGCTCGCTCGTGTCCGACGGCAATCCGCGCCTCGGCCGCATCACCTTCGAGCAATGGTTCGCAACCTCCGCCCGCAAATAACTGTTCGACTCTTCAGAAAGGAATTCGAGATGATCAAGTCAATTCTCGGCCTCGCCCTCACCGTCCTGGTGTCCACCACCGCCGTTGCACACGCTGCAGGCGAGAAGGATGCCAAGGTCACGCTTGTCTACGAACACGAACTGCCGAACGTTCCCGGCAAGAGCATCAAGGGCGTCCTCGTGGAATACGGTCCGGGCGGCTTTTCCTCGGCCCACACCCATCCGAACTCGGCCTTCATTTATGCAACGGTCCTGGAAGGGGCGATCCGCAGCCAGGTCAATGACGGTCCGGTCAAGGTCTTCAAGGCCGGCGAAAACTTCTCCGAGATGCCGGGCGATCGCCACGGCGTCAGCGAGAATGCTAGCAAGACCAAGCCGGCGAAGCTGTTGGCTGTCTTCGTCGTCGACAGCAGCCAGAAGGAACTGACCTTCCCGATCAAGAAATAACCGGATGCCGGACGGGTGCCGGAGGCGCCCGTCCCTTTCCGGTTTCAGGAAATCATCGTCGGTGAGCCCTATCATGTTTGGCGAACATCATTCCCTTCCGCTCGTCCTGATCAACCTGCTCGGGCTGGCCGGCATTGTCATCTGGCATATCCAGGGACGCAGCCGCCCAACCGGGCGCCTCGTCGTGCAGATCCTGTTCTTTTGCTGCATGAGCCTCGTGCTCTGGCTTGCCGGAATTTCGCCTTATCACTTTGACTACGACGAGCTTCAGAATGGCGGCATCCTGCTTGCCAAGTCCGCAAGGATCCTTTGGTGGCTGCATCTTGCCTGGACGATGATCGGCTTCCTCCATATCTATCTCACCCTCAACCGCCGGCCGCAGGAGGCGCATCTTCTTCAGGATCTGATCGTCGGCATCGTCTATCTCGGCGTCGCCCTGTCCGTCATCGGCTTCGTCTTCGGCGCACCCGTTGGGCCGCTGATTGCCACCTCAGGCATCGTCGTCGTCATTATAGGCCTTGCGCTGCAGAACACGCTTGCCGATGTCTTTTCCGGAATCGCGCTGGCTCTCGGTCGCGCCTACGTCATCGGCGACTGGATCCAGCTCGCCGACGGCACCGAAGGGCGTGTCGTTGAAACCAACTGGCGCTCCACCAATCTGCTTTCGGGCGGATATAACGTCGTCGTCCTGCCGAACAGCGTGCTGGCGAAACAGGGCGTTACCAATCGCAGCCGCCCTGATGAGTCGCACCAGATCTCGCTGACGATGCGAATATCCGCCATACACAAGCCGCGGCTCGTCGAAGAGGTCATGCTTGCCGTCCTGCAGGGCTGCGAAAGGATCGTCATGAACCCGCCGCCGGTCGTCGCGCTCAAGACGATCGACGCAATCGCTCTCGAGATCGAGCTGTTCTTCCGCGTCGCGAGCGCGGCAGGCCGCATGTCGGCACAGAACGAGATCATCGATCTCATCTACGAACATTGCAGGGCGAACGGAATATCATTGGCGATGCCGGCCCAAAGCCTCGTCTGCCCCCCGACAGGCGAACAGAAGGAACAGGCCACTCTCAGGGCGATATCATCCGGCGCGCTCTAGCACCCATTCGAAAGAGCTTTTCCAGAGTTCCGGCGGGATCTCCTTCGACAGGATGCCGACGAGGTCTGACAATTTGACACTACGCAGTTTCTCGCGCCACGCTTCGTCGGCCTCCCACATGATGCGCGCCACCGCACAAGGGCTGCTTTCGCAATAGTCCTTCGGGCGGCAGGGGTTGTTGGCGCGAATATTGGTGCAGACGAAGGTTCGCTGCCGCCCCTCGACGGCCTCCACGATCTCTAGAAAAGTGAGATCCGCGGGCGGTCTCGCCAATCGATAACCACCGGAGGGGCCGAGTGTCGTGTCGACAAGTCCAGCCTGAGACAGGCTCTGGAGGGCCTTGGAAAGATATTCCTTGGGAAGCCCATGGAATTCGGCGAGCGCTTTGGTGGAGAGATAGCGGCCGTCAGGCAAACCTGCAAGAATGGCGCAACAATGGAGAGCCCATTCGACTTGGCTTTTCAAAATCATAAAATCATTCCAAGGCCCGCGGCTGGCATATATCTATCAAGGATAAAGAATATCCTTATTTGATCGCCATGTAAACAAATTCCGAGATGCAGATTTGCCTCTCGCATACTGAGCATGCATAAGCAAAGCGATCTTCAGGGGCTTCGAAAACATCGCTTCCCCATGACGGATCGGACGGCGGCCGGGAAAACGGGATCGACCCGCGCAAGGCGACAAACTCGTCCGTTGCGGCCATGCCAGGCGACAGCGGCTGAGGCAGACTATCGACATTTTGATAGATCGAGGCACAAGCACCCCCTCTTGGAGCACCTTTCACTTTGACTTAGATTGCCGGCCAATGACGAAGCCTGTTGGATCTGGCGAATAAGGCAAGGTCAGCAATCCCCGGGGGGCCTGATCAGGATTTATATGAAGCGGACAAGAATTGAGGATATCGCCAAAGAGGCGAAGGTAAGCAAAGCGACTGTAGATCGTGTCATTCACGAGAGAGGCTTCGTCCGCGAGGAAACGGTCCGCAAGGTTGCAGAAGCAGCGCATAAACTGGCCTATTATGCGAGTGGTCTGATCGATCGGCAGCTGACCGCACCGCTTGCAAGAGTGAGACTTGGCTTCCTGCTCATAAAGGAAAGACAGGAGTTTTATCAGTCTTTCAGCAAAGAGCTGATCCGGGCGGTGGCAGACCGTCAGGATTTTCGCGGTGAAGTGACCATTCGATATTCACCGTCTCAGTCGCCGGCAGACTTTGCGACAATCATGCGCGAACTTGCCACACATACCGAAGCGATAGCTTGCACTGCGGTCAACCACGGCATCGTCAATGAAGCCGCCCGGAGCTTGCGGCAGAACGGAGTTCCCGTCTTCGCCCTGCTGAATGATTTCGGCCACGGCGCGCGTCAAACCTATATCGGTCTCGACAATCACAAGGTCGGACGCCTGGCGGCATGGATGATCGCCATGGCAAGTCGCCAGCCCGGAAAAGTCGCGATTTTTCTTGGCAGTAATCGCTGGCAGGGACACGAATTGAAGGAAGCCGGATTCCGTTCATACCTAAGCCAATTACGGCCGGATCTCGATATCCTGGAACCAGTCATCAATCTTGAGACAAGAAAGCTGACCCATGAAACCTCGGTCGCCTTGCTTGAGCGTCATCCGGATCTGAGAGGCATCTACGTCGCAGGCGGTGGGATGGAAGGCGCAATAGCGGCGCTGCGGGAAACGCGCGCGCCGGGAGAAGTTGCCCTCATCGTCAACGAACTTACCTCGGTCAGCCGCGCGGCCCTTTCCGACGGCTATGCGACAATGGTCATCGGCACGCCTCTGGCCCAGCTTTGCCGGGATACCGTCGAGCTGATGGCACAAAACGTGCTCCAGGATCGGGTTCAAATGCCGGATGCGCATTTTCTGGAACCGCAACTTTTTCTACCTCCTTCCATCTGAGAATGAGGTGAAACACCTCAAGCGGAAGGCGCAAGAAACCTCACCGATGCGCTAATCCAAATTCCACCCGATTGCGCACGACGGATCCTTTTGGCATTGCCTTGAGCCGCGTGGCGCTCCGCCGGAGCAGCAATATCGGGATCTTGGGAGGAAACATGTTCCGGGCACTCAATCAGATTACGGCACCAAATCTTAGCTACACCGATTTCCTCGACCTATCGGTTGCTCTCGGCTGCCAGGGTGTAGAGGTTCGCAACGACCTCAAGCGCCAGCTATTTGACGGCCTTTCGCCGACGAAGGCGGGTCAAATGGTTCGGGAGCGAGGTTTGCGGCTCGTTGGCCTGTCCCAGGTCTATCCATTCAATTTCTGGTCGGATGATATCGAGCGGAAGGTTCGGGACCTGATTGCAATCGCCAAGGAGGCTGGTGCTGAAACTATCAGCCTGATCCCGCGAAACGAGGGGATCGGCACCGAGGCGCAGGAGCGCAAAGCCAATCTCGAAACGTCCCTCGCCGCCATCTTGCCTCTTCTTCAAGAGGCAGAGCTTGTCGCGCTGGTCGAGCCGCTGGGGTTCCAGCGTTCCTCGCTGCGTTACAAGGCAGAGCTCGTGGACGCGATCAATGCGCTCGACGCAGCGCACCGCTATAAACTCGTCCATGACACGTTCCATCATGCCCTGGCGGATGGCGGGCCGATTTTTGCCGGCCACACCGGGATCGTCCACATATCGGCCGTCGTCGATCCGACGTTGCAGCTGAACCAGATGGAAGACGAACACCGGGTTCTCGTCGACCGATTGGACCGACTGGACAATGTCGGTCAGATCAAGGCTCTGCAGGCTGCCGGATATGTCGGACCGATTTCCTACGAATGCTTCTCTCCCCTGGTGCACGACCTCGCCAACCCACGAGAAGCGATCCAAGCCTCATTTGATTTCATCGAATCGGCCTTAAAGGCCGGGTGATGCCGAACCGGTGTTGCGAGGGAACTTGCCGAGCCTGGCTATAGCCAGGCTCGGCCCAATCTTATGTCGATAAGATCGAGCTCGTTGTTTTGGACCTTCCGTTTTAATAGCGGCGCTGCAGCCGTGGCCCATATCATCGGCGGCTTTCCTTCATTCAAATATTCTCGGAGATATAGATCTCGAACGGGAAAAAAGTCTGACGCACGGTCGTTTGCGCGCTTCTTTCGACTGAACTCACCATTTGCGTGATGAGCTCTCGGCACAGAAGAGGCAATGGAGTGCAAATGGCCATGGCAACTGTTCCATCCATCAGTGCGCCCTTACTCTCGGGGACAAGCTCGTTGACGATGAGGGTCACGTCGCCTGCGCGGTTTTCCTCCCGGAGTGCGGCGATCGCCCCCTCCATTCCGCCGCCGGCTACATAGAGACCGATAAGGTCTGGATGTTTCTGCAGAAGATCGAGCGTCGCCTCATGCGTGACGTCGACGGCGTCGAAATTGATGAGCGTTTCCAGCACCTCGAATTCCGGCGCATTCTCGCGGAAATAGGAGCGAAAACCCAGCTCTCGCAACTCGTGGCCGTGAAAACGGTGGCTGCCCACGAAACACGCCACTTTGCCCGGCTTACGAGCCGTGCGCGCGATCGTCCAGGCAGCAGATCTCCCGACCTTTCTGTTGTCGAGGCCGAGATACCCCTCCCGAACGCCCGCGGCAAAGTCGGAAAGTACGGAAAAGACCGGAATCCCCTTTTCCTTGAGCTCGTCGACGATCGCCTCGACAGCTGGATAATCAGGGGCGACGACGGCCACGACCTGATTACGCGCTGCCAGCGCTCGCATTTTCTCGGCGATTACGCTCGGTGTCGAGACAGCCGGATAGTCGATTTGAACCTGCAGCTTCGCTGCCGTCATCGCTGCCGCAGCCGCTTCGATCTCTTTGGCAAAGGCTTGATAAAATGATTGCATGGGCTTCTGCAACAGGAATGCTAGCTGATAGCGTGGCACGTCTTCGAAGACGCGCTGACGCAGGAGGCCGACAGCGTGATAGCCGATGTCCTGCGCCGCTTCATAGACGCGCCGTGCCGTCTGTTCGCGAACCGGAAGGCGCCCGTTCAGCACACGGTCGATGGTGGCGACACTGACGCCGGACGCCTTGGCGAGATCCGATATGGTGGGGCGACGCATGGCTGCTCCTGATGGAATTCATCATTTCTGCGTTATCTTGATGATAGATTTTGATAGATTCCATCATTCCTGCATTGAGGCAAGCAAAAAGTCGATCTATCGTTCCGGCATTGAGGACGAGGCGCTCTTGCGCATCGCGGGAGGCAGGGATGACGACGATAATCAAGCGTGACTATGATCTGCTCGGCGCAAGCGGCAGACTGGCGGTGGAAACGGGGCTTGCCGCCGCCGAATGGTATCACACGGATGTTGCGCGCAAGGATATGAAGGCGCTGATGCAGCGCTCGGATGCGCCAGCGATCCGCGACACCATCATCTGGCTTGGCAGCATGGCGGTCTTCGCAGCACTTGGCGTCTACTTCTGGGGGTCGTGGATCTGCGTTCCTTTCTTCCTGGCCTATGGCGTGCTCTACGGCTCAGCCTCGGACAGCCGCTGGCATGAATGCGGCCATGGCACGGCGTTCAAGACGCGCTGGATGAATGACGTGGTCTATCAGATCGCCTGCTTCATGATCATGCGCAATCCGGTGACCTGGCGCTGGAGCCATGCGCGCCACCATACCGATACCGTCATCGTCGGCCGCGACCCGGAAATTGCCGTCATGAGGCCGCCGGATCTTCTCCGCCTCGTCCTGAATTTCTTCGGCATCCTCGATGCCTGGTACGCCATGATCGACATGCTGCGCAATTCTGCCGGCTTCGTCAGTGCTGCGGAAAAGACCTTCATTCCCGAGATGGAGCAGCCGAAAGCGATCCGCATCGCTCGTATCTGGCTTGCGATCTACATCGTCACCATCGCATCAGCGATCGCCATGGGCTCAATCCTGCCGCTGATGCTGATCGGCCTTCCCCGGCTCTATGGCGCCTGGCACCACGTTCTGACCGGCCTGCTGCAGCATGGCGGCCTCGCCGACAATGTCATTGATCATCGCCTGAACAGCCGCACCGTCATAATGAACCCGGTCAGCCGCTTCATCTACTGGAACATGAACTATCATGTCGAACATCACATGTTCCCGATGGTGCCCTATCATGCGCTGCCGAAGCTGCATGCGATGATCAAGCATGATCTGCCGGCCGCCAATCCGTCCATCTGGTCCGGCTATCGCGAGATGATACCCGCATTCCTGCGGCAATTGCGCAACGAGGACTATTTCCTGAAGCGCGAGCTGCCGCCAACGGCGCGGCCCTATCGCGAAGAATTCCATGGCGAGCTACCGGCCGCGGCCCAATAACATCGACATTACAAGGGAGGAAAACATGAGCAATTGGATCGAAGTCTGCGCCGCTGATGCAATCGACGAGGAGGACGTCATCCGTTTCGATCATGACGGACGGACCTTCGCCGTCTATCGCAGCCCCGAGGACGATTATTTCGCGACCGACGGCTTATGCACGCACGAGAAAATCCATCTCGCCGATGGCCTGGTCATGGACAACATCATCGAATGTCCCAAGCACAATGGCCGCTTCGACTACCGCACCGGCGAAGCCAAAGGCGCTCCGGTCTGCGTCAATCTGCAGACCTATCCGGTCAAGGTCGAGAATGGCACCGTCTTCATCGGGCTCTGAGGAGGCTATCGTGGCGCATTTCGTCATTATCGGAGCCGGGGAATGCGGCGCCCGCGCTGCCTTCGCACTTCGCGAAAAGGGATTTGAGGGCGACATCACCCTCATCGGCGCCGAGCCGCTGGCCCCATACGAACGCCCGCCGCTTTCGAAGGGCGGATCAGACGAGGTGCCCGAGCCAAAATTCGTCGCAGCATTGGAGCGTTATCAGGAGCAAGCGATCGACCTGAGGCTCGATACGACGGTGACAGCGATCGCTCCTTCCACAAAGACCATCAGGTTCGCGGGTGGAGAAACGCTAAGCTACGACAAACTGCTGTTCGCAACCGGAGCCTCGGCACGCAACCTTCCCGGCATCGATGGCACCTCTCATCGCATCCGCATGCTGCGGACCCATGCGGATGCGGTCGCATTGCATGCCGCGCTCAATCCCGGACAGCACATTGCCATCATTGGCGGCGGCTTCATCGGCCTTGAACTGGCAGCGACGGCACGCAAGCGCGGCGCCGACGTCACGGTCATCGAGGGTCTGCAGCGGGTGTTGAAACGCGGCGTGCCGGAGGAAATCGCCGAGGCAATTACCGAGCGGCATCGTCAGGAGGGTGCCGATATACGCTGCGGTCAGGTCATCGAAGCGGTGCAGGAGGACGCCGACAAGGTCGTCGTTCGTATGGCGACCGGAGACGTGATCTCTGCCGATCTGCTGCTCGTCGGTATCGGTGCCCTGCCGAATGCCGCGCCCGCTGCCGAAGCGGGCCTTACGATCAACAACGGCATTGCCGTCAACGAGCGGCTGGAAACCTCCGTTGCCGACATCTATGCGGCGGGCGATTGCTGCTCCTTTCCGCTGGCGCTCTATGGCGGAAGGCGTGTTCGCCTCGAATCCTGGCGCAATGCGCAGGAGCAGGCCAATCTCGCCGCCGCCAACATGCTGGGAGAAGGTGCGGAGATATCCTCGGTGCCGTGGTTCTGGTCCGATCAATATGATCTGACATTGCAGATTGCCGGCCTTGCGGATGAAGCGGTCGCCCATGTACGGCGCGACCTCGATGACGGGGCGTTCATCCTCTTCCATCTCGGCGCGGACGGAAGGCTGCTCGCCGCCAGCGGTATCGGACGCGGCAATGCCATAGCGCGTGATATCCGCCTTGCCGAGATGCTGATCGCCGCCCGCGCGCATCCGGATCAAGCTGCTCTGGCGGCAAGCACGGTCAAGCTGAAGTCGCTGCTTGCGGCCTAACCATCCATATCGAGGAACATCCAATGCAAAAGCACAATCGTCCGACGGTTGCCGATCTCCTGTCGCTCAAAGGAAAGCGACAATTGACAATGCTGCGCGTCACGTCGCTTGAGGAAGCGGAAGCCGCCGAGAGAGCTGGCATCGATATGCTTTCTGTCCCACCAGCACTTTTGGGCCCCTCATTCCGTGAAGCCGCACCGAGCCCCTTTGCAATACCGGGCCTGGAATATGGCGACTATGTTTCGGCGGAAGAATATATGCGGGAGGCATTCAAGGCATTGAAAGCCGGAGGCGATGCCGTTTATTGCGCTGCAAGTCTCGCGATCATTCGACGGATGCGGGATGAGGGAATTCCCGTCTGTAGCCACGTTGGCCTCATTCCTTCGAAAGCGACATGGACGGGTGGCTTCCGTGCCGTCGGAAAAACATCGATCAGCGCTTTTGAAATTTGGCGCCAGACCAAGGCGTTGGAAGAAGCCGGCGCTTTTGCCGTCGAAATCGAGGTTGTGCCTGGTGACGTTGCGGCCGCCATCAGCCAAAGGACATCGATGCTGATGATTTCGATGGGTGCGGGAACAGGATGTGACGCGCAATATCTGTTTGCCGATGATGTCCTTGGCAGCAATCGCGGCCATCGCCCCCGCCATGCGAAGGTCTACCGCGATTTCGCGGCAGAGTTCGACCGGCTGCAGAATGAGCGCGTTGCCGCTTTTGCCGAATTTGCCGGGGACGTTCGTTCCGGCGTCTATCCGGAGAAGAAGCACCAGGTCGGGATCGACAGGCAAGAGCTCGAGGCGTTCCTGCATATGATCGCCGAGCAAACTCTTTAATCGCACCTTGGGCTTCGGATGAAGCATTTACACATCGAATTGGGCTATCTCGAATGAAAACCTATGTATTGACAGTGACGTGCCAATCGACGCGTGGGATCGTTGCGGCGATCTCGAACTATCTGGCCGGACAGGGCTGCAACATCGTCGATTCCAGCCAGTTCGACGATCTCGATACCGGCATGTTCTTCATGCGCGTCTCCTTCATCTCGGAGGAAGGGGTCGGCGGGCCGGCGCTTGCCGAAGGCTTCAAGCCGATCGCCGAGAAGTTCGCCATGGATGCGGAGATCCACGATGCCAAGAAGCGCATGAAGGTGCTCTTGATGGTCTCGCGCTTCGGTCATTGCTTGAACGACCTGCTCTACCGCTGGAAGATCGGCGCATTGCCGATCGACATCGTCGGCGTCGTCTCCAACCATTTCGACTACCAGAAAGTGGTGGTCAATCACGATATCCCCTTCCACCACATCAAGGTAACGAAGGACAACAAGCCGCAGGCCGAAGCCCAGCTCCTGGAACTGGTCGAGCAGACCGGCACCGAGCTGGTGGTGCTCGCCCGCTATATGCAGGTTCTGTCGGATGCGCTCTGCCGAAAAATGTCGGGCCGCATCATCAACATCCACCATTCCTTCCTGCCGTCCTTCAAGGGGGCAAACCCTTATAAGCAGGCCTATGAGCGCGGCGTGAAGCTGATCGGGGCGACGGCGCATTATGTGACGGCCGATCTCGACGAAGGTCCGATCATCGAGCAGGACACGGCGCGCATCACCCATGCGCAGTCGGCCGAGGACTATGTCTCGATCGGCCGCGATGTGGAGAGCCAGGTACTGGCGCGTGCCATCCATGCGCATATCCACTATCGCACCTTCCTCAACGGCAACCGCACCGTCGTCTTCCCAGCAAGCCCGGGCTCCTATGCCTCCGAACGCATGGGGTGAGTGATGGCGCTCGCAACGGTGATCGACGGGAAACGAGCAGCAGCTTCGGTGATCGAGGCTGTGAAGGCTGCGGCGGCGGGACTTGAGGCGGAGGCCGGTGTGAAGACCGGTCTTGCGGTCATCATCGTCGGCGACGATCCGGCCAGCCACGCCTATGTGAACTCCAAGAGCAAGATGGCCAAGGAATGCGGCTTCAAGTCGGTGCAGCACACGCTGCCGGCGGAGACGACGCAGGAAGAGCTGGCAAGGCTGGTTTCCTCCCTGAATGACGATGCCTCCATCCACGGCATTCTCGTGCAGCTGCCGCTGCCGAAGCATCTCGATTCCGATGACATCATTCAGTCGATCAAGCCGGAAAAGGATGTCGATGGCCTGCATGTGGTCAATGCCGGCAAGCTGGCAACCGGCGATCTTGAAACCGGATTGATCTCCTGCACGCCGGCCGGCGCCATGCTTTTGGTACGCCAAGTACATGGCGAAGACCTGTCGGGTCTGAATGCCGTCGTCATCGGCCGTTCCAACCTGTTCGGCAAGCCGATGGCGCAATTGCTGCTTAATGCCAATGCGACGGTCACGACGGCGCATTCGCGGACGAAGGATCTCGCCTCGGTAGCGCGTGGTGCCGATATTCTGGTGGCGGCCGTCGGCCGGGCGGAGATGGTCAAGGCCGACTGGATCAAGCCGGGTGCCACGGTCATCGATGTCGGCATCAACCGGATCGCGGCCCCGGAGCGCGGCGAGGGCAAGAGCCGGCTGGTGGGCGATGTCGCCTATGGTGGAGCTTCCGAAGTCGCCGCCGCCATCACCCCGGTTCCGGGCGGTGTCGGGCCGATGACGATCGCCATGCTGATGGCCAATACCGTCATCGCTGCCCATCGTGCTGCCGGCAGAAAGCCGCCGAAGTTTTGAGGGAGAGAGCTGTTAGGCCTCTGCCTCGTCGAGCTCGTTTATCGCCGACAGCGAAAATTAATCGACTAGCACGAGGAGCGTTTTTTGCCCTCCTCAGTGAGTTCGCTATCACAAGGTGGGAGGAGAACTACGCTTATCCAACTCGACACGAGCAAGCTCAGCCTGCTGCTTCCCGATCGTTCCTTATCCGTTGTCCAATGAAGATCAGCGCGCTCATCAAAATTGCATATTCTCCGCGCAAATTTTCAGATCGCTCAATTTTTCATCAACCACCTAGCATCATCCCCTAGCAAATCAATGGTTTGCGATCTGGCACACCACTTGCTTCGTATTGTTCGAGTTGGTGGCTAGGGTTCCGGCGCTCCATTGCGAGCGTGGCTGGTCCGAGAGCCACCACCGGCTGGGGGAGAAATCCCACCGGATGCACGGCGGGATAAAAGCCCGGGAGACCTCGTAAGCCAAGGGATTGGCGGCGCGATGGTCTTTGCCGATCCCTTTTTGAAAAAAGCAAAAGGGGAATTTCAATGCAGACTTTTTCAAAAATTCTTTCCGTCACAGCCCTGTCCGTATCGCTGGCCCTCGGGCTCGGTTCCGTCGCCAGTGCTGCGCCGAAGACTAGCTTCAAGGTCGCCTGGTCGATCTATGTCGGCTGGATGCCCTGGGGCTATGCGAGCGACCACGGCATTGTCAAGAAATGGGCCGACAAATATGGGATCAATATCGAGGTCACCCAGTTCAACGACTATGTCGAGTCGATGAATCAATATACGGCCGGCGCCTTCGATGCCGTAACGCTCACCAACATGGATGGCCTCTCCATACCGGCTGCTGGCGGCGTCGATACGACGGCCGTCATCGTCGGCGACTTCTCGAACGGCAATGACGCCGTCATCCTCAAGGACAAGACGAACCTCGCCGATATCAAAGGCCAGAACGTCAACCTCGTCGAATATTCCGTATCGCACTATCTGCTCGCCCGCGCGCTCGACAGCATCAAGCTCAGCGAACGCGATGTGAAGGTGGTCAACACCTCGGATGCCGACATGGTTGCGGCCTATAAGACGCCTGACGTCTCGGCTGTTGTCACCTGGAATCCGCTTGTTTCAACCATTCTCGAAGATCCGACGGCCAAGAAGGTTTTCGACAGTTCGCAGGTGCCGGGCGAAATCATCGACCTGATGGTCGCCAACAGCAACGTGCTCAAGGACAACCCGAATTTCGGCAAGGCACTCGCCGGTATCTGGTATGAAACGGCCGCGCTCATGAAAGCCGACACGCCGGAGGGCAAGGCTGCCCGCGAGGCCATGGGCAAGGCCTCGGGCACCGACCTCAAGGGCTTCGAGGCGCAGCTCGCCGCAACTCGGCTTTTCGACAAGCCCGCCGATGCGCTTTCCTTCACCGCCTCGCCGAACCTGCCGAAGACGATGGATCTGGTGCGCAACTTCCTCTTCCAGAAGGGGCTTCTCGGCAATGGCGCGCCTTCCGCTGATATCATCGGCATCGAAATGCCCGACGGCAAGGTCCTCGGCGACGGCAACAACGTCAAGCTTCGCTTCACCGAAGCCTATATGAAGTCGGCCACCGACGGGTCGCTCTGAGCTTCCTTGAACGGCGGCGCGCCAGCGCCGCCAGCCTTTCCGCGGAGCCTTTCATGCGCTGGATCAATACCAAGCCAAGTCCCGGTGCGCAGCTTGCCTTGACGCTTTTGCCGTTTGCGCTGCTCATCATTGCCTATGCGATCGGCTCTGCCTCAAGGCTTGCCGAAAACGCCAATGACAAGCTGCTTCCAAATTTCGCCGGCTTTGCCGACGCCATCAACCGCATGGCCTTCATCGCCGATCCTCGCACCGGAGATTACCTCCTGTGGTCGGATACTGGGGCAAGTCTCGTCCGGTTGCTCTCCGGTCTTGGCATCTCCACGGCGATCGCGCTTTGCCTGGGCATGCTGATTGGCATGCTGCCCTATTTGAGAGCGCTTCTGTCTCCCTTCGTCGCCGTCATTTCCATGGTGCCGCCGCTGGCCCTGCTGCCGATCCTCTTCATCGTCATGGGCCTCGGGGAAACGTCGAAGATCGCCCTCATCGTCATTGGTGTTGCGCCGACGATGGTCCGAGATCTGGCCCTGAAGGCACTGGAATTGCCGCGCGAACAGATCGTCAAGGCTGAGACGCTTGGTGGCTCTTCCTGGCAGATCGCCCTCCGCGTCGTGCTGCCGCAGATCCTGCCGCGGCTGATCACGTGCCTCAGGCTGCAGCTCGGGCCGGCCTGGCTGTTCCTGATCGCCGCCGAGGCAATCTCATCCGATTCCGGGCTCGGCTACCGCATCTTCCTCGTCCGCCGCTATCTCTCGATGGACGTAATCTTTCCCTATGTCGTCTGGATCACCCTGCTCGCTGTGGTCATGAACTACCTGCTCGACCGTATCCGCATCGCCGTCTTCCCCTGGTCCGAACTGGAGAAGCAGGCATGAGCGAGCTCAGAATAGAAAGGGTCTGGAAGGAATATGGCGACCAGATCGTGCTTGAGGATGTCTCGCTGACCGTCGCCTCGCGTGCCTTCGTCGCGCTCGTCGGCCCATCGGGCTGCGGCAAGTCCACCTTCCTACGCATGCTTTTGGGTCAAGAGCAGCCGACGCGCGGGACGATCCTGCTCGACGGAGTAGCCCTGCCCTCGGAACCTGGCGCCGACCGTGGCGTGGTCTTCCAGCGCTATTCCGTCTTTCCGCATCTGACCGCGCTCGGCAACGTAGTGCTCGGCAAGGAACTTGCCGGCTCGCGCTACAAGGCAAGGCTCTTCGGCTCGGCGCGTCGCGATGCCATCGACGAGGCGCGTCAGCTTCTTGCGGAAGTCGGTCTTGCCGGCGCAGAGAACAAATATCCGGCCCAGCTTTCCGGCGGCATGCAGCAACGCCTGGCGCTTGCGCAAGCGCTCATCATGCGACCGAAAGTGCTGCTACTCGACGAACCCTTCGGCGCGCTCGATCCGGGCATCCGCGCCGAAATCCATACGTTGATGAAACGCCTCTGGCACGAGACGCAGATGACCGTCGTCATGGTGACCCATGACATGCGCGAGGCCTTCACGCTTGCGACCCGCGTCGTCGCCTTCGAACGCCGCCGCGACCGGCCGGAGGAAAAGGAGCGCTACGGCGCCACCATCACCAAGGACATTTCCATATGGCCGCCGCGCATCGCCGGCGGAGCCTCGATCTTTAGCCCCGACCGGGACGGCCCGGTCTCTTCCCTGGGGCACCGCCGGGACGACCTGGCACCATCGGGAGATATTTAGCCATGCAGCATGTCAGACGTTCACCGGAAGAAATCGCCGCCAATCGCGCACGGTATGAAGACCATCAACGAAAGGGACTGCAATTCGCGCCCAAGGCGTTGCCGGCCCCAAGCCCACTTCCCGCCCCGCCGATCGACCCCGCCCTTGTCCTACACCGCGAGACCCTGCCCGGCGGCTGGTACTGGTCAACGCGCATCAGGGCGGGTGAGACGCTGCGCATCGCGCAGGCCCAAGGCTTTTCTGCAGTCTCGCTGATCGCCTGGAACGAGGCGGATCCGAGCGAACGGCTGAACCTCGTCGATACGGTCAAGGTACAATGGACGACGGCGCTGTCGAAAGGCCGGGTGATCTTTTCCGACATGGGCCGCGTCATGTTCTCGGTGACGGAAGATTCCTCCGGCGCCCATGATTGCCTGATGGGAGGCTCCACCGCCGCCTCCAACGAAGCAAAATACGGCCAAGGCCTACGCAACAGCCGCGATAACTTCATCCTCCTCACAACGAAAGCAGGCTTGGATCGGCGCGATATCCCTGCCGCCCTGACGCTTTTCGCGCCCGTCCGGGTCGATGCGGACGGCAAGTTCGCCTGGAAGCCCGAACTACTGCACGATGGCGACTATATCCATCTTCGCGCCGAAATAGACATGATCGTCGGCTTTTCCAACTGCCCTCACCCGCTCGATCCAAATCCGCATTACGCACCGAAACCGGTGACCGTGGCCCGCATTGCCGCCCAGCCGATCGCTGAAGACGATCTGTGCCGGACAGCTACCGCCGAAGCCGTGCGCGGCTTTGAAAACAACGCCTTCGCCAATCTTTGAGCCGGGAGAGACGATCATGAGCGATTTCGTCCAGACCGCACCGTCCCGCACGCTCGACAAGGCGGTGCAGGATCATTTCATCGCTGCCGAAGCGCCGTTTTCGACAATCGTGCGCAAGGGCCAGATGCTGCGCATCGAAGACAGCTACGGCCAGCAGGCAATCGACACGCTGTTCTACAATGCTGAGGACTATTCCGAGCGCTATTCCAACCAGGACACGATGCGCGAACAAGGCGCCGCCTACATCACTACAGGCACCCGGATCATCTCCAACGAGGGGCGCGTCATGCTGACGATGATCGCCGACAGCTGCGGCCGCCATGATACCTCGGCAGGCGCCTGCTCCTGCGAGAGCAACACGGTGCGTTTTGGCCACGGCACGAAGTATCTTCACGCCTGCCGTGACAATTTCGTGCTGGAAGTCTCAAAGCACGGCATGAGCAAGCGCGACGTCGTGCCCAACATCAATTTCTTCATGAACGTGCCGATCGAACCATCAGGTGAAATGACGATCGTCGACGGCATCTCTGCGCCTGGCGACTATGTCGAGCTCAAGGCCGAAATGGACGTGCTCCTCGTCATCTCCAATTGCCCGCAGATCAACAATCCCTGCAACGGCTTCGACCCGACGCCAATCCGTGTCCTCGTATGGGACGGTGAGGCCTGAGATGTTCCAGAAAATATTGATCGCCAATCGCGGCGAGATCGCCGTCCGGATCATCGGGACGCTGCGGCGCATGGGCATTGCCTCCGTCGCCGTCTATTCCGATGCAGACCGTTTCTCAAAGGCATCCCTGATGGCCGACGAAGCCGTCAGGCTCGGCCCGGCGCCGGCCTTGGAAAGCTATCTCAATATCGACGCCGTCATTGCCGCCTGCAAGGCTACCGGCGCCGAGGCAGTGCATCCCGGCTACGGCTTCTTATCGGAGAATATCGGCTTTGCCGAACGGCTGGCAAAGGAAGGCATCATCTTCATCGGGCCGACGCCGGACAATATCGCCGCTTTCGGACTCAAGCACACGGCGCGAGAGCTGGCGCGCACAAGCGGGGTGCCGCTGCTTCCAGGCAGCGACCTCGTCGAAACCAGTGAAGCGGCGCTCGCGGCCGCGGCGGAGATCGGCTACCCGGTCATGCTGAAATCGACGGCCGGCGGAGGTGGGATCGGCATGCAGCTCTGCGACGATGCCGGAAGCTTGAAGGCTGCCTTCGACAGCGTGCAGCGCACGGCCAGGGCGAGCTTCGGCGATGCCCGCGTCTATCTGGAGCGCTTTGTCTCACGGGCGCGGCACGTCGAGGTTCAGATCTTCGGCGACGGCAAGGGCCGCGTGATCGCGCTTGGCGAGCGCGATTGCTCGTTGCAGCGCCGGAACCAGAAGGTGATCGAAGAGACGCCCGCGCCCGATCTTGCGCGTTCTGTGCGCGAAAGTCTCCATGCAGCGGCGGTGGCACTCGGCACTTCCGCCCATTATCGGTCTGCCGGCACGGTCGAATTCATCTATGATCCCGCGCGCGAGGAATTCTACTTCCTCGAGGTCAATACCAGGCTTCAGGTCGAACATCCGGTCACCGAGGCCATCTATGGCATCGATCTCGTCGAATGGATGATCCGCCAGGCGGCCGGCGAGGAAGTGATAACAGGCAATGAGCAGCTTGTTCCGAAGGGTGCCGCGATCGAGGCGCGCATCTACGCCGAGATGCCGCATGCGGGCTTCCGGCCGAGCGCCGGCCTTTTGACCGAAGTTATCTTTCCGGAAAACACGCGCGTCGACGGCTGGATCGAGACGGGCACGGAAGTCACCCCTTATTACGACCCCATGCTCGCCAAGGTGATCGTGGCAGCCGAAGACCGGCCAGCCGCGATCGAGAAGCTCAAGCTTGCGCTTGCACAAAGCTCCATCTCCGGCATCGAAACCAATCTCGACTATCTGAAGGCCATCGCCGGATCGGATCTGCTGGCCAGCGGCAATGTGGCGACGACGGCGCTGAAGGATTTTCCCTTCGTGCCCGAGATAATCGAGGTGGTGGCGCCCGGCGCGCAGTCGAGCATCCAGGAGCTTCCCGGCAGGCTGGGGCTCTGGCACGTCGGCGTGCCGCCGAGCGGGCCGATGGATGAGCGCTCGTTCCGCCATGCAAATAGGCTGGTCGGTAACGCCGACGAGACCGCAGCCCTCGAGCTGACCGTCTCGGGACCGGTGCTCAAGATCTTCTCCGACGTGACGATCGCGCTTGCAGGCGCTCGCATGCCGATGACCCTCGACGGCGTTCCATTACCCTACGACGAGGCCGTTATCGCCAAGGCAGGGCAGACGCTTGCCATCGGCGCCATAGAAGGTCGGGGCCAGCGTGCCTATCTCGCCGTTGCGGGCGGCTTTGCCGCGCCGCTCATGCTCGGCTCCAGGGCAACCTTCGGCCTCGGTCGTTTCGGGGGCCACGCCACCGGCACACTTCAGACAGGCCATGTGTTGCGGCTGGCACGCACACCTCAGCCTCGGGCCAAGCCGGCGAACATGCCCGCCGCCCTCACCCGGACCTGGGAGGTCGGCGTCGTCTATGGACCGCACGGCGCGCCGGATTTCTTTCTCGACGACGATATCGAAACGCTGTTTTCAACCGAATACGAAGTGCATTTCAACAGTGCCCGCACCGGCGTCCGTCTGATCGGCCCCGCTCCTAAATGGGCACGCAGCGACGGCGGCGAGGCCGGCCTCCACCCCTCCAATCTTCACGACAATGCCTACGCCATCGGCGCGATCGATTTCACCGGCGATATGCCGATCATTCTCGGCCCGGATGGACCGAGCCTCGGCGGCTTCGTCTGCCCGGCTGTCATCGCGCGCGACGAGCAATGGAAGATGGGCCAGTTCAAGCCGGGCGACAAAATCCGCTTTCACCCGTTGGTGCGCAGTGAGGACGCCATCGCCGACCCAACGGTTCGCCACGCGCCCGAGGAAGCCGGATCGGCGATCGTCGGCCAGAACCAGGATGGGCCGGTGCCTGTCGTCTACCGCCGTCAGGGCGATGACAACCTGCTCATCGAATACGGGCCGATGACGCTCGATATCGCGCTTCGCCTGCGCGTGCACCTGCTGATGCAGGCAGTAGTCGAAGCGCGCCTGCCTGGGATCATCGACCTGACGCCAGGCATCCGTTCGCTGCAGATCCATTATGACGGGACGACGCTGACGCGGAAACGCCTCCTTGGCCTTTTGACCGAGATCGAGGCTACGCTGCCGGCGGCGCAGGAGGTAAAAGTTCCAAGCCGCATCGTGCATCTGCCGCTCTCCTGGAACGATCCGCAGGCCGAGCTTGCCATGCGTAAATATCAGGAGCTCGTGCGCCCCAATGCGCCATGGTGCCCTTCCAACATCGAGTTCATCCGCCGCATCAACGGCTTGCCCGACGAGCAGGCGGTGCGCGACATCGTCTTTGATGCCAGCTATCTCGTGCTCGGCCTCGGCGATGTCTATCTCGGGGCTCCGGTCGCAACGCCGATCGATCCGCGACATCGGCTGGTGACGACGAAATACAATCCGGCGCGCACCTGGACACCGGAAAACGCCGTCGGCATTGGCGGTGCCTATATGTGCATCTATGGCATGGAGGGACCGGGCGGCTATCAGCTTTTCGGCCGCACGATCCAGGTATGGAACAGCTGGCGGCAGACACCGGCCTTCGCCAAGGGCAAGCCATGGCTTCTTAATTTCTTCGATCAGATCCGTTTCTTCCCTGTCACGCATGAGGAGCTCAATGAAGCGCGTGCGGCCTTCCCACACGGCGGCTATCCGATCAAGATCGAGGACACGGAGTTCTCCTACGCTGCCTATGAGGCCGGCCTCGCACGTGAGGCCGCTGCAATCAGCGCCTTCAAGTCCAGGCAGCAGGCAGCCTTCGAGGCGGAACGGCAACGCTGGAAGGAGCTGGGGCTCGATAGCTTCTCGGTCGACGAGGGGACAGGCCCCGCCCTTGCCGGAGATATACCGGATGGTTGCTTCGGCATCGAAAGCGCCGTGCCCGGCAATGTCTGGAAAATACTTGTCGAGGAGGGTCAGCCGGTTGCAGCCGGCGATACTTTGGCCATCATCGAGTCGATGAAAATGGAAATCAATGTCACCGCCCATGCCGCGGGACGCGTCCGCGATCTGCGCGCAGCACCTGGGCGCAACGTCAAGGCCGGCGACGTGCTTGTCATTCTGGAGGAAATCTGATGCTGCCCACCATTCTCGATCTCACCTCGTTGCAAGAGGCTTATGGAGCAGGTCTATCGCCGCTCGACCTCGTGGAGGAAATCATTGCGAGATGCAAGGCATCTGAAGATCCGGCTATCTTCATCACGCCGACATCTCCAGAGGCATTGCGAGCCACAGCGACGGAATTGCTGGCGAAAGCACCCGAGCCAAACAGCCTGCCGCTTTGGGGCATACCTTTTGCGGTCAAGGACAATATCGATGTCGCAGGCCTGCCAACGACGGCCGCCTGCCCGGCCTTCGCCTATCATCCTGAGGAGGATGCGGCGGTGATAGCGCGCCTGAGGGCTGCCGGCGCCATCGTCATCGGCAAGACCAATCTCGACCAGTTCGCAACCGGCCTCAACGGCACCCGCTCGCCTTATGGTGCCCCCCGCTCGGTTTTCGATCGCGCCTATGTCTCCGGCGGCTCCAGTTCCGGTTCCGCCGTTGCCGTAGCGGCAGGTCTTGCCAGTTTCTCGCTCGGCACCGACACGGCAGGCTCCGGCCGGGTACCGGCTGCCTTCAACAATCTCGTCGGCATCAAGCCGACACCGGGGCTTGTTCCCAATGTCGGAGTGGTGCCGGCTTGCCGCAGCGTCGATGTCGTCACCGTGTTCGCCGCAACCGTCGGCGACGGGGTCGCCATTCGCCGGATCATGGACGGCTATGACGCACGAGATCCGTTCTCGCGGGAAGCGACTCCAGCGAGCCTATCGTCGGTGCGCCCGCGCATCGGCGTACTGGACGGAGCCGAGCGCGAATTCTATGGCAACAGCCAAGTCAAGGCCCTCTATGACGCCGCCATCGACAGGGCGAGATCGCTCGGCGCGGAGATCGTGCCCTTCGACTATGCGCCTTTCCGCCAGGCTGCCGAACTGCTCTACAGCGGCCCTTGGGTTGCGGAGCGCCTCGCGGCGGTAAAGGACTTCCTTGCAAGCAATGCCGACGATTTCGATCCGACGGTCAGAACGATCATCGAAGGGGCGAAAGGCTATGACGCGGTTGCGGCCTTCGAAGGCAGGTACAGGCTGGAGGCTTTGCGGCAAAAGACGAAGGTGGAGTGGGAGAAGGTCGATTTCCTGATGCTGCCAACATCGCCTACGACCTATACGGTCGAGGAAATGCAGGCCGATCCGATCGTCAGAAACAGCCATTTCGGCCGTTATACCAATTTTGCCAATCTGCTTGATTGCGCGGCAATTGCCATACCTGCAGGCTTCGATGCTGACGGCCATCTGCCTGCCGGTGTGATGCTCGTCGGGCCTGCCTTTACCGACGATGCTTTGGCGCCTTTCGCCGATGCCATGCATCGAGCGGCAAATAGCGGGATGGGCAAGGACCGCACGGCGGCATTGCCGGACAAAAGCCGTGTGACACCTGAAGCCGCGGATATGGTTCCGATCGTCGTTGTCGGCGCGCATCTGACCGGTATGCCGCTCAACCATGAGCTCACCGGAAAAGGCGCCTACAGGATGAAGACGGGACGGACGGATGGCAGCTATCGGCTTTTCGCCCTTTCCGGAACAGTGCCACCCAAGCCGGGATTGGTGCGCGACCCGAGCTTTGCCGGCAACGGTATCGAAATCGAGGTATGGGCGTTACCGCCTGCCGCATTTGCCCACTTCGTCCAGAATATCCCCGCGCCGCTGGGTATCGGCAAGATCCTGCTTGAGGATGGCAGCCATGTTTCCGGATTTCTCTGCGAGAGCCACGCCGTAGCTGGCGCTAGAGACATCACCGAATTTGGTGGCTGGCGAAATTTCATTCGCGCTGCGAATACCACGACGTGAAGGAGATACGAGATGAGAAAGATCTTCTTACGGGCATTGCAGATCATTCTTCATGGCCTGATGGCGAGAACTCAGGCAATTGGCAGCCTCGATCGGCCTCAGTTTCACTCCGCTCGTAGCAAGGCATGGTCAGAGACCGACTAAACGCTTCGGACGAGAGCATCTCGCAAAGTTGAGGGACGGCCGGAAAAACGCCAGCAAGCGAGTGCAGGCATACGAGATGACTGCACTCGCTCGGCCGAGGATTCAGCTCGGCATCCTGACCATCCAGTTGAATCGACAACTTTCAAGGAAAGTCTCAAACGGCTACTTTCCTCCCGATGGAGCTTACATCGGCAACCCACGGCGAAGGTTCGCCGACAACGCCTGACAACAGATCAACATGGCGCTCAAATTTCACAGGGCACTCGGATATCCGGCATGTCCCGCGGAAAATCCTTCGCATTGCGAGTGACCGGCAACATTGAGTGAGTCTTGCCCGTCGCTCGGATGATGGCTTGGAGCAGCTTGATGCGGCGGAGCTGCCGCAGAGATACCGCGCGCCGGCCACTACATTGTCGACAGGGATAACGGTAAATCCCGCCGGAAACACCCCTTGACCATTCACTATCTCCGACGATCGGCAACAGCAGTCACTATTGACAAGTTGCCCCGTATATCCCTTGATATGCCCTATCCGAGATAACAGACATATGTCCGGAATATTGGATTATTCGAAAGCTATTAACCAAGGGGAACAACCATGACTATTTCCTTGCGCGTCGGCCTGATGTCGCTGGCCGCCGCCGCACTCCTCTCTTCCACGCCCGTTCTCGCCGACGGCAGCAAGCTCGATGAGGTGCTTGCGCGCGGTCACCTCGTTCTTGGAACCGGCAGCACGAACGCGCCGTGGCACTTCAAGAGCGCTGACGACAAGCTGCAGGGCTTCGACGTCGACATGGGTCACATCATCGCCAAGGCCCTCTTCGGCGACCCCGATAAGATCGAGTATGTCAATCAGTCGTCCGACGCCCGTATTCCCAACATTACCACCAACAAGGTCGATATCACTTGCCAGTTCATGACCGTGACCGGCGAGCGCGCCCAGCAGGTGGCCTTCACCATTCCCTATTATCGTGAAGGCGTCGGCCTGATGCTGAAGGCCGATGGCCAGTATGCCGACTATGCGGCATTGAAGGCGGCAGGCTCTTCCGTCACCGTTTCCGTTCTTCAGAACGTCTACGCGGAATCCATGGTTCATGCCGCCCTTCCGGACGCAAAGGTCGACCAGTACGAATCCGTCGATCTGATCTATCAGGCGCTGGAATCCGGCCGCGCGGACGCGGTTGCGACCGATCAGTCATCACTCGCCTGGTACATGACGCAGAACCCGGGCCGCTACAAGGACGCCGGCTATGGCTGGAACCCGCAGACCTATGCCTGCGCGGTCAAGCGCGGCGACCAGGATTGGCTGAACTTCGTCAATACCGCTCTTCATGAAGCGATGACAGGCGTCGAATTCGATAGCTACGCCAAGTCCTACAAGACCTGGTTCGGCAAGGACCTGACCCCACCACAGATCGGCTTCCCGGTCGAATACAAGTAACAGTCGAGCGGGGCGGGATATCCTCCCGCTCCGCCAGCCTGAAAAGGGGCGGCCCGACATGGGTTACACGCTGAATTTTGCCGTCGTCTGGCGCAATTTTGATTTTCTTATGAGCGGTCTGGCGCTCAGCCTCGGCCTGGCGATCATATCGATTCTGATTGGTGCCTTGATCGGTCTGATCCTGGCCTTCGCGCTGACATCGAAAAACCGCGCAGCCATGATCCCGGCGCAGGTCTATGTGACCGTGATCCGAAACCTGCCGATCCTTGTGTTGGTGCTGTTTGCCTTCTTCGCCTTGCCGCAGATGGGCTTTCGCCTGGACAAGATCAAAAGCTTCGTCCTGGTCCTTTCCATCTACTCTGGCGCCTATCTTGCTGAAGTGTTTCGCGCAGGATTGCTGTCGATTCCGAAAGGTCTTTCGGAGGCGGGCCTGGCAATCGGGCTGACGCCAATGCAGATTCGCGGATCGATCATCGCTCCGTTGATGCTGCGCAACGTGCTTCCGTCGCTGTCTTCGACCATCATCTCACTGTTCAAGGATACCTCGCTTGCAGCCGCCATTGCCGTGCCGGAGCTGACATTCGCCGCGCGCAAGATCAACGTCGAGAGCTTTCGCGTCATCGAAACCTGGATGGTCACATCAGCTCTCTATGTCGCAACCTGCTTCCTCATCGCCGCGCTGATGCGTTTCGTCGAGCGCAGGCTGGCTTTGCCGAGGTAATACCGGATGTCTCATAGTTTTCTCGAACAACTCTGGATCGCCCGCTACGTTATCATCAACGGGCTCGGCGTGACGGTATCGATTTCCCTTCTTGCCATTCTTGCCGGTTCCATCGTCGGTGTCTTGGTTGGCCTCGCGCTCGTCTACGGCGGAGCCATTCTGCGCCTTTTGATCCGAGCCTATACCGACATCATCCGTGGTACGCCCGTGCTCGTTCTCGTGCTGGCAAGCTACTATGTCTCTTCTGCGGTAGGTCTTGATTTGGGGCCATTTTCCGCAGGCGTTCTTGCCCTGGCGATCTTCTGTTCATCACATGTCGGCGAGATCGTGCGCGGCGCGCTGCAGGCCATTCCAAAAGGTCAGACGGAGGCGGCCAAGGCGATCGGCCTCACCTTCACCCAGACCTTCACTTCGGTCCTATGGCCGCAAGCGATGCGCCAGTGCCTGCCAGCCTGGGTAAATACGGCAGCCGAGATGGTCAAAGCATCGACATTGCTTTCCGTCATCGGCGTCGCCGAACTGCTGCTGCGCACACAGGAAATCATCTCCCGCAATTTCATGAGCCTCCAGTTCTATTTCCTGGCTGGCGGCCTCTATTTCATCGTCAACTTCGGTATCGAGCGCTTCGGCAAATATGTCGAGCGTAAGACCGCACTGCCGTCCTGAGGAGATCGGACCGATGGGCAAGACAATCCTAGACATTCAGGGCCTGCGCAAGACCTATGGCCAGCACGAGGTTCTCAAGGGCGTCGACTGCACGGTGCAGGAAGGCGAGGTCATTTCCATCATCGGCTCGTCGGGTTCCGGCAAGACGACGATGCTGCGCTGCATCAACATGCTGGAGGAGTTTCAGGGAGGCAAGATCAGCCTCGATGGCGAGGAGATCGGCTATCACGCCGAGGGCAGCATCCGCCGCCGCAAGAGCGAGAAGGAGATTGCCCGCCAGCGCGCACTCACCGGCATGGCCTTCCAGCAATTCAACCTTTTTCCGCACATGACCGCCGCCGAGAACGTGATGCTCGGCCTCGTCAAGGTGAAGAAGATGTCGAAGCCGGATGCACGCGCCGTCGCGGAAAAATGGCTTGACCGTGTGGGCCTTGCTGCCCGCGCCAATCATTATCCGGGCCAGCTCTCGGGTGGCCAGCAACAGCGCGTCGCGATTGCCCGAGCGATCGCCATGGCGCCTCGGCTGATGCTGTTCGACGAAGTGACGTCGGCCCTCGACCCGGAACTGGTTGGCGAAGTTCTTCAAGTCATCAAAGGACTCGCCGCCGACGGCATGACGATGCTGCTGGTCACCCATGAGATGCGCTTTGCCTATGAGGTCTCCTCGCGCGTCATCTTCATGAACCAGGGCGTCATCTGCGAAGAAGGCGATCCGAAGGACATGTTCGCGCGTCCGAAGACGGAGCGGCTTGCCGAATTCCTCAAGACCTCGAGTTTCAATTGAGAGGAAACAACAGCGTTGCGCAAGCGTTGCGTCATCGCACGCTCGGATGCTATCGCAGCGTGTTGCTGAGATCTAGCGGCACCAGCGCCATATAGCCGGCACCATGTGCTGATGCGTCGCAGCGTGCTGGTTGCGGCTGGTTTGGGAATATTCGGAGAGAAGCATGGCCGAGACTGCAAACGACATTGTATCCCGACGCATGCGGGGCCTGGATCGCGCCTTCGAGATTCTTGAGTTTCTGCGGGTAAAACGCCAGCCCATGCGCCCGAACGAGATCGCCACGGAAATCGGTGCGCCGCGCTCTTCCATCTACGAGCTTGTCAATCTTCTGCTCGGTCATGGCATGCTCGACTATCAGGGCGGCGACGGCCGGGTCTTTCTCGGCCGCCGCCTCTATTTTCTCGGCACCGCCTATGCCGAACAATTCGACCTGATGCGCGAATGCGGCCGCATGCTCGGCGTGCTGGCGGAGGAGACGCGCGAGACAGCACAAATGTGCCTGCTGGAGGGCAATAAATATACGGTTGCCATGATGCGGGAAGGCATCCGCCCCTTTCGCATCTCCTCGAATGTCGGCGAGCTCGTCGCCATTCCGTGGACCGCCTCGGGGCGCCTGCTTGTAGCCCATCTTTCGGACCGGGAAATCCTTGATTTCATTCCGCCTGAAGATTTCGTCCTTCCGAATGGCAGGCGGCTGGAACCCGCCGATTTCATCGCTCAAGTACGCCAGGCGGCCGAAGACGGATACTTCACCTTCAATAGCGAAGTGGAGAACTTCACCCATTGCTTCGCCGTGCCCATCCATCAGGCCGACGGCGCCTGCATCGCGACACTCTGCCTAGTAACGCCGCGCGAGGATGGCTTGCGCAACCGCACCGCCTATCTCGACAGCCTCTTGAAAGCCGCTCACGAGATCTCCGAAAAGCTCGGCTTCCGGTCGTCGAAAGGCCGTTTCTTCGGATCCTGAACCTAACAAGACTTTTCGCGAAAGTGACAAATCTCCAAAGGAACGATCCCGCGAAGATCGCCGGGCACCCGCCCGGCGATCGTTGTTGGTGCATTGGACCCCTCAGACCCTGATGGGCGGGCTGGTCGGATCCGGATTTCCCTCGAAGAAAAGATAGATCGCTGCGATCTTGCCGTCCTTGGCAATGATGAAATCCGTACCTGCATATGCAGGTTCTTCGCCGGGCGCACCGGCCACCCATTGCACGCGCCCGGCCTGATCATGGAGAACGTCCGCCGCAGCGATTGTGGTGTACGCAAATGTCGGATGCATTGCGCGGATAACCCCGGCGATGCGGACGATCTCGTCCCGGCCGCGGTAGATCCCGTGCGGTTCGATGAATATCGCGTTCTCGTGAAGGATTTCCTCCGCCACTTTCAGGCGGAGGGCGTCGTCGCCCTCCCCAAAGATGCCCTGCAGATTCCGATCGAGCAGCGTTGCGATGTCTGCCATGGTCATTCTCCCTGATATAGCGGCTTAGATCTGGACGTGGCCACCATCGACGAAGAGTTCGACGCCATTGATGAAGCTGGCATCGTCGGAGGCCAGGAATAGCACGGCCTTGGCGATCTCTTCCGGTTGCCCGATGCGGCCCGCAGGAATGAGGCTCGCGAGGTAATTCTTCGTGTTCTCCGCGCTCTCACCGTTGCCGAAGAGTTCGTTGAGGCCGGCTGTCTCCGTCACGCCAGGACTAATTGCATTGACGCGAATATGGCGATCCTTAAGATCGAGGATCCAGTTGCGGGCGAAGTTGCGCACGGCAGCCTTGGTTGCCGAGTAGACGCTGAAGGCAGGCGTGCCGGAAATGCTCGTGGTCGACGAGGTGAGGACAATCGAACCACCATCACGCAGGAGCGGGAGCGCCTTTTGAACGGTGAATAAGGTGCCCTTCACGTTGGTATCGAATGTCTTCTGGTAATGTTCTTCGGTAATCGCCCCGAGAGGCACCATCTCGCCGCCGCCGGCATTCGCGAAAACCACATCGATGTGCGAGTGCTTCTGTTGAACTGCGTCGTACAGGCGATCGATATCGACGAGCTTGCTCATGTCGGCCTGTACGCCCGTGACACGGCCACCGATCTTCTGGATGGCGGCATCGAGCGCTTCCTTGCGGCGGCCGGTGATGAACACGGAGGCACCTTCCATCGAGAAAGCCTTTGCCGTTGCAAGACCAATACCGCTCGTGCCACCCGTTACGATCACGACTTTGTCTTCGAATTTCTTGCTCACTGTCATGCTCCTTTGTGCGGCCATTGCCGTTGAAATGAACATGCCAGCAGAACGATGCTGCAAATAGCCAGCAAATTTGATACTCATCGTTCCAAATGGAGAACGATCATGAGATCTGATTTGAATGATCTGGTCTATTTTGCCGAGGTCGTCGCCCACGGCGGGTTCGCAGCCGCAGGGCGCGCTTTGCGCGAGCCGAAGTCGAAGCTCAGCCGGCGGGTGGCTGGACTTGAGGAACGGCTCGGCGTGCGCCTGATCGAACGGTCGAGCCGCCGCTTCCGGGTAACCGATGTAGGTCAATCCTTCTACGAGCGCTGCAAGGCAATGCTGGCGGAAGCCGAGCGTGCAGAGGCGCTCGTTGCAGAGGCAAAATCAGAGCCGCATGGTCTGATCCGAATGAGTTGCCCGACAGGGTTGGTCGAACCGATCTCCCCCCTCCTAATGCAGTTCCTGGCGCAGCATCCAAAAGTGCGGCTGCAACTCGTCGCGATCGACCGTCCGGTCAATCTCATCGACGAGCGGATCGACGTCGCGTTGCGGGTCCGAACGTCGCTGGATGGTGATGCCTCACTAACGATGCGCTCGCTCGGCAACTCGATCCGCATCCTGGTCGCAAGCCCCCAAATTGCCGGCCGCATCGCAGACATAGAAGCTTTGGCGCGCGAACCTACCCTCTCGACCACGGATGATCAGGGCGAAGTGAACTGGTTTCTCGAGACGGACGATGGCCGAACCCATACGCTCAGGCATGAGCCGAGAATGGGCTGTGCAGACTTTACGGCCGTGAGGGCAGCAGCACTTGCGGGTCTGGGTGTCGCTCTTCTCCCCGATCACACATGCAGACAGGCGCTGGAAGAAGGAAAGCTCGTACGAGTCCTTCCCGCTTGGCATGGCCTGAAGGGCCTTGTCCATCTCGTATTCACGACGCGCCGTGGTCTTCCTCCGGCCGTTCGCAGGTTTATCGACTGCCTGGCCGCAGGCTTCCCCAGGGATGCGCTTGTCTGATGATCTACTCGAGTAGTGGGCCATAGGTCTCTCGAAAGCAGCACTGCGAGCGCCTCCGGAGCGTGCGGGATAGCGACGTATGCCATATCCGGTCAATGCAAAGATCCGCCGACCGCCAATCCGGACATAGACTGGCACTTGCGCCGAGCCGGATACGAACCCGTTCTCCAAAGCCTGAGATCGGGCGGTTTGCCAATCTATCGCTCACCAAGTGAAGAGAGGACGGGAAGAGCCATAGGAACCGGGTGCCGACCCGCTTGGAGCCAGCTGATTATCTCGTTCAACTCTCTCTGCCCATCGCCGACGTTCCGCCGCTTTGTCTTTGTCGCGATCTGTCGATCTGCTCGCGGTTACCGGCCTGGATTGGCCGCCGGTTCCGCCGACCGTCGAGCAGGAGGCAAAGAAAACCGCGGGAACAATAATCAGAATGCCTAAGGCAACCGTCTTCGTGAACGCTTTATCGATCAGCTGCATGGACATCCCTAACGCTCTCTTTGACCATCTTCGATAAGGAGAGATGTTATTCGATTTCGCATCGCGGGGAAACAAAAGGCTATTCGGATTTCCGTGTGATCGACAGTGATTTGTGCCCGAACCCGCATTGCGCTCGCCGCCCTATTGTCCCCGCCTGTCACAAGCTATATTGCAGCCTCGGGCCGAAAGTGAAAATTACTGAATCTCACCTTCGAAGCCCGAGATTTCCGATAATTGCCATTTGCCATCGTGGACGCAGGAGCCGCATAAGCGCCGCCATTGTTTTT
This sequence comes from Rhizobium sp. 11515TR, assembly GCF_002277895.1. Lineage (NCBI taxonomy): Bacteria > Pseudomonadati > Pseudomonadota > Alphaproteobacteria > Hyphomicrobiales > Rhizobiaceae > Rhizobium > Rhizobium sp. 11515TR. Next base: position 1,508,643 of record NZ_CP022999.1, on the reverse strand, counting down.
CGGGCTTGCATTTATCGCCTTTTATAAGGCGACGAAGGGTATCCCGAGCGGGATTGCCGCCCTGGTGCTATCGAGTTCCTCGCTGTTTGCCGCCATCGCCAGCCGCTTACTGCTGAATCTCCGGATAAGCCGCCGCGCGACGATTGGCATAGTTTGTGGTCTCCTGGGCCTTGCCATCGTCGCCGCCCCACAGATCTTCGCATTGCATCTCGACCCGCAAACTGTGACGGGCTTCATCTGGGCAGGCATTGCGGCGATGGCGACAGGTGCGGGGACGGCGATTGCTGCGCGAACCAGCGGCGCGGCCTGCCGATCCGGATGCTCATGGGTTGGGGTGCATTGTGCGGATGCGGCTTCGGAGTCGTCTGGGCGATCGTTGTCGGCACGTCTCTCACGATACCCGTAACCGTCGACTATCTGGCGCAGCTCGCCTACCTGGCAATTGTTGCCTCCTGCGTCACGTTTCTCGTGTATTCACGCTCATCGAGAAGGTCGGCCCCGCACGGGCGGCCTATGCGCTGACCGTTGTTCCGATTGTCGCCATAACGATCTCGGTCATCTTCGAAGGCCTGCACATCGATACCCGCCTTGCCTTCGGCGGCGCGACGATCCTTCTTGGCAAGATCCTGGTGCTCAATGCCTGAGGCGGAACAATCAAGCACGGATTCTGCAATCGGCATTCTATCATGTTCGCCTGCCATCCCGGCGATTGAAGCACTTCCGGCAAGACTTAATAATTCTGACAATTCGTGCAGAGCCGATCAAAGAACATCCCCCAGATCGGCTATTGGCTCTGCTCAAATTGCCTCCAATCAGCTCGATTGCACAAACGTTGCGCATGTCTAAATTACTTGCAAATAGCAATTGATTTCCTATCAAATCTGTGTTGTAGTTTTAATCATAAGAGGTAAATCGCACCGCGATTGCCCGCATAACTAGAATCTAGGGAGATTTCCGAACCGCAACAATTTTGGAAGGCATATGTTCATGTATATGTCCTCGACACCGATTAAAGCTGACATCGTCTTCTCCGGGCCTCGCTTGGCGACCTGCCGCGATGCACTTCATCTCTTTCCCGATGCTTGGCTTGACGATGTCGCCGCCATGCGCAACTTCCTACAGCCCATCGACGGCCGTCGCGTCTCGGAAATCGGCGCTGGCAACGGTCATTTCAGCCGAGCGACTGCCGAAGATGTCGGCTCTGCCGGCTTCATTGGTCACGACCGATCCGTCCACCGAACAACTTGAGGATCTCGAAGTCGAGAGTGGCGGCCGGATCAGGGTCTCCGGTCAGGCGGCGGAACGTCGACCGGCGAGCATGGGATAGGCCACAGCAAAATAGCTGCGCTTGTCGCGGAGCATGGTCCGGCCATCCGGGTCATGGCCGCAATCAAACGCGCCATTGATCCTCACAACATCATGAATCCATGCAAGGTTTCAATCTCGCCGAGGCGCCGCTCTTCAATGAGCGAGATCCATAAACCAGGGAGATAGTGAGAATTTATGTCCAATCCACATGGTCCGGCATCGATCGCCGACTTCAGAACCGCCGCGCGGCGCGCATTGCCGAAAATGGTGTTTGACTTCTTCGATGGCGGCGCCGGATCGGAGCTGACGCTGCGCGAAAACCGGGTAGCGTTGGATCGGATTCGTCTCGTCGGCTCCGCACCCGTCGATGTCGGCCACCGCTCGGCGGCCATCTCGCTCTTCGGCGAGCCGCTCTCAATGCCGGTCATCATCGGACCGACCGGGCTGGCGGGTGCTGCATGGCCTGCGGGCGACCAGGCGTTGGCCCGGGCTGCCGCACGAGCGGGAATTCCCTTTGTCATGAGCTCAGCGGCCAGCGCGACCATGAAAGCGGTGGCAGCCGCCGGCGAAGGCAGGAAGTGGTTTCAGCTCTACCTGTTCCGAGACCGCGAAGTGAGCCTCAGGCTGCTGAAACAGGCCGAAGCACTGGGCTTCGAAGCAATCGAGATAACGGTCGACAACGCCATTCCGGGCAGACGGTTGCGCGATGCCCGGAATGGCTTTTCGCTGCCGTTCCGCTGGACACCCAGGAAACTCCTGACTCTTGCGGCTCATCCCGGGTGGGCCTTGCGGATGGCCAAGGCCGGCGCTCCGCGTCTGGAAGTCATGGAAGCCGAGTTCGATCTCAAATCCGCGGGAACGATTGCCGAGGTGATGGAACAGCAGCTCGACCCGAGCGTGTCCTGGGACGACATCGCTTTTATACGGGATCGCTGGAAGGGACCGCTGATCCTTAAGGGATTGCTCAATCCGAGGCAGGGCAGCCGGGCAGCCGAGCTTGGGCTTGACGGTATCGTGGTCAGCAATCACGGCGGCCGGCAGCTCGATGGAGCCGTCGCGAGTATCGACATCCTGCCGGAATTCGTCAGCGCTGTCGGAGGCAAGCTCGCAATCCTGATCGACAGCGGCTTTCGCAGCGGCACCGACGTTGCCAAGGCGCTGGCGCTTGGAGCAACGGCCGTGCAGATCGGACGTGCGACGCTCTATGCTTTGGCGAGTGGCGGCGAGGATGCCGCGTTCAGAGCCCTTGCCATCATCGCCGCCGAACTCGACGTCGCTCAGGCAATGATGGGTGCGCCCACCATTGCCGACCTGCAGCCTTCGAGGCTTCGACTTCCTCCAATGCTGATGCGACCTGGGCAGGTTTCCGCCGGCGAACCCGTGTCTCCGCGCCCACAGTCACCATTTGCCGCCTGACCCGTCATTGCCAAAACCCTTACGAGGAGATTGCTCCGGTGAAACGCAAAACCGCTTTCGTACACGCACTGGCCCTCTCGGCCCTGCTCCTGTCTTTCTCCGCCACGGTCACCACTGCGGCGAACAAGACGGTGGCGCTGACCTATATCGTCGAGCATCCGGCCATCGATGCGGCCCGCAAAGGGATCGTCGATGCACTGGCCGATGCCGGCTTCGTCGACGGCAAGACCGTCACGCTCGACATTGCAAGCGCTCAAGGAAGCATGCTGACGCAGACGCAGATCGCCAAGACATTTGCCGGCAAATCGCCCGACGTGATCGTCGCTATCTCCACACCGTCGGCCCAGGCCTGCCAGGCCGCAGCCAAAGGAGCAATCCCAATCGTGTTCTCGGCCGTGACGGATCCTGTTGCCGCGAAACTGGTCAAAAGTTTCGCTCAACCGGACGGCACGCTCACCGGAACCAGTGACAAGCAGCCTCTGAACCTGACCTTCGAACTGATCCATAAACTGACGCCGACGGCAACGAAGATCGGCGTCCTCTATAATGCCGGCGAGGCCAATTCCGTTGCGCAAGTGGCTGAGATGAAGACCGAGGCGGCGAAGATCGGTATGAGTATCGTCGAGGCGTCGGCGGCACAATCGGCCGCGGTGCCGGACGCTGCCCGCAGCCTCGTCGGCAAGGCCGATGTAATCCTCCTGCCGACCGACAGCACGGTGGTTTCGGCCGTGGAAAGCGTGGTGAAGGTCGGCGTCGACGCGAAGATCCCGGTCTACGCCAGCGACACCAATTCGGTCGAACGAGGTGCGATGGCTGCACTCGGATTCAATTATTACAAGTTGGGACGGCTCACGGGCGAGATTGCCGCCAAGGTCCTGAACGGTGCAAAGCCGGGCGACATCCCGGTCGGAACGCTGGACAGCGAGGATCTCTACCTCAATCTCGCCTCGGCTAAGAAGATGGGCGTCACTCTCTCCGAGGCGATGACACAGAGCGCAGCGAAGGTAATCGACCAATGAGCCTAATTGCCCTTTCCGGCGCTTGCGAAGCAGGCTTGCTGTTTGCCCTCGTAGCCCTTGGCGTCTATCTCTCGTTCCGGCTGCTCGATTTTCCGGATCTAACTGTCGACGGCAGTTTCCCGCTCGGTGCGTCAGTTGCGGCGTCGACGATCATGGCGGGCGTGCCACCCATTGTTGCGACATTCCTCGGATTTGCCGCGGGCGCTTCTGCAGGCTTCGTCACGGCATTCCTGTCGGTCCGGCTGAAGATCATGAACCTTCTCGCAGGGATCCTGACCATGGTCGCATTGTTCTCGATAAATCTGCGCGTCATGGGTAAGCCGAATGTTTCGCTTTATGGGACCGATACCATCTTTTCCTGGATCGACGGAATCGCAGCGCTTGGGGTCTGGGCCAATACGGTATTGCTCCTCTGTATCGTATTGGCCGCAAAGATGTTCGTAGACTGGTTCCTTGCCACGCAAATGGGTCTGGCCTTGCGTGCGACCGGCGCCAGCCCGAGGATGGCAGAGGCACACGCTGTTGACAACGGCCGCATGGTCATGTTCGGCATGGCCCTCGCCAACGGCCTCGTCGGGCTTGCCGGGGCGCTTTATGCCGAAAGCCAGGGCGTTGCCGATGTCTCGATGGGTCTCGGCACGATCGTCACCGGTCTTGCCGCAGTCATTATCGGCGAGACGGTCGTCGGTGCAGGATCGGTCGCACGAGCCACGCTCGGCTGTATCCTCGGTGCATTGATCTACCGGCTGGTCATTGCCTTGGCGCTCGACGGCGGCATGATCGGAATCCAGGCACAGGATCTCAATCTGGTAACCGCATTGGTGGTCACCGTCGCCGTGATGATTTCGAAAACGCGGCTGAAAAAGCTGCCCTCCATAAGGCGTACCCGGCTGCCTGAGCCATCGAAAGCAGAAGGAGCTGCTTCATGATGCTGAATCTCGACACGATATCGGTCACGTTCAACCCGGGGACAGCTCTCGAGGTGGCCGCACTGCGCGGCGTATCGCTGGCCATCCCCAAGGGGCAGTTCGTAACGGTGATCGGCAGCAACGGTGCCGGAAAATCGACGCTCCTTTCGGCCATTGCCGGCGCTATTTCACCCGATCGGGGCCGGATCGTCATCGACGGCGTCGACGTTACGCGCTTGCCGACCCAGGCACGGGCGCGATTCATCGGCCGCGTCTTCCAGGACCCTCGGGTCGGAACCTGCGAGGCTCTTACGGTTGAGGAAAATCTCGCGCTCGCTTCCGCGCGCGCCGGACGGCGCGGACTGTCCCTTGCTCTTGGGGGACGGGTTGGGCGCGCCCGGTTTGAAGAACAGCTTGCCAGCCTTGGTCTCGGACTTGAAACGAAGCTTAAGGCGGGGATTGGCACGCTTTCAGGCGGTCAGCGGCAGGCGGTAAGCCTGTTGATGGCGACATTGCTGCCCATGAAACTACTTCTTCTCGACGAACATACGGCAGCGCTCGATCCCAAGGCGGCGTCGCGCATCCTGGCACTTTCGGCTGAAATCAGCGAACGTCAGCGCCTCACCACACTGATGGTCACGCACAGCATGCGCCATGCTCTCGATTATGGCCAGCGCACCATCATGATGAGCGGTGGACGCATCGTGCTTGACGTCGCAGGGGATGAACGGGTTGGCTACGATGTGCCGGACCTGATTGCCCTGTTTGGAGCGGTAAGCGGCGGCGAAATTGCCGAAGACAGGCTGTTGCTCGCTTGATTTCCGCCGCGATCATCCGCGGCTTGTTTTCGGAACATGGCTGGAATATATCTGCAATATGCAATTAAAAAACGACAAAATCGATAATAAGGCGACGGAGGAACGCGAGGATGGGACGGCGGTGAAGCCAGCCTTTCGGCTCGATCGCTGGGTACCCTACCGCATGTTTCTGGTGGCGAGCAGCACTGCCGAGTTGCTCGCGTCCTACTACGGGCCACGATATGGTCTGTCCCAGGCGTCATGGCGAATTCTCGCCATCGCCGGCAGCCGCCCGGGGCTTTCGAGCAAGGAAATCTGCCATGCCGGAGCACTTGATCAATTCGCCGTAAGCCGCGGTATTGCGCAATTGGTCTCGCTAGGCTTTGCCCGGCGCAATGCCGGTGCCGGCGACCGCCGATTTTCGGCGATCGAACTCACACCCGAAGGCTACAAGGTACTCGAGGAGATCGTGTCCATCGGTCAGGCAATGGAAGCACGTATCCTCGAAAGCCTGTCGGTTCGTGAGCGCGAGGCGCTACATGCCATGCTTGATCGCATCGAAGATGCATGCGCCGGAGCTGTCGCTCGTGGCTGGCAGGCGATGGTAGCCGACATCAAATCTGGGATCTAACCCCGAATATGGTTCATCCCGATAAAAGCTTCCCGAATACTCTCGGATTGCTGCTTACCTTGCTGATCGTCCGGGTCGCGCCGCACAAGGACACCCGAAGTGGGTATCTGCATCGAACAGAATTAGGTCGAAGGCGCCTTCAGCTTAATTCGTCAGTCGATTGACGGGGGTTATGAAGAACTTGTCAAACGACATCAGGAGCCGGGTTGGCCGGAGGCCTTACTCCAAACCTGTAGGAAATCCGCGTGGGCAGGATGTTAGCCGCCTGCCCACGCAGATCTGCATGAATTGCAGCCTCGATATATGATCGCAGATCAGTGCTTCGAAGCCAATTTGGTCACAACGATAGCCGCCTGCCTCAAGTTATGCATAGGGCGCTTCGAATCTGATGTCCTGCGCTCCTTCCCACAGGACCAACTGCCCCAGCGCAGGCAGCTGGTCCAGATTGGAGGTGAGCGTAATGAAGTGGTTTCCAGCGAGCTGTCCCATCTTTGACGAGAAATCGACGCCGCCATAGGCAAGCAGGATTTCCGTTTCACTGATGCCGCCCGGATAAAGGATGATGTGGCCGGGAGCGGGGTGACTGGTATGATTTTCGTAAGGGACACCAAAATCCCGCTCTCCGAGCGGAATCCATACACCCTCACCCGACCAGCGCACATGGACGATCTTGCCTTCGAAGGGCATCTCTTTCAGAAACGCCTCGCAGGTCTTTGGTGCCTTCGCCGTTTCCAGCACCGCATCGAATTCGAAAGGGCCGGCGGTAATTCTCAGCTTCATTCCACTCTCTCTTTGTCGTTATCCAAAATTTCGATTTATCCAGTTGCATGATACTTGTGCGTTGCTCGTAGCAGCCGAGCGTCCATCAATGCCGCAGAATCTTGCCGAGAAAGGCTTCCGTCCTCGGATTGTGACTGCCGGTGAAGAACTCTTCGCTGGGCCGATCTTCGATGATCTCGCCCTGATCGATGAAGATCACGCGTGTAGCTACGCGGCGAGCAAAGCCCATCTCATGCGTCACCACCATCATGGTCATTCCGTCTCTTGCGAGGCCGGTCATGACATCAAGCACTTCCGACACCATTTCCGGATCGAGCGCTGATGTCGGCTCGTCGAACAGCATGGCGAGAGGGTCCATGGCGAGTGCGCGCGCAATGGCCACGCGCTGCTGCTGGCCGCCTGAAAGCTGGCTCGGGAATTTTCTCGCTTGGTCGGCCAAACCGACGCGATCGAGTAGTTGCATGGCCTTGGCTTCCGCCATGACGGGACTGCGCCCAAGCACGATCTTCTGCGCCAGCATGATGTTATCCAGGATGGTGAGATGAGCAAAGAGCTCGAAATTCTGAAAGACCATACCGACGCGCGTGCGCAAGTTCGGCAGATCCGTTTTCGGATCGCCTACCTCGATCCCGTGGACACGGATTGAACCTTCCTGGAAGGGTTCGAGACCATTGACGCACTTGATCAAGGTCGACTTGCCTGAGCCAGATGGTCCACAGACCACCACGATCTCGCCCCGAACCACCTGAACAGTACAGTTCTTCAGAACCGGATAGGTGCCGTAGAATTTAGAGACGCCATTGATCTCGATCATGAGTGGCCTTTCGCGAAGCGAGTTATGGAAAAGGCTTGCAGCGCCCGCCCAGTCTCCCGACCCAGGATGAGCTGCGCGGTGAGTTGGCCGACAAGCGGACCGAGCGTATAGCCGTTGGATGTTACGACATTGAAGAAGCCGGCCTGCTGGGGATGCTCGCCGAGGATTGGCGCGCCATCTATATTGATGTTCATGGCGGCCCAGCTACGAATGATATGCAGCTTACGCAATGCCGGAACCACATGCTGGGCCACCCAGAGATTGCCCTCGAGGCTCGACAGCAGCGGCCGGGGGTGCTGATGTACCGGATCAAGACCAGCCGTCCAGCCGCCGCCGATGATGAAATTGCCGTTGGCGGCCTGCTTCAATGTCAGATGGCGATCGGCATGAGCGACAAGACAGGAAATCAAAGGGGCGGCAGCCTCGGTGACGACAATCTGCAGCGGCGCGCCGAATACGGGAATATCGAGCCCGAGCATGGTGCCGATGCGCGACGAAAAGGCGCCGGCCGCGTTGACGACGCGCTTTGCCCTGATCATCCCGCGTGACGTCGTCACCTCGAAACCGGACGCGACCGCAGCGATGGCGACAACTTCGCATTTTTCGATGAGGCGCGCCCCGCTTGCGCGAGCGGCTTCGAGGATATGCTGCGTCGCGACCAGCGGGTTGATCTTGCCTTCCTGTGGACAATAGGCAGCGCCGAGGAAGGCTGGCGATAATCCCGGCTCCAGGGCGCGCAATTCCTCGCGACCGATCAGCCGGCACTCGATACCCGCGCGTTGCTCGACGGCAACCTTATCGGCAAGGAAACGCATATGCGCCTCGCTCTCGGCAACCATCAAGCCACCGGTTACCTTCATCTCGAAATCGCGACCAAGCTCCCGCTGCAATGCACCCCAAAGGCCGATGGAATCGCGCTGCAGAGGCAGCGTCTGCGCCGCCGGCCCGCCGCCGCCTTCCGCGCGCATGCCATGATCGAAGGATAGAAGCTGCGCATGCAGGCTGCCGGCATTGCCTCCGGAGGCCAGCGAATTGGCAAAGGCGCGTTCGACAACCGCAACCTCCTCGCCTTCTCGTGCGAGAAAAAGCGCGGTCGACAGACCGGCTATCCCCGCCCCGATCACCAAGGTCGATATTTGCGAAAGCGGCAGCGACTCGGCCGACTGCAATGGCTGCTTCTCGGGCAGCATGGCCCGCCTGTGTCCTCCCCATTCGGGCTTTTCAACGGCAAGGGCGGCCAGAGGAATCGGGCGCAATGGCATTTGCGGCGCCAGAAACCCGCGGGTCTCACCAATGTTATGCCTCTCATCTGCGATCTTGGCCAGCATATGACCGCAATAGCGGCTTTGGCAGCGCCCCATGCCGGCGCGCGAAAGCCGCTTCAACGTGGCGATATCCGCTGCGCCTTTCGCAATGATCGCCTTTAGGGTACCGGCCGTTATGCCTTCGCAGCGACAAATGATCGCCTCGTCGGCAAGCGCTTCACCTCGATCGGCGGTTGCCGGCTTGAACGCCGCCCAGAGAGCGATCTGGAAAGCGCGATGGCGGGCAAGCCTGCGTTCGGCTTCATGATCGGATGTGCCGCCAAGGCCCAGTTTGCGCGCAACCGCAAGCCCGGCCAACCGGCCTTGCACCCTGGCAATATGGGCGCCACCGAAACGCGCCGCCTCGCCAACGACATGAATGTGGGAAAGCGTGGTCGCGCCATCATCACCACTCGCAACCACCAACTCGCCGCCGGCAACCTCGTGACCGCAACCGAGGAGACGGGAAAGCTCATTCGAGGAAGCAAAGCCGCCGCCGATAAGGACGGTATCGGCATCCAGCTTCCTGTCACCCGTTGGGCCGGATATTGTGACGGCCTCGACGTGCGTGGAACCATGGATTGACGTGATCTTGCTTTGCCAATGGAGCGAGATGCCGGCCGCCTGCAAAGCCGCAAGCTGCCGTGCGCCGTAGACGGCAAGGCCACCACCGAGCTTCAATAAACTCAAGGCCTCGTAAGGCTTCGACCATGGCGACGCTGCAGCTTCGACCAATGCCATCACCGTGCCGCCCGCCCTGCGGATCTCATTGGCAACCTGGATATTGAGGGGACCGTTGCCGGCGATGAGGATCCTGCCGCGAGGCACTGTGCCGTAGCTTCTAAGGAGTGTTTGCGCTGCCCCTGTGGTCATGACGCCTGCATGCGTCCAGCCCGGCACCGGGTACGGCCGCTCGTAGGCACCGGTTGCGATCACGATCATGCGAGGCTTGCAATAGAATGCGCCCGAGGGGTTGTAGCAGGCAATGATGGCGCCGCCTTCGCCGTTTTCAGCACCCCAGACGACCGTTTCGCCGATCAGGGTCACTCCGGCCTCTCCGGCAGTTCGGATCAGATCCAGTCCTTCACGGGCCTGTGCATCATGTTTCAGCTGGGCCACAGCAGACGACGTCGCAGGCTGCTTATAGTATTGGCCGCCGGCAATCCTGCGTTCATCGACGACCGTAACCTTCGCACCGGCGCTTGCAGCCACTTCTGCAGCGGCAAGGCCGGCTGGCCCGGCGCCGATGACCAGCAAATCCATCTCGATAGCTGCGATCGACTCGGGGACGGCACAGAGATCGGCAATTTCCCCGGAAGCAATCGCCGGCCGCGAAGATGGCCGGTGGACGCGCATGCCGGCCGTAACGGCTGTCATGCAGGCGCGCTGACTGACCTTGCCGTCGACGGTCACGAGACAATCATGACAAGCGCCCATGCCGCAAAAAAGCCCACGCGCCTCACCTTTCAATCCGCGCGAGAAACCGTGCTGCCCACTTGCCTCGATCGCCGCGGCAATCGTCATGCCACGCTCGGCGTGAAGAGAACGTCCATCGACAACGAATTCGATGGTGGACTCCGTTGCGGATCGAGGAGCGGTTGACACGAAAGACATCCTCAGGCGTCGAATTTCAGGTCGAAATCCTGAACCAGTTTTTTCATGGTGGCATCCTGTTCGACAGGTAAAGGCAGACGCGGCGGACGCGGTGCACCGGCGCCAAACCCCATGTGCCGCAACAACGACTTCGAACCGGCGACATAGGCCTGCCCACCGACGGCCTGAATGATCGGCAGCCAATGCAGATAGAGCGCGCGGGCCTCGTCGATCTTCTTTTCGTCGGCCACAAGCTCGAAAATGCGCGCCATCGGCCCTGGAGCAATATTGGAGGCGACCGCCACCCAGCCCTGCGCACCCATGACGAAGGATTCGAAGCCGAGAATGCCGCCAAAGACCGTCATATTGTCGCCCGCGAGCCGGATGATGTCACGCACGCGCGTCACCTCCAGCGTCGATTCCTTGATGTAGTCGCAGCCGTCGATCTCAGCGATGCGCTCGACGAGCTCCGGCTTCAAGTCGACATTGGCCGTTGCGGGATTGTTGTAGACCATGATGGGAATGGAGATCGCTGACGCGATGGTGCGATAGTGATGCACCAGTTCGTCGTCAGTCGGGGTCGAATAGAAAGGCGGAATAGTCATGACGCCATCGGCGCCCATCGCTTCTGCCTTGCGGCTCAGACGAACGCATTCACGCGTGTCCTCCGCGCCGGCGCCAATCAGGACCGGCACACGGCCGGCCACGGTTTCGATTACCGTCCTTGCGACGCCATCGCGCTCTTCTTCACTGAGCGAGAGAAACTCTCCTGTCGACCCCAACGGTATCAGCCCGTGGATGCCCTGGCGAACCTGCCAGTCGGTGAAGGCGGCGAGCGCTTTCAGGTCCACTGCGCCATGCTCGTCCAGCGGCGTGATCATCACGGTGTAGACACCGCGAAATTTCTTGGTCATGTCGATTATCCTGGTTTTAGCGCTTTTCCGTCATCGACAGTCGGGAATCTGCCTGACCGAAGCGTTTCTCGATATGGCGCTGGAAAAAATCCCAGAGCGTGGTCAAAAGGAGATAGTAGATGGCTGCTACCGAAAAGAGCTCCAGCACCATGAAACGTTCCTGGATGAGGACCTGGGTGCGGCGCAACAGTTCTTCCATGGAGATGACCGAGGTCACCGAGGTCGTTTTTAGGAGGCCGTTGACTGAATTTCCGAGCGGCGGAATGATCACCTTGAATGCCTGCGGCATGACGATATGGCGCATGATCTGCCGCTCGGTCATACCGAGCGCCCTGGCGGCTCTCGCCTGTCCTTCGGGTACAGCTTCGATGCCGGCGCGAATAATCTCTGCAAGATAGGCCGCCTCATTGAGCGCAAGTCCGATCAGCGCCGCCTCAATGACCGAAAAGCGGATGCCGAACTGCGGCAATGCCGTATAGATGGCGATCAGCTGCACCAGCAGCGGCGTGCCGCGAAACAGCCAGATATAGGCCTTGGCAACCAGCTGAACCAAGCGCGCCCGCGAGCGCCGCATCAAGGCCAAGGCAAATCCGAGGATCAGGCCGGCGCTCAGCGAGACGACCATCAGCCATATGGTGGTGAGGACACCCCCGAGAATGAAGGGATTGAAGAGGTATCCGAAGAAACCCGACCAGCTCCAGAGCTGCATGAGCGTAACCTTCCGTTCGAAGCGCGCGGCCAAGCCGCGCGCAACCGTTCCAATGGGCCGATCAATCCGATCAGCGACCAGGACCCTTTACGGAATAGTCACCCGCCACCATGGGCAAGCCATATTTGTTGAATAACGTCTTCAGCGAACCATCGGCCTTCATCTCCTTCAGCGTCGCAGAAACGGCATCGGCAAGCTTGGAGCTTTTGAAGGCAAGAGCGACAGGGGCAGGATAGAGGCCGCTCAGGGCGCGCTTGAAGTCGCCGCGCGCATCGTAGTCCTTGGCAACGGCGTCGATCGAGACCACACCTTGAACCTGGCCGGCGCGAAGCGCCTGATAAGCGAGGGCGAAATTGTCGAAGGTCTGGATCGTCAGGCCCAGCTTGCCCGCATCGCGCAGCTCCTTGTCGAGCAGCCGCGTCTTGGTTTCCTCGAAACCGCCGATTTCGACGCCGATCGTCATGCCGGCCAGATCGTCCTTGCCGATGATCTTCTTGTCGTAACCCGGCGCGACGGACACGCTGATCGCCTGATCCTCGTAGGGGATCATCTGCATGATCTTGGCGCGTTCCTCTGTGAAGAAGATGCCTGTGTCGATCATGTCCCAGCGCCCGGATTGCAGGCCCGGCACCATGGCCGAGAACTCGATGCGAATATATTCGGGCTCCAGGCAGAGGCGTTTGGCAATCTCGGTGCCAAGTTCGATACGCATGCCCTTCAGGTCGCCACTGGAATCGACGAATTGCAGGGGCGGCAGCGTCGGGTTCGTCGACATGACGAGCTTGCCGGGGGTGATCAGATCCCCTGCCGCAATCTTCGGCGTGCAGGACTGCGCAAGAGCGGCTGATGCCGTCAAGGATAGAAGCGAAGCGGCGAGCAGGCCGCGTGACATTGAAAATCGAAACATGCTGACCTCTGGAGTTATTTTTGTTATGCCCAGACACTTGCATTCATCTGGGATCCCAGTTTTATACAACACTTTCCTATCGATGCAAGAGATGACTCGATTGCCGTCAGAAATTTGTGAGAACGCCTTGACGAACCGCCTCGAGATGACGCGTCATCGCCTGACGTGCGGCCTCAGGATCGCTATCCGCCAAGGCGGCAAGAATGCCGCGATGTTCGGCAACGCCGGGTTTTGCCCGGACGACGGCCATCTGCCGTTCAAAGATCGTGGTATAGCGGCGCATTTCCCCGATCGTGGCGGCCATGAAACCATTGCCGCTCGCATCGGCGATCGACATGTGCAAGGCGTCGTCGAATTGCCAGACAAATTCCGGATCCGGCTCGGCATCGACCTCGATCGCATCGAGCATGGCTTGCAGCGAATGCAGTGTCGCCGCCGGCATGCGCCCCACCGCTGCAGCCGCCGCACTCGGTTCCAGCAGCATCCGCATCGCAAGACTGTCGAGATAGTCCTTCAGGGAGATGACACGGACACACAACACGCCCTTGTCGTTCCGAACAAGCAGCCCCTCGCCTTCAAGACGACCCAGAGCATGGCGCATCGGAGACCGGGATACCTCATATCGGGTCGCCAGCCGCCTTTGCTGCACCACCGATCCACCCGCAAGCCTGGCCGAGAGAATTTCCGCCAGAAGCAGCCGATAAGTTTCCTCAGCAAGGCTTTCCTCGGCCGCATCATCCATCCGGTCGTCCATGAGTCCCCTTTTTGCTTCTTCATGAGTTCGGCTATCATATGTAACACCAATTGCGCCAAGAAAAGCCGGCCGTTGCCAAAGATGCCGGCGAGGCGGGGATCGAGGAAAAGGTGAGCGACATTTTAGCCATGCAGGATGCCACTTCGACCAGCGGACAGCACAATCTCGCCTCGCTCGCATATAAGGCGGTGTCGGACATGATCCGCCATCGCCGGCTGAAAGGTGGCCAGGTCATCGTCGAAGCCAAGCTTGCCGAAGCCCTGGGCATTTCTCGCACCCCCTTGCGCGAAGCCCTGCAGCGGCTCGAAGGCGAAGGCTCGGTCCGCAAGGGTGACGGCCGCAATTACGTCGTTCGTCGCGTGGATATCGGCGAATATCTGCAAAGCCTGCGATTGAGGCTTTTGATCGAACCCGAAGCGGCCGTGCTGGCGATCCCCAACATCCCGCGGCGACAGCTGATTGCGGTCAGGCGTGAAATCAACGACCTACTCGACGCGACGGCCTACCACACCGATGCCCATTGGGTATCGGATGATAATCTGCACAACCTCATCATCGATTATTGCGCCAATGCCGTCATGGCGAAGGTGCTGCGCGAGCTGCGGGCCACGACACGCCTGTTCGAAATCGATCGGTTGAAAGACCGGCTAAAGCCGGACTCGACGGAACATCTGTTTATCATTGATGCGCTCGAACGCGGCGATCTCCAGCAGACACGTCTTGCGGTCGCTGGCCACGTTGAAAGCTTGATAAACTTCGCCCGAGAGCAACTGGAATAGCGGCTTTAAGAGCACCGGCCCTGCTTCGCGGAATACCCCTTCAGCGTACAAGACATCGTCTCCGACGGCGTCGACCTCTCGACTCCGTCATTCCCCAGCCGCGTCTTCGACGCGGGCGATATTTGGGCTGACCGTCAATACCCCCGAAAGCTGAATTCAAGCTACCCCTACCAAGCGCGGCGAAGCGCGCAAGCGAGCTATGTCGCGTGCCGGCGGTTCTCCAAAGTGGCGCCGATATTCGCGAGTGAACTGTGACGGGCTTTCGTAACCCACGCGGAAGGCGGCCGTCGTGACGTCGATGTCCTGGACCAGCATCAGGCTGCGCGCGTCCTGGAGCCTTAGCTGCTTCTGGAATTGCAGCGGCGTCATCGCCGTCACGGCGCGAAAATGCTCGTGCAGGCTCGACGGACTCATGCCGACTTCCGCAGCAAGCCGCTCGATGCTGAACCGTTCCCGGAAGTTCAGCCCGATCCACGCGATGGCGCGGCCAACCTGCGCCACCCGCCCCTGACCGGAGGTGATCTGGCGCATCCTGGCACCATCCGGGCCGGCGAGCAGCCGATAGAGAATTTCCTGCTCGATCAATGGCCCGAGTACGGGCAATGCTGCCGGTTCATCGAGCAGAAGCAGCAGGCGCAGCACCGCATCGAGCAGACTGGCGTCGGCGTCGGACACCGTCTTGCCTGTGGGCCGAGCGGGCGCTCCCGGCGGTGGCGACACATGCAATGCCAGCTGTCCCAGCATGACTGGATCGAAATCGAGGAACAGGCAGAGATAGGGCCTGTCGGGTGTCGCCTCGACCACTTGGCCTGTCGCCGGCAGATCGTAAGTCACGATCCCATAGCGGCCCGGCGCATATCTGAATACGCGGTCACCCAGAGTGATTTCCTTTTGCCCCTGTGCGACAAAGCACAATTGCGGCCGATATACGTTCGGCATCGGCATCGTTACCGTGGAGGATCGAGCAAGCGTCACCCGTTCGATGGGGGTGGCGTGGAAGCCATCCTTCGGGGCGTGCCGGGCAATTACTGCAGAGATTTTGGTCAGTATTTCCATGAACCTGACCATCGCATGCGAGCAGGAGGGCAGCAAGGCGAAACCGCGCGGCTTCTGGAGGATTGGGCAGTAATCCCGGCGCATAAGGCTAACGGTTCGGCGTCGCCATCCAGCATAGTGTCCGCAGCGCCTGGGTCACAGCGAACCTGGCTGCAGAACAAGGATGGAGCAAACATGACGATGGATTATCTCAAAGTCCCCACGGTCGCACTGGGGACCTGGGCGTGGGGCGACAGCGGCGAGACTGGCGACGGTTACTTCGGCAGCCGTCTTACTCAGGCTGGCCTCGAAGAGCTAGCGGAAAAGGCGCATGCGGGCGGATTCACCCTGTGGGACACCGCCATGGTATACGGCATGGGCCGTTCAGAAACTCTACTTGGGGAGATACTCAAACGCTATGCCCGCAGCGGCTATCAGCTCTCCACGAAGTTCACGCCGCAGGCGGCAGGGACCAGTAACGATCCCGTGGCGGACATGCTGGAGCAGAGCCTGGCGCGCCTCGGCACCGACTACATCGATCTCTACTGGATTCACAACCCGGCCGATGTGGCGCGTTGGACTCCGCACCTGATACCGTTGCTGAAGAGCGGGAAGGTCAAACATGTCGGTGTCTCGAATCACAACCTAAGCGAAATCGAGCTCGCCAACCGGATCCTCGGAGAAGCCGGATTCCGTGTTGAAGCCATCCAGAACCACTATAGTCTCCTTTACCGCAGCTCTGAACAAGCTGGCATTCTGGACTACTGCCGCAATCAAGGTATCCCGTTCTTCGCCTATATGGTGCTTGAACAAGGCGCCCTGACCGGCAAGTACAGTCCGGAGAACCCGCTGCCAAAAGGAAGCAGCCGGGCGGCTGCTTACAATGGTATGCTGCCTCAGCTAAAGGCGCTGACGAACATGCTCGCCTCGATCGGCCAGAAGCAGGATGCGGCCGCTCCCGATGTCGCGATAGCGTGGGCGATCGCCAAGGGCGCAACCCCGATCATCGGCGTCACCAAACCCGATCACGTCGATAGTCTGGTCCGAGCCAGCAGCATCAGCCTCACCGGCGACGACATTGCAGAGCTGGAAGCGCTCGCTGACGTTGCGGACGTGAACACCCGCGGCTGGTGGGAAAAAGAGATGCAAGGCTGAAGCTCCGCTATCCTAAGATCTCGGAGCCGTTCCGATTAGTATGGTAGGCGATCATCTCGTTCCGTGGGACGATCGCCTGGTCTCTCCCTAATTATGCAAGTGCTCCGGAATGTGTGGGCGCATTTCGCAAGTTCCGGAGCGCCGGACGCCCCAAAGAACCCGACCGTATCGCAGTACATGCTTCCTTCTGAAATATATGCAGCCGCAAACATTTGAGATGATCGAGGATCGCCCAAAGTTTGAGTTGACCGTTTTCGACGGCGAGGCGACACTTGCAACCCGAAGCAAGGCAGGAGGAAGAGTGATGGATGAGCCGGACCGCTGGCGGCACATGGCAAGCGCTCCGAAAGACGGCAGTCGGATCCTTGTCACGATCCGCCCGTCAGAACAGGGGCCGGCAGAAGTTGACCTCGCATATTGGTCGAATGGCGATCAATTCGGTACGGAAGGCTGGCGCGCCTCCGATTCTTCACCCGGGCACATCATCGAATATGCCGAGCCGGAACTAAAATGCTGGATGCCGATGCCCTCGGCCAATCTCAATCGCACCTCAATGCCCTCACCTTGGGAAGGCGACAACGCCGAGCAACTAGACGGGTCGGGGATTTGAAAGCTAGCACCGGCTTGTCGCGCGGATTCGATAACAGATTTGCATCAGCAGAAACGCGCGGCATCCATCAAGGCGACGCCGATAGCAAAACGGCGAGCCCCAGGCCCGGTTCGCGGCGATCGTAAAGAGCAACCAGAAATTACCATTTGCACGAGGATATGCATATCAAGGTCACCGCGCCGTTCATGCGCCTCCGGCTTTACCCATTCCCGCTTCACACTCTCTAATATCAAGATGCTGACTATGCGGCTGTGGTTCGAATGTCGTCGTAACCACTCATCGGCGCACCTCGTCGCCATTCGCATGGGCGTTGACGAAGGATCCAGGCAGTGGATTTCGTGTGATGCGCTCCATTCCCGATCGGACCACCCATGCAGCAGCTTGAATTTAACGCGTTAAATAATAAATTTTCGCGCGCTACCTTTTATTGCAACGCAAAGCGCAAAAGAACTTGCCAGGACTTTACGGCTATGGTTGCGCTACTTTCTACGTATGCGCATAAGGCATTCGTAGCGACGGCAGCTGGAACAATGGTCGACTTTAGATGGAAAAATTGACGCATAAGACGATGGAGGACTTCGCGAAGTCCTGCGGTGTCTCCCGCTCCACCCTTTCCAAATATTTTGACGACCCGACCAGTGTAAAACCGTCGACCCGCGCGCTGATCGAAGCCGCACTTCGTTCATCGGATTATCAGCCCAATCTGTATGCGCGGAACCTCAATCGCAAGAGAACACGCAATATCGGCATCCTGGTTCCCGCCCTCACCGATCCCTTCTACGCAGAAATGGTCAATCGCCTGGAACTGCGCCTGCGCAACGAGGGTTATTGGCCGATCGTGTTCTCGTCGCACGGCTTGCCCGAACTGGAAGGCGAGGCGGTCAACACGATGCTGTCCTTGAAGGTGGCCGGGGCGCTTGTCGCACCATTGGGGAAGAAATCCGATCCGCGCACCTTTGAAAAACTCGCGCAGAACCTGCCCATCGTCTATTTCGACACTTACATCGAAGGCAATACGCCCTTCATTGGCAACGACAATTACCAGAGCGTCGCAACGATCGTGGAATATCTTTGCCGATCCGGAGAGGCGCCGGCCTATCTCGACATTCCGCATGTCAATCACAACTCACCCGAAAGGCTGGCGAGCTATATCGCCACCATGGAAGCCGCAGGCTGCGAGCCGTTGGTCATCAGCACCAGTGTTGCCTACACCTGGGAGTTCGAACGCATCGGATACGAGCAGATGGATGGCCTGCTCCGCGCAAAGTCTCTTCCACGTAAAACCATCCTTTGCGCGAATGATCGCCTCGCCTTCGGCGTGATGGCAGCCGCCTTCGCGCACGGGCTGAAAATCGGGCGCAAAAAGGGCGACAATCTGCGCATCGCGGCCCATGACGACCATCCCTTGAGCCGCTATACCTGCCCGCCGCTGACGACGATGGCTCAGGACTTCGCCGCGATGACGGCAAGCAGCGTCAGCACGCTTCTGATGCTGCTTGGCGATACGGACGTGCCCACCCGGTCGATCGCGCGCAAGGTCAGCCTGGATGGAACGCTGGTCATGCGGCAGTCTGCCTGACGCGACACCTGCTCTTCATCTAAATCAAGACAGCTTCGAAGCCGCGCCACGCCGCGACGGCCTCCTCCACTGCCCGCCGAGCCTCCGCTACATATCTCCCCGTCGACACGAAACCGTGGATCTGCCCCGGCCAATGGCGATGTACCGTGCGCACCCCTTCTTCCCGCAGTCGCCCGGCATAGGCGATGCCTTCATCGACCAGAATATCGTGTCCGGCGGTGGCGACGAAGGCCGGGGCCACTCCGGCCAAGGTCTCGGCTTGTAGCGGAGAAACCCTCCAGTCTGCTATGTCGGCTGCAGTGCGAACGTAGTGATCGCGAAACCATCTCATTGTCGAGGCCGTCAAGCCGAAGCCTTCAGCATAGCGGCGATAGCTGTCGGCCGTCTGGGCGGCGTCCGTATTGGGATAGATGAGCAGCTGCGCCGCAAGCGGCGGGGCATCGCCATTGCGTGACATCAATGCCAGCACGGCAGCAAGATTGCCGCCGGCGCTGTCGCCGGCGACGGCGATCCGTCCGGGATCGATGCCGAGGTCTGCCGCCGATTTCACCACGAATGCCAAAGTCGCAGCGCAATCGGTCACTCCGGCGGGAAATTTATGTTCTGGCGCCAGCCGATAGTCGGGGCAGATGACAGTGCATTTGGCAGTATTGGCGAACCATCGGCAGATTTCGTCGTGCGATTCGAGATTGCCGATCACCCAGCCGCCGCCATGCAAATAGATGAGGCCCGGACCATGCTTCAGAGGCGCACCGATGCCGCGATAGATGCGCAAGGTGATCGGACCGTTCGGGCCGGCAATCCCGAGATCCTCCACCGAAGCGACGGCCTCTCTTGCGCCCTGGAGCGTCGGACAATTCGCATCATAGTCGATACGCGCCTGCTGAGGTGTGCCGGTTTCGAATGGCCGACCGCTCGACCGACTGGTGAGAGCAAGAACGCGCAGCGCGCTTTCAGCCAGCTTTTCCATTGGATTACCCCCTCTCTGCAGCGATCAAGCGAGAAGGCTGTGTGCTTCGCCTTCGTCAAGGTGCGGTGAGGGAGTGAACTGCGCGCCGATGCTGACCGACTGCCGACTTTCCCCGGACTGAAGAATGGCCTCCATGATCTCAAGGACGTGAAGGGCCAGCTCTCCCGACGCGCGGGGCGACCTGCCCTCCTCAAGCCCTCGCGCAAGGTCGGCGACACCGAGCATTCGGTAATTCGCCCGATCCGGTGCATCGAATGGCCAGTTCTTCGCGCCGTAAAGCTCGCCGTCGCTTTCGAAATCGCGCCAATCGGCGCCCCGCTCGGACAGCGACACCGTTCCGCCGAACGTGTCCGGATCGGGCAAACGGAGCGAACCTTCGGTGCCATGAAGCTCGATTGGATGATTGGAGTGGCGAAACACGTCCCAAGAGGCACCGAAATTCACGGTCGCGCCGGATTGGAATTCCAGAAGCGACAGGATGTTTGTAGGAGTGCCGACCTTGAAGCGCGTATTCTTGAACGGACCGTCGGCGGTGATCAGACGTTCTTCCTGGCCCTTCGTCGCCATTGCCATGACCCGCACGACAGGCCCCAGCAGGTTCACCATCATCGTCAGATAATAGGGGCCCATGTCGAAAACCGGGCCGCCGCCCGGTTGATAATAGAATTGCGGATTGGGGTGCCAGTGCTCCATGCCACGCCCCATCATGAAGGCAGTGCCGCTGACCGGCCGACCGATCGCGCCCTCATCCATCAGGCACCGCGCCCGACGACCGGCCGCGCCGAGGAACGTATCGGGCGCCGACCCCAGCTGCAACCCGCGCCGCTTGGCCTCCGCCACGAGAACCCGTCCAGCTGCCGCCGACGTTGCCAGCGGCTTCTCCGTAAAGACATGCTTGCCAGCGGATAGGGCCAACATCGTGACGTCGAAATGGACGGCGGGAACAGTGAGGTTCAGCACGAGATCGACTTCGGGATCGGCCAGCAATTGGTCGACGCTGAGCGCGCGAATGCCATACTCCCGGGCACGCAGTGCGGCGACATCGGCGGATATATCGGCGCAAGCCCGCAATTCGACACCGGCAAACAGCGCTGCATTGTGCAGATACGTCATCGAGATGTTACCGCAGCCGATGACGCCAATGCCAAGCTTAGCTTTTGAATTACCAGCCATATTACCCAATCCTCCCTGATCTACCGCATCTGTTCGCCGCGCTTCGGCGCATCCGAACGATGACTCCCGGGTTGATTTAAAGCATCTTATTTCTTGACGCGCGACAACTTTTTATAAAACATATGCGAATACTGGCGCGGAGGTTTGGAGATCGCCAGTCTTCCTGGGAGGGAAACATGACAGATATCAAGAAGACGCCGGCTCACTCCACGAGTGCCGGACAATCGATAATGCTTGATCGTCGTCAGTTGCTGTTGGGTGCCGCCGGCGCCGCCATCGGCACGGCAACACTTGGTGTTGCCTCAGGCCTCGGTATCCGCCCGGCCCGCGCGGCCGATCGGACGGAAATCAGCTTTGCCAGTGCCAGCTTCTTCGGGAAGGAAGGGCTTGGCGATCTCGTCAAGGCTTTCAACGAGTCGCAAAGCCGCATCACCGTCAAGTTCATCGAACTGCCGCCGCCGAGCTCGTCGACGGAAGTCTATCAAGGCCTCGTCCAGCAGCTCGCCCGCCGCAATGGAACACCTGACGTTTTCAGCCAGGACGTGATCTGGATCGCGGGCTTTGCCTCTGCCGGCTGGGCTCTGCCGCTTGACGAGTATTTTCCGAAAGACAAGCGTTCCGATTATTTCCCCGGCACGGTGGCTGCCTGCACCTATGGCGGCAAACTGACCGCGCTGCCATGGTTCGTCGATTCCGGCATGTTCTACTATCGCAAGGATCTGGTGGAAAAGCACGGCGGCAAGGTGCCGGAAACCTGGGCCGACATGGCGACGATGGCGGCAGAGGCGCAAAAGGCCGGGGACGCCAAATTCGGTTATCTTTGGCAGGGCAAACAGGCCGAGGTTCTGGTCTGTGACGCCGTAGAAATCATCGCATCCAATGGCGGCTCGATCCTGTCCGCAGATGGAAAATCTTCTGTCATCGGCGACGATGCCGCCGTTGCCGCGATCCAGTTCCTGTACGACACCATCAACAAGACGAAGATCAGCCCTCAGAGCGTGCTCTCCTGGGACGAAGAGCCCTCTCGCCAGCCGTTTACGTCTGGTGAGGCGATGTTCATGCGCAACTGGTCCTACGTCTACCCGATCGCGCAGGACCCGAAGGCCTCGCATGTCGTCGACAAGGTCGCCGTCGCGCCGTTGCCGCATTTTGCCGGCGGCAAGAGCTCGGCCTGCCTTGGCGGCTACCAGCTGGGCGTCAATGCCAACTCCAAGAAGCGGGAAGCGGCGATCGAATTTCTGACCTGGATGTCTTCACCCGAAACCCAGACCCGGCTTGCCCTTAATTTCGGTCTTGCGCCCTCGCGGCCTGCCATCTTCCAGGATGCGAAGCTCAAGGCCGAGCAGCCGTTCATGGCAAGTCTCCAGAACGTCTTCACCGGAGCCACGCCGCGGCCGATCACGCCGCAATATGCCAAGGTGACGCTGGCATTGCAGTCCAGTATCTCCAAGGCGCTGGTCAGCGGCAACGTCAAGGCGGAGCTTCAGGCCGCCGCCGCCCATATCAACAAGATCGTTGGCTGACATGGCCGTGACGATGACGGTTGCCGTTTCCGAGCAAACCCCAGGTAAGTCGAGGGCGCTGTCCAGCGCCCTCTGGCCCTGGCTGTTGCTGCTGCCGGCATTCCTTTCGCTCGCATCGGTATCCTTCTATCCGATCGTCAACGGCGTCTATCTGTCCTTCACCAACCGCTCGCTGATCACACAGGACAATGATTTCGTCAGCATCGCCAACTATGTGCAGCTGCTGGCTGATCCGCCGTTCTGGAATGCCTGGTGGCATACGATCTGGTTTACCCTGATCTCGACCTTGCTCGAGACGTTCATTGGCCTGGCAATGGCGCTGATCCTTTGCGAAACCTTCGCCGGCCGGGGTATGGTCCGCGCCGCCATGCTCGTACCCTGGGCCATGCCGACCGTCGTGACATCGAAAATGTTCGGCTGGCTCTTCGACGGCCAGCACGGCATCATCAATTTCATCCTTCTGCATACCGGACTGATCGACCAGAACGTCAATTGGTACGGTTCGCCCGATACGGCGCTGACGACGATCATCCTTGCCGATGTGTGGAAGACGACACCATTCATGGCGCTTCTGTTGCTGACGGGGCTGCAGACCGTTCCGAAATCGCTCATAGAGGCCGCACGCATGGACGGTGCGAGAGCATGGACGATCTTCTGGCATGTCCGCCTGCCGCTCCTGATGCCGACACTGTTGATAGCCGGGCTCTTCCGTGCGCTCGATGCCTTCCGCGTCTTCGACCTCGTCTATGTGCTGACGGGTGGCGGTCCGGCAGATTCCACCGAGACCCTTTCAACTCTGTCCTACAAGGTGCTCTTTTCGACGCTGCAGTTCGGCTACGGCTCGGCTGTAACGACCGCCATGTTCCTCACCGAGGGGCTGATCGCCATCGGCTTCTGCATCTTCCTCGTGCGCCAGATCAGGAGGACGACGTGAACGGAGAGCGCTCAGTCTTCCAAAACATCCTCATCTATCTCGGCGCCCTGTTCATCCTCATCTGGTCCGCCGGCCCGTTCATCTGGCAATTTTCGACATCGCTCCAGCTCGACAAGGCCCTGACCGAGGGAACGCCCTCGCTCATACCGAACCCGTTCACGCTGGAGCATTACTACAATGCCTTTGTCGAAAAAGGCCTGCATCACTATGTGCTGAATTCGCTCGTCGTTTCCCTTGCGACCACCGCTCTTTGTCTGATCGTCGGCTCGCTCGCGGCCTTTTCGCTGTCGCGCCTCGATGTGAGGGGACGCTTCGGCATCCTGACGGTCATCCTTTCGGTATCGATGTTTCCGCAGATCGCCCTCGTCGGACCTCTCTATCTCATCGCCTCCGATCTCGGGCTGCTCGATACCTATACGGCGCTGATCATCACCTATCTCGCTCTGGGACTGCCGCTGGTGACCTGGGTACTGTTCGGCTATTTCGAAACGCTGCCGCGCGAGATCGACGAGGCGGCCCGCATAGACGGCGTCGGCCCAGTCGGCCTGCTCTGGCACATCATTCTGCCAATGTCATTGCCGAGTCTGGTCACGACCGGCTTGCTTGCCTTCATCACCGCCTGGAATGAGTTCCTGTTCGCGCTGGCCTTCACTTCGGACAGCGGCAGCCAGACGATCCCGGTCGGCATCGCCAACTTCACCAACCAATATTATGTGCCCTGGGGAGACATCGCCGCCGCATCGGCTGTCGTCACCATACCGCTCATCATTTTGGTGCTCTTCTTCCAACGACACATCATCGAAGGCCTGACCCAAGGCGGAATCAAGGAATAGCGGGAATGCGCAAGGACATAAAAGTCGGCTGCCAGACGTTCACATGGGAAATGCTCGGCAATGCCTGGACGGGAACGGCTGATGATCTGCTCTCGGCGATTTCCGCCGGCGGTTACTCCGGCATCGAAATCACCGATACGATGATCGGCCGCTATGGCGCAGACCCGCATGCCTTCGCGAATGCATTGAGGGATTGCGGCCTGACGCTCGTCTCCTTTGCCTTCGGTTCCAAGAGCGGCTTTACCGTCGTCGACGCGATGAAGGACGATCTTGCGACGGCCAAGCGCTGGATCGATTATGCTGCGCATTTTCCGGGTGCACTCGTTTCCATCGGCTCGGCAACCGTCGTTTCTGACGGCCCGCGAGACGAGAAGTTCGCCATTGCCGGCGAGTTCTACAATCGCGCCGGAGAGCTGGGCAAGGCCGCCGGCGTCGAGGTCGCCGTGCATCCGAGTTCGCATCACAATACGCTGCTGTTCGACCGGACCGATTACGACCGCATCTTCGCTCTGCTCGACCCGAGCCTGGTCGGCTGGGTGCCGGATACCGGTCATATCCTGCGGGGGCATGCCGATATGCTTGACACGATGCGCACCTATCAGGACCGTATCCGCTACCTGCATCTGAAAGATGTCGATGCGCAGGGCCGATGGGCGATGCTCGGCAAGGGCGTTCTCGATACGCCGGCGGTGATCGACCTTGTCTCGGCCGCTCCACGCTTTAACGGCTGGCTGGTGCTGGAGGAGGAATCCGAGATGGCCGGCGCTGATCCTGCCGCTGCGATCAAAGCCAATCGCCAAACCATGCGCGGCTACGGGGCGTAAGGGGGAGAACCATGATCGAAAAGGAAAGCCGCCGTCTTCGCGTCGGGGTCCTCGGCTGCGGCCCGATCGCGCAATTCGCGCATCTGGAATCCTGCGTTAAAGCCAGGAATGCCGATCTTTATGCAATCTGCGACGCAGCCCCCGATCTTCTTGCCCGCATGGGCGCGACCTACGAGCCGCAGAAGATGTACGACGATTTTGATGCCATGCTTGCTGATCCCGAGCTGGAGGCCGTGATCGTCGCGACATCCGACGCCTATCATGTGCCAATGTCGATCAAGGCGCTGAAAGCCGGAAAGCACGTGCTCTGCGAAAAACCCATCGGCGTTTCGGTCGAGGAAGGACAGCAGCTTGCCGAGGCCGTGCACCGGTCCGGCAAGATCCTGCAGGTCGGCCATATGAAACGCTTCGATCCGGCGCTTGAGGCAGCGCGTGATTTCGTACGCGATGACATAGGCCAGATCTTCGCGATGAAGGCGTGGTATTGCGATTCCACCCACCGCTATACCAATACGGATGCGGTCCAGCCCCTGCCCGTCACCAGCAAGCTTGCGCGCAAACCATCAGGCAATCCCAAGGCCGATCTTCGGCAATATTTCATGCTCGCGCATGGTTCGCATCTCGTCGATACCGCGCGTTTCTTCTGCGGCAAGATCGTCGCCGTTCGTGCCCGGCTCCTGGAACGTGCCGGTGCCTATTGCTGGTTCGTGGAGACCGAGTTCGCCAACGGTGCTCTTGGTCATCTGGACCTGACGGTTGCCGTGCGCATGGATTGGCATGAGGGGTTTCAGCTTTACGGCGAGAATGGCTCGGTTCTCGCAAAGACCTTCAATCCCTGGTACTTCCGCTCGAGCGAAGTGGAAATCTTCCATGAGAACGATGCGACGAGCCGGAAGCCGCTCGGCGCCGACGGCCATTTCTTCCGCCGGCAGCTGGAGGGGCTCGCCGATACCGCGCTGAACGGCGCGCCGATGCGCGGCGCCAATGTCGAGGACGGCCTAGCCTCCATCCGCGCGATGGTGGCGATCGCCCGATCGGTGGAGCGGGGCGAGCGCGTCGAACTTGCATCGGTCACGGGAGCGGTCTGATGCAGATCGGGATATTCGCCAAGACCTTTCCCGGAACCGAGCCGCTCGGCGTTCTCTCGGCTGTGCGTGACAGCGGTTATGCTTGCGCACAGTTCAATCTCGCCTGCTGCGGTCTCCCCTCCATGCCCAATGCTGTTTCGGAAGAAACGATCACAGCGATCCGGGCGGCCGTCAAGGCGACGGACATCTCGCTTGCCGCCCTGTCGGGCACTTACAATATGGCACACCCCGATATTGCCGTTCGCCGATCGGGCCTTGCCCAGCTTGCTGTCGTCATCGAAACGGCAGCAGCACTCTCGATTCCGCTGGTGACGCTTTGTACCGGAACGCGCGACCCGAACGACCAATGGGCACATCATCCCGACAATGGCGACTCCTCCGCCTGGGCCGACATGGCGGCGGAGATGTCGAAGGCCCTGAAGCTGGCGGAGCGGCATGGCGTCGATCTCGGCATCGAGCCGGAGCAGGCCAATATCGTCACATCGGCAATCGATGCCCGACGGCTGATCGACGAGATGGGATCGCGGCGGCTGCGCATCGTGCTCGACCCCGCCAATCTCTTCGAACAGGCGACACCGGCACAGGCGCGGGCAATCGTCGCAGAGGCGATCGAAATCTCTGCCAGCCATATCGCCCTGGCACATGCCAAGGATCGTTACAGCGATGGTCGCTTTGCAATTGCCGGGCAAGGCGTGGTGGATTTTGCCGATTTCATCGCGCGGCTGCGCTCGGTGAATTTCGACGGCCCACTCGTCACGCATGGTCTTTCGGCTTCCGAAGCACCCGGCGTTGCCGGCTTTCTCAAGGCGCTGATCTGATGGGCAAGAAATGGTTCAAGCGCGATGATACAGAGCTTGCCCTCTACGAGACTGGGAAAGGACTTCCGGTCGTCTTCCAACACGGCCTGGGTGGCGATGAGGCGCAGGTGGCGCAGAATGTCCCCACCTCGGCCATTCACCGACTGACTCTGGAATGCCGTGGGCACGGCACATCCTCGCTCGGCAATGCGCGGCCCTTTTCGATCCGTATGTTTGCCGAGGACGTTCTGGCCGCGGCCACCGAATACGGGTTCGATCGCTTCATCATCGGCGGCATTTCGATGGGAGCGGCCATTGCCCTGCACCTTGCCCATCATCATGCCCAACGGATCGCCGGGCTCGTTCTCGTGCGGCCCGCCTGGACCTTCGAGGCATCGCCGGGCAATCTCGCGCCGATCCGCACTGTGGCTGCTCTGATCCATTCCCATCCGATCGAGGAGGCCAAAAGGCGCTTTATCGTCTCTGAAACCGGACGATGGTTCGCCTCGGAGGCACCGGACAACTTCTCTTCCCTGCTTGGTTATTTCGACAGACCGGACGCCGTCGCTTTTGCGTCGGTACTGGCTGACATAGCGTCAGACGGGCCGGATGTGCCGCAGGCAGCCGCAGCCGCTCTTGCTATGCCCACCCTCGTTATCGGCAACCATCAGGATGCGATCCATCCGCTCTCCTGCGCGCAGACGCTCGCCAATGTCATTCCAGGCGCAAGCTTTGTCGAAGTTACCGCCAAGGCTGTCGACAAAAACAGGCATTTTGCTGAGGTCCAAGACGCCATCGCACATTTTTTCGCATCCAAAACACTCCGGAGCTTCGTTCCATCATGACGTCCAGACCCCTTTCCGGCCCGGCGGCCATCGCAGCACTTCCCCGTAACAGGCTTCTCGGCGAGTTTTCGCTCTGGTCGGCAGATCTTGCGAATATGGAGACCGATCTCAGACGCATAGAGCCCTATGTGGACCTGCATCACATCGATGTCGCAGATGCGCGCTTTACGCCGGGCTTCCTGTTTTTTCCGGATTTCGTTGCCCGTATCGCCAAGTTAACCGCCAAGCCGATCCATGTGCATCTCATGGTCGAGGCTGAAATCGTCGAGGAGCAGGCGCGCCAGTTCATAGAAGCAGGCGCGGATTTGATCAGCGTCCACGCCGAAAACGGCGATGCAGGCTTGCGCGCCATTGCGCTTGCCAAAGAATTGGAGGCCGAAGCCGGCGTGGTACTGCGGCTGGAAACGCCCGTTTCGGCGATCGAGCCTTTCATCGATCATGTCGCCTTCGTGACGCTGCTCGGAACCTCGATCGGCGTCAAGGGACAAAGCCTTTCCGAAAAGGCCTGCGACCGGCTGGTCGAAGCGCGTTCCCTGCTGAGGAAAGCCGGTCGCGAAGATCAGATCATCCTCGCAGCCGATGGCGGCATTCGCGAACAGACAGTGCCGCTTCTGCGCCAGGCCGGAGCGCAGACCGTCGTTCTTGGATCGCTGGCATTCGGCGACAAGAACCTCGGCGACCGGATCGCCTGGCTGCACGGACTGGAGAGCCGGGTTTCGTGAAAAAGGTCGCTCTTGCATTCGATCTCGGTGGAACGGAGCTTCGCGCCGCACTTGTCGATGATGCGGGACGCCCTCTGTCGTTCTCGTTGTTGTCGACGGATGCGGCCGGCGGCCCCGCCGCAGTCATCCGCCAGATCGAGCAGCTGGCTGAAACGGTGTTGGCACAAACGCCCGATCTTTCGCCGATCGGGATTGGGATCGGCGCGCCTGGTCCGCTTGATCCGAATGCCGGTGTCGTTATTGCCGCCCCGACCCTGGTCGGATGGCATGAGGTCCCGCTGGCGGAGATTCTCCAAAACCATTTCAAGCTGCCCGTAAGGCTCGAAAACGATGCGAATGCGGCAGCGCTTGGCGAGTGGCGATATGGCGCCGGCCGCGGGGCGGGATCGATGGTGTTCGTTACAGTGTCGACTGGTATCGGCGGTGGCGTGATTGCCGACGGCCGGATCCTGCATGGCAGACGGGGCCTGGCGGCTGAGATCGGCCACATGACGATCACAAATGAGGGCGAACGTTGCTTTTGCGGTGCAGTCGGCTGCTTTGAGGCCGTCGCCTCCGGCACGGCACTCGGCAGGCGGGCAACGGCCCGCACCAAGCCATCAGACGGATCGATACTGCGCAAGCTCGCCGCCGATGCCGACGTGACCGGACGGCATGTCGTCGAAGCCGCGCGAAAGGGCGACGCCGATGCATTAGAGCTGCTGGCTGCCGAGGCGCGGTGGCTGGGGCTCGGCTTCACAAACCTGCTTCATCTCTATTCGCCCGACGTGCTTGTCATGGGCGGAGGAATTTCGCATGGCTTCGATCTTCTGCACGATCAAATGGCGGCGACGGTTCGCGAGCGCGCCATGCCCGCCTATCGCGACGTGCCGATCGTTGCCGCACAGCTCGGACGGCATGCCGGTCTGATCGGCGCCGCCAGCCTCATCTTCGACGGCTACGGAAAATCAGACCCCAGGCCGATTGGCACCAAAGGCACGAATAACCTTGATAGGACTATACCCGCCGGCAAAAAGGAGGCCAGCAATGGCTAATCTCAAGCTCCGCGACGCCCGCAAATCCCAAGGCGCTTTCTCGAGCATGGCATCTTGGCGCCCATCCATCCGTGCGGCGAACGGCGTGACATTGCCGATCGAAACACTCTTGACCCGCAATTTTCGGCCGATAGAAATGAATTGAGGCTTTGCAACCAATATCGTTGGTCAAGAAAGCTGGCTGGAGCCGCTACTTCTCAGACCCTGTCCCGTCTTGCGGAAAAGACCGACGATGATGACCTTGAGAACACCACAGCTTGCCTTCGTTTTATTATGCCTGGGTGCTTTGAACGGATCGCACGCCATCGCACAGGAAACAGCGGTCCCTCTGTCGGGCAGCTTTGCCGACCTATGCGCCGTCGATGGCGAACATCCATCCAAGCTCTGGAAGATCAGCGGCAGGCTGGACCCTGGCTCATGGAGATCGCGTATCATTTGCGATCTCTCATCCCCTTCCAGGCCGATATTGCGTATCTCGGTGCATCCCGGCGATGCTCCCGATCAGAGTGTCGGCGATGCACCGACTGAACGGGTAGAGATTCAAATCAAGAAAGAGGTTATCAAATTCGATGAGCCGACGTGGTACCATTTTGCCTTCCGGCTCGAAGCCCCTTGGCGGGGGCTGGGCAACCGCACCGTCATTCATCAGGTGAAACAGAATATTCCAACGGAAGAGACGAAGCCTCTTGGAGCTTGCCAAGCGGCAAATCCCTTGTTCAAAATCGAGGCCATACCATCGGAAACAGGCGCGAACTTCGTTGCCAAGGTGCGGGGGAGCGCTGACTGCAACGCCGGTCAATCCAAGATAATCTGCGGTCCCTGGCATCTCAATGTGGGTGACTGGAATGATGTGAATGTGATGCTGAAGCCGAGCTTGCAGGAGGGTGCAAGCGCCATACAGGTCTATCTCAACGGACGCGCCTGCGACCCCTCCTATACGGGGCGTCTCGGTTTTCTCGATCACGGTATGCGGCATGAAGACGGCCGCCCCTTCATCGACGTTCAACCGCGCTTTGGAATCTATAGGGACACTCTTCCGGGTGTCGTGCAATCAATTGACTTCGCGGATATCCAGTTCTGGTCTACGGATCCTTCCAGTGATCCCGCTTGGTCGAAACTGGCAGTATCGGCCAAGTAATCTCCGATCTTTTCGGGCCGATGACAGAAACGCTCAGCGTGGCCGCCCCTTTGCCCATCTTTACAAAGACTTCAAAACAGGTCGGAAAATCACGATTTTCAATCGCCGTTGCCACAATTACGCCCGCCGTTTCCGGAATTGTCTGCAGCACGCACGCCCCGTCGACGCGGGGTGCAATCCGATGCATTCTTCGGGAAATATGGTTATCACGTGAAGACTAAAAAATTTGTTCTTTTGCCCGCTCTGGCTTTACTGATGGCAAGCGCCGCCGCGCATGCGCAGGAATGGAGATATCTACCGGATTACGGCGACGATCTGGATGGCGGCTATGTCGCTCCGCACTATTCGCGGCAGGCGCCGCCGCGCTATCGCGACGATCCGCGTCTCGACGATGGCTATTATTATCGGGGTGACCCTTACAACGACTATGACGACGAGGACGGCGATTTCCCGCCACCCCCTCGCCCAGGGCGCCAGGCTTCGATCGATCGGAATGCGGTGTCTCCCCAATTCAGTCCGGGGCTCAAGGACGACAAGCGGGCCAGTCTGGCGCAGTCGCCGATCCCGCGCAGCGTTGTGCGCTTCTCCGGCTACGATCCCGGCACAATCGTGATCTCCACCAAGGAAAAGCGTCTCTATCTCGTGCTCAACGACGGAACTGCCCTCAAATACGGCATCGGAGTCGGCAAGCAGGGCTTCGCCTGGAAGGGCACCGAGACGATCAGCCGCAAGGCGGAGTGGCCCGATTGGACGCCGCCCAAAGAAATGATCGCTCGCCGTCCGGAATTGCCTGACCACATGGAAGGTGGACTCAATAATCCCCTCGGAGCGAGAGCGCTCTATCTCGGTTCCACCCTCTACCGCATCCACGGCACCAATGAGCCGAACTCGATCGGCAAGGCGGTGTCGTCCGGCTGCATCCGCATGGCAAATCCGGATGTCATGGATCTCTATGGCCGGGTCGGCGTGGGAACAAAGGTCGTCGTTCTCTGATTGCACTCCGACCTTGCATAGGTCAGCCTGGAGCAATTCCAAGGAAAGTGCGCAGCCGTTTCCGTCCGGAATTGCGTGAAGACAAAGAGCTGGAGCGGTTCATATATTCGATGAAAAGCTGAACCGCTCTGACAGAACCGGAAACGCACATCATTGGACGGAGAAAGGCAGCCGTCACAGACACCATGGCCGTGACCTGCATTTTGTCGCGCCTCGGAGGAAGCCCGGAAATCGGATTTTAAGCCACCGGTCTCAATTCGCATCCGAGCGAAATGAATAGCGGAGAGGAAGGGCGCGGACGAAATCATCGGCGCTATGCAAGCCTGGACTCCGCAATACGCGGAGCCATTCGCCTGCTGAACGAATCCCGCCGATGCGGGCCGGCCAGATCGGAAAGCCGAGAACAATGAGCAAAGCGTTGTAAAAAACAGCGCCTTGCCTCATTCAAAAGGTCACAGTCTAACTACCTGTAATCTTGAATTCATTAGCATACTCTTCCGAACGCAGTGCATCGGCTTGGGAGGCCTCTGCTCCGTTGAAGAATTCCTGCAGGAGCCGGGTGATGCGCTCCGGCGATGTACCCTTGGCATATTCTTCCTGCATCCGGCGTCTGACTAGCATTTCCAAGACTGACATGTCTTTCACCTCATAATTCCGGCGCAAGGAAAATGTCGCTCTCAATGACACGGGAGGCAAGTTACAGTTTTTTCATGGTCTTGATGGCTCGACGACAACACTTCTGATCTCTTTCGCTGCCTCGTGCCGGAAACGGTGCCGACCGAAGCGTGATCGATCTTTCACTTGCCAAATGGTGACGTATCGTAGAATTGAAAGCGGCCAATCGGTCGGTTGTTTGCGCTTCGTTAACCTGCGTGCTTTAGCGGGCCACACCCCGACCTTTGGATGATGTCGCCTGCAAGGAATGAATAATGCCCATAAAGAAAAGCTCTGCCTCTGACGTTTTCCAGCGCAAGATTTCGGATTTTTGCGATATGCGGCTCAAGCCGCTGCTTCAGCCGCGTAGCTTCGAGAATATCAAAGGCTTCATGATCGGCCTGATCGTTTTCCAGTCGCGCCCTCCCCTTCGGGCAGGACGTGTCGACTTCCAGGAAATTGCCTCGCTCTGCGGCATGGACGAGGAGATGAGCCCGGAATTCAAGCGGGCTGCCCAGCCCGGCTTCGACGCGATTCTTCGCTGGCTGGGAGCGACCAAGAGCAATACGACCCGCATTTCGCCCGTCGTCGCAAAGGCCCCTTTGCGGGTCCCCGGCAAAGCCATGCCAGCCCAGACCGCACGCCGCGCTCTGGCCTCCTAATATGAAATGCATACCGGTCCGCTTCAGCGGACCGGTATGCCCTTTACCCGCCTCGACAGATCGCAAAAACCTGTACAGTATAATACCAGTAGCAAACAGGGCGACATTTCGTCGCCACGCCATCAACGGGAAGTCTGCCTTGGCAACTGATATTATTGAGCTGGTCAGGAAAGAGCTTGCTTCCGGCACAGAGGGGATGCCGCTCTACAAGCAGCTGAAGAGCGCGATCGAAACCGCCATCCGCAGCCACGCCTTCAAATCCGGCTCGGTATTGCCGGGCGAGCGATCGCTTGCGGAAACCCTCTCCCTGTCGCGCGTCACCGTTCGAAAAGCACTCGCCATGCTGGAGGAGGAAGGCATGTTGAGCCGACGGCAGGGTGCCCGCAGCGAGATTGGCTCGCGCGTCGAAAAATCGCTTTCCACCCTCACCAGTTTCTCCGAGGACCTGCGCGCTCGTGGAATGGAGCCCGGTTGCGTTTGGATTTCCAAACAGTTAACCCGACCTTCGCCGGCGGAGATGATGGCGCTCGGCATCTCAGCCAATGCGCAAGTCCTGCGGATGCGCCGCGTGCGAACAGCCGATGGCGCACCGATCGCAGTCGAACATGCCGCCGTGCCCGTGCGCTTCCTTCCCTCACCTTCGTTCGTCGGCGATTCCCTCTATGAGGCGCTGGCCGAGCGCGGCTTTCTTCCTAGGCGTGCCGTCCAGCGCATGCGCGCGCGCGCCGCCTCGCCCGAGGATGCGCAGCATCTGCGCTGCGAACCGGGCGCACCGATCCTGACGACCGAGCGGCGGTGCTTTCTCGCAGACGGAGAGATCGTCGAATATTGCGAGACCCGCTACAAGGGCGAGGTCTATGATTTCGTCTTCGAACTGCAGCGATAATACCAGTTTAAAACCGGTTGCTTTCTGGTGATCATTCTCTATCGTTGCGCTCCGAAAGGGGTGCCGAATGCGCAAGGAAGATCTCAATCTGAGCCTCATCGTCTCATGCCAGCCCGTACCGGGCGGGGCGATGGATGAGGCCATTTTCGTCAGCGGCTTTGCGCGTGCGGCGCTGGCCGCTGGCGCCCGTGCCTTGCGCATCGAGTCGGCGGCTTACGTCGCAGCCGTCAGGGCCGCCGTCGACGCGCCGATCATCGGCATCGTCAAGCGTGATCTCGATGACAGCCCAGTGCGCATCACTCCCTTTATCACCGATGTCGAGGCGCTGGCCGATGCCGGCGCCGATATCATCGCCTTCGATGCGACCGACCGGCCTCGTCCGGCAACGATCGAAGCGCTGATTGCCGCCATCAAGGCCCGAGGTCTGCTGTCGATGGCGGATTGCTCGTGTGTTGGGGATGCCAAACGCGCCCTCGACGCCGGCGTCGATTTCGTCGGCACGACTATGTCCGGCTATGTCGGCGGCCCCGAACCGGTGGAGCCGGATATCGCGCTGATTGCCGCCATGCGGAAGCTCACGCCCTATGTGATCGGCGAAGGCCGCATCCGCACACCCGAACAGGCGGCGGATGCCGTGCGGGCCGGTGCCTGTGCCGTCGTCGTCGGATCGGCAATCACGCGCACCGAGCATGTGACACTCTGGTTCGACGGCGCTGTTTCCGCTGCCTTTTCCGAGCGCAATGATGCAACGCTGGCGATCGATATCGGCGGCACTAAGACCCTGGCGGCCCTGGTCCAGGGCGCGCAGGTACTTGATAAGGCAACCATCGCAACCAGCCGGCAGGCAGACCCGAACGCCTGGCTGGCGGCCGTCTCCGAGCGGGCAAAGTCCTGGGTCGGTCGATATGAGCGCGTTGCCATCGCGGCAACTGGCTTGATAAGGGACGGATGCTGGTCGACCCTCAATCCCGCGACACTCGCAATTCCGGACGGCTATCCGCTGGCGGCACAGGCCAGCAAACTCTTCGGCAAGCCGGCTCTCGCCGTCAACGATGCTCAGGCTGCAGCCTGGGGCGAACACAGGTTCGGCGCCGGCGCCAACGAAGATACCGTCTTTTT
The DNA here is from genome assembly GCF_002277895.1 of Rhizobium sp. 11515TR. NCBI lineage: Bacteria > Pseudomonadati > Pseudomonadota > Alphaproteobacteria > Hyphomicrobiales > Rhizobiaceae > Rhizobium > Rhizobium sp. 11515TR. The sequence continues at coordinate 1,473,436 of NZ_CP022999.1, read as the reverse complement.
GACCATATCGACGGGCATCGGCGGCGGCATCGTAATTAATGGGCGGCCGCTATTGGGTCTGGCAGGTCATTTCGGCCTGCTTCGCGGACCGACACACGGCCAGTCACCATTGGAGGACCTCGTTTCGGGTCGGTGGATGGCGGCCGAAGCCGCCCGTGCCGGGCATCCGGCCGAGGCACACGAGATCTTTCAAAAGGCACGCGAAGGTGCCGCCTGGGCCGAAGCGATCATCACGCAGTCGGCGTCACGCATCGCGCTTCTATGCCGTGACATCCAGATGATGTTCGCGCCGAAACGTATTGTTATCGGCGGCGGTATCGGTTTGGCATCCGGCTATCTAGACACTGTCAGTGCGCAACTCGAGGGATTGCCGCCGCATCTGGCACCGCGCCTAGTCGCCGCAAGCCTCGGCTCCAATGCTGGCATCATCGGCGCGGCAGATCTTGCTGCGCGCCATCGATGAACAGACCTGCCCAATTCAACAAACAACGATAAGGAAAGGGAACAAAAATGAAATTCAAGCACATATCGTCCACACTACTTGCCCTCATGCTGTCGGCAACGGCCCTGCCGGGACTTGCCAATGCCAAGGTTGTGGTGCTCGGCTGGCCGGGAGGCTCGGAGGAAACGGCGCTGCGCGCCACCGCCGATCTCTACAACAAGACGGCACCGGATGCCGACAAGGTCGAGCTGCTGTTCTTCAATCGCGACGGTTTTTTTGACGAGCTGCAGGCCGACATGGCAGCCGGCTCGAACGCCTTCGACGTCAATCTGGTCGCGACCTATTCGATCGGCCGCTATGCACCTTACATGGAGCCGATCGAACTTAATGCGGATGCCTCCAAAGTGTTCGGCGACACGGTGCTGAAGACGATGCAGTTCGATGGCAAGCAATATGGCGTGCCGACGGACCTGTCGCTGCATTTCATGTACTACCGCAAGGATCTCATTGATGCCCTCATCGCCGATCCCGATGCCAAAGCCAAATATGCCGAGATCTCCAAGAAATATCTCGGCAAGGAGCTGGCACCGAAGCAGCCTGACGATTGGACCTGGGATGACTGGGCAGCGACTTCGCTCTATTTCAGCAAGCAGGTGAACCGCCAGAGCCCAGTCCGCTACGGCACCGTGCTGCAGATGAAGAACCTTCTCTTCAACATGATGGTGTTCCAATCCCTGCCGCGCTCCTATGGCGGCGACTGGATGGACGCGAGCGGCAATGTCACGATCGAGTCGGATGCCTATAAGACGGCACTGAAGCTCTATAAGACGCTTTACGATGCCGGCGCATCGCCAAAGGATTCGCTGAGCTACGAATATGCCGAAACCAATGCCGCCTTCAGCTCCGGCCAGGCCGCGACTGCCCTGCAATGGAATGCCGCGGCTGCCGAGCTCACCGATGCGAAGAAGTCGCCTGCCGTCGCCGACGTCACCGGCATCGTTGCGCCGCCGGCCGGGCCAAATGGTCGCGCCGACCATATCCACGGTCTCGGCCTAGGGCTGAACAAGAACGCGCAGAATAAGGAAGGCGCGATCAAGTTCCTCAAGTGGCTGTCCTCCGAGGATGCGGCTCTTGCCTATGCGCGTGCCGGCGGTTCACCGGCGCTGGCGCCGGATGTCGTCGCCAAGGTGGCGAAGGAACGTCCCGATCTCGTAAAGCTCGGCGAGTTTGCCAGCAAATATGGCTACGTCATGACGGGGGCCACCTCGGCCAAGGCACTATCGATCTACGAGCTGCAGGCCAAGGAATTCACCGGCTACTGGTCGGGTCAGCAGAGCCTTGAGGATGCGCTTGCCCATACCAAGGCCGGCATGCAGGATCTCTTAAAGAAATAAGGAGAAGGCCGGGTGCCGGCTTTGGAGCAATTCCAGGAAAAGTGTATTGCGGTTTTCCGTCCGGAATTGCGTAAAAACAGAAGAATAGAGCCTTTTCGCGATTCGACGAAAAGCGAAAAGGTTCTGACGGCATCCGGCCAATACGGCTGAAACCCATGGCTCTTGTAAAACGCGCCGAAGGCAGGCTCTACCTGGCACCGTTGGTCGGGTTTCTGCTGCTGTTCCTCGGCTTCCCGGCTCTTCTCAATCTTCTCTATTCCGTTTCGGCCGTTTCGTTTGAGACTTTGCGCAGCCCACGGATCAGTGGCGTCGGCAATTACGTCACAGTGCTGACGGAAGCCGCATTCTGGCAATCCGTCTGGTTCTCCTTCCGCTTTGGCATCATCACGGCTATCTCGGAATGCCTGCTCGGCCTTTTCCTGGCGATCTTTCTGAAGCCGCTTCTATCGGCACGCCCTGTTCTGATGGCTCCGCTGATGCTGCCGTTGATGGTCGCACCCGCCATGGTCGGCCTGATGTACCGCCTCGTGCTGCATGAATTTGCCGGACCTGTACCCTATTATCTTTTCGAATGGTTCGGCGACAGCCCGGCTTTCCTCGACTATCAGAACGCCTTCCGCACGCTTGTCGCCGTCGAAGTGCTGCAATGGACGCCATTCGCCTTTCTGCTCTTCTACGTCGCCTACATCGCCATTCCCGAAGATGTGCGCGAGGCCGCAGCGCTCGATGGCGCAACCGGTCTCCAGCGGCTTTGGCGTATCGAACTGCCCCTGATGCTGCCGACGCTGACCGTCGCCTTCTTCATCCGCTTCATCGACGGCTTCCGCGTGTTCGACAATGTCTACGCCCTGACCGGCAGCGGGGCCGGTGGATCGACGACCTCATTGTCGATCTACATCTACCAGGCCTTCTTCAAGGAGGGCGCCATCGGCAAGGCGGTGGCGGCATCCGTCGTCCTGTTCATCACCTCATTGCTGGTTCTCTACAGCCTGAACTGGCTTGGCGCGCGAAGGAAGAGATGAGATGCTGAAACTCCTACGCTGGATCGTTTATGGTATCGTGGTCTTCGCGATGAATTTTCCGATCCTCGTCACCCTCATTACTTCGTTCAAGACCACACGCGAGATCTCTAATAATCCCGGCCTTTGGATCGAACAGCCGACCTTCGACAACTACGTCAAGGTACTGACGGACATCGAGCGCTTCAACATTTTCCTTTATCTCGCAAACAGCGCCGCGGCAGCGCTCATGGGCACTCTGCTGGCGATCGTGCTTACCTTCCCGGCGGCTTACGTGATCGCTCGTAGCGAGACCGGACAAAAGCTCCTGCTTCCACTCGTTATCAACCTTCGCGCCGTGCCACTGGTCGTTTTCGCGATCCCGCTTTATATGATGTATCAGTGGCTTGGCCTGCTCGACACCCGGATCGGCCTCGGGCTTATTCTGACGATCGTCAATATCCCGCTGGCGCTGGTCATGCTGGTCAATGCCATATCCGACATACCGATAGAGCTCGACGAGGCCGCGACGGTCGACGGAGCCAACGTCTTCCAGATCATGATCATGGTCATTCGTCCGGTGATCCGCCCTGCGCTCGTCACCACCTTCATCTTCGGCTTCATCACTGCCTGGAACGAATTCCTCTTCGGCCTGATGCTGACGACCAACCGCGCCGTCCCGATGACGGTCGGCGCCTCCTTCTTCTTCGCGGCCAGCGGCGGCGGCGTGCAATGGGGGCTGGCATCCGCCGTCATGATCCTCGGCGCCTTGCCGCCAGCCTTGCTCGGCCTCGTGATGTATCGCCAGCTTTCGGGCTCGATGACGGCAGGCGCCGTTAAAGGTTAGAGGCAACACGCCTTGCGACTGCGCATAGCGTAAAACTGGAGCAACGCTCCAGCTCCCTCAGGCGCTAGGTTATGAGGCGGCGCTGTTCTTGTCCTCGGCCGTTTTTTGTTGCGGCGCGACCGCTGATCGCCGCCGCGGCATATTGCCAAAGAGGCCGCCGGGACGCACCAGCAGGATGATGCAGAGCATGATGCCGATTGCCACGATCTGCAGCGATGCCGCGCGAGCCTGCTGTTCGGGCGAAAAGAGGATGCTCGTCAGCGCACCGGAACCAGCCCATATAGCCCAGACCAGAACGCTGCCGACGATAGCACCCTTGTTGCTGCCAGAGCCGCCGACGATCAGCATGACCCAGACCTGAAAGGTCAGGATCGGAAGATAATTATCCGGCGCGATAAAGCCAATGAAATGCGCCTGTATGGCGCCGGCCAATCCCATGACCGCACCACCGACGGCAAAGGCCTGTACGCGATAGAAGCGAGCGCTCTTGCCGAGAGAAATGGCGGCACGCTCGTCCTCACGCAGCGCCTTGAGAACACGTCCCCAGGGGCTTTTTACAAGATGCTCCAGCGCAAAATAAACGATCAGCAATGCGACGACCACGATGCCGAGATTGGCCAAATTGAAAAGAAGCGGCGTTTCGGCGAGGTTCGAAAATGGGCGCGGAATGAAGCCGATACCAAAGGGGCCACCGGTCAGTTTCTGCGCATTCAGCGCCACGAGCTGGACGACGACGGCTACGCCGAAGGTTGTGATCGCCAGATAATCGGATTTCAGTCGGAGCGTCGCCACACCGATGATGGCGGCGGCAAGACCGGCGATAATCATTGCGCCGAGCCAGCCGACGAGGATCGGCAGATCGAACCCACCAAACCGCCCGGCCGTATCCGGCGTCGTCAGAAGGGCCGAGGTATAGGCGCCAATCGCTACGAAGCCGGCGAGCCCGACATTGAAGAGGCCGGTTAGGCCCCATTGCAGGTTCAGGCCGAGGGTGATGAAGGAGAAGATCAGCGCGGTGGTCAGGAAGAAAGCGCCATAGCCAATAATGTCCATCATCGCTCCCTCACTCCGAAAAGGCCGATCGGCCGGATGAACAGCACCGCCATCAGGATGATGAACGAGATGGCGGCACGCCATTCCGCTCCGATCAGCTGAACAGCCGCTGCCTCGGCAAGGCCGATGATCAATCCACCCAAAACTGCGCCCGGCACGCTGCCGATACCACCGAGAATGGCCGCAGCAAACATCGGCAGCAGCATGTCGAAGCCCATCAACGGCCGGATCTGCACGAGAATGCCGATCATCACGCCGGCAACGCAGGCGAGCCCTCCACCGATCAGCCAGGTGACGCGCACGACGTTGGCGACATTTATGCCGACGACACGGGCAAGCGCCGGATTTTGGCTCAGCGCCTGCATGGAGCGCCCTGTCTGCGTCCTCGTCATCAGCATATGAACGCCGAAGACCAAAAGTGCCGTGACGATCAAAAGGGCGATCTGATCGGGCGTGATGCGGATACCGAAACCGACGGGCATGGCGATCTGGATGGCGCGGCTGAAATAGGTCGGGCGCGACGTGAAGAGAAATTCGAGCAGGCTGCGCAGCGCCATGGAAGCGCCGAAGCTTGCCATGACGACGATGATCGACTGGCCTTTGGCGCGTAGTCTCGCAAACAGCACCTTATCGAGTGCGAGGGCAAGGACGCCGGTAAAGCCCATCGCCACGATCACCGCCACGATCAGCGGCCAACCGAAGGAAAGCGGGCCAATGGGAGCGACTTTGCCGAAGATTGCGCCGATAGCACTGACGACGGCAAGCGTCGCATAGGTGCCCCAGGCCATGAAATCGCCATGGGCGAAGTTCGAGAAACGCAAGATCGAATAGGTGAGCGTCACACCTATCGCGCCAAGGCCAATCATCGAGCCCGTGAGCAGGCCATCAATGATGAATTGCAGGTTCATGCCGCACCTCCCTTTATCGACGGTGCTGGTCGCTGCCCGAGATAGAGTTCGGCAATGACGGGATCGTTCCAAAGCTCCGACGCAACGCCTTCATGCCTGTCCTTGCCCTCGACGAGAACATAGGCACGATCGCCAATCGCAAGCGCCGCCTTGGCATTCTGCTCGACCAGCAGGATGGTGACGCCGGATTTGCGGATTTCGCTCAGCATGTCGAAGACCATCGAGACAAATTTCGGCGAGAGGCCCGCCGAGGGCTCATCGAGCACGAGAAGCTTCGGGTGAACGATAAGAGCGCGCGCAACGGCCAGCATCTGCCGCTGCCCTCCCGAGAGATTACCGGCCGCGATGCGACGATGACGGGCGAGATCCGGAAAGGTCGCATACATCTCTTCGATACGAGCAGGCACATCCTTCGGCTTCAAAATTCCGCCGGCAACCTTCAGATTGTCCTCGACGGACATCAGTGGGAAAACGTTTTCCGTCTGCGGCACGAAGGCGAGGCCGAGCCGCACCATGATGTGCGCAGGCGTACTCGTAATATCCCTGCCGGCCAGCTCGACCGTGCCGCTTTCAACCGGAACCAGACCGGCAATCGCCTTGATGAAACTCGATTTGCCGGCACCATTGGGGCCGAGCACGACGACAATTTCCTTCTCGGCCACCGTAATCGAAGCACCGCGCACGATCGAAACACCCGGCTCGTAACCGGCAACGAGATTGCGAACACTCAAGACCGGTTCGCTCATGCTGCGCCTCCCAGATAGGCCTCGATGACGCGCGGATCGCTGGCGACCTCTTCCGGCGTGCCCTCGCAAAGAAGCTGGCCGCTCGCCATCACAAGCACGCGGTGACACAGGCGGGTGACCATATCGATATTGTGTTCGATCAGAAGAAAGGTGACGCCGCGCTGGTTGATATCGCGGATACGGTCGATGATCGTCTCCAGAAGAGTAGCATTGACGCCGGCCGCTGGCTCATCGAGCAGGATGAGGGCGGGATCGGCCATCATGACGCGAGCAAGCTCCAGAAGCTTGCGTTGACCGCCCGATAGAACGCGCGCCGGTTCATGCGCCAGACGCATCAGGTGAACGAGGTCGAGCAATTCCATCGCCTTTGCATGGGCGGCCTTCTCCTCAGCGGCGACCTTCCATGGCCGCAGGAAATTCGACAGTAGGCGCTCTCCTGTCTGACCTTGGGCGGCCAGCATGACGTTGTCGAGAAGCGTCAGATTGGGAAACGGTCGCGGGATCTGGAACGTGCGTCCAAGACCGCGTGCAATCCGCCGATGGGTTGCCTCACTTGCGACTGCGGTGCCATTCAAGACGATTTCGCCGCTGCTCGGCGCGACGCTGCCGGCCAGAAGGTCGAACATCGTCGTCTTGCCGGCGCCGTTCGGGCCGATCAGGCCGAGGATCTCGCCCTGGCGCACGTGAAAGGAAACGTCGTTGACGGCCACGAGACCGCCGAAACGCCGCACCACGTTTTTGGCTGTCAGAACGGGCCGGGCTTCCTCCCCATGCCGTTCAGTTATCGTACTCATGAGATCCCTCTGACCGGAAAACGATCATTGCCGCTTCCCTGATTATTTGATTTGTGATCACACTTGCATTGATCACGCTAATCAGCTTTAATTATCTCCGCAAGCCGAAAAAGGGATTTCGAATGCAAAAGGCCACCGCCGACAAGAGCGATCCGATTGCCGCACAGCTTGCGCCAGTAGGGCGAGAAACCGTTCAGGACCGGGTCTATCTGGAGCTGCGCCGCGCGCTGATCGGCGGGCTTTTCGAGCCGAGCCAGGTGCTGACGATCCGCGGCTTGGCCGACGCATTGATGACCAGCACCATGCCTGTGCGCGAAGCGCTCGGTCGGCTCATTACCGAAAAGGCATTAGAAGCCCTTCCCAATCGATCCGTCCGCGTGCCGCCGATCACGCTGGAGCGGATGGACGATCTTCTGCGCGCCCGCATCCTGATAGAGGGCGAGGCGATCGCGCTTGCAGCCACCCGCATGACACCGCGCCAGATTACGACCATCGAAAGCATGCTCGGCGAATGGGACGAGATGCGCGCGCTGAAGCACAAGAAGGATGTCGACCGCGAGGTGACGCTCAATCAGGCCTTTCACTTCGAGATCTATCGCGCCTGCGGTTCCGCTGTGCTGATTCCGATGATCGAAAGCCTCTGGCTGCAATCCGGCCCCTGTATCCGCGTCGCCATTTACGCCTTCTCGGATGCAGGCGAGGTCGATACTGCCCATTATCACCGCACGATCGTCAAGGCGATCGCCGCGCAGGATGCAAAGGGAGCCCGCGATGCGCTGGTGGCAGACATCAGCCGGCCGTTCACCTTCCTGCGCAGCAAACTGGAAGCCGAAGCCAAGAAGGGCCTATCCGCATGAGCCAACGCGCCATCAAGATCACCGAACCACGTTCCGGCCTCAGTATCTTGGCGCCTCTGCTGGAAGCCAAGGCGCCCGACAATGCCGCCTTTCTGTGGACCTATCTGAATGAGCCGCGCGTCGTCGGCGGTATTCATGCCATGTGGACCGGCCCGGAAATCTCCTGCCCGATCCCGCCGGCGCATCTCAAAGGCGCTTCCTATGCGAACGCCCTGCCCGCCGAGAACGCGACACTGACGCCGCAGCCGGGCGATATCGTACTCAGCTACGTGCCGCCGCGTATGTGGGGCGGCAATCCGGATGCGATCTTCGATATTGGCTTATTTTACGGCCAGGGCGCTCGCCTGTTCTTTCCGATCGGCTGGCTTGCCGGCAGCGTCGTAGCGCAGGCGCGCCCTGAAGAACGCGAGCACTTTGCGGCCGCTTGCGGCATCATCCGCCGCAACGGCGCCTGCGACGTCACCTTCGAACGCGCGGAGATCTGAGATGGCGGCTGAAAGCGACGACAGTTTCGAGCTCTTCGACCTTAGAGTGGAAGCGGTCATTCCCGAGGGCAAGCCGATCTATTGCGGCGCCAAGCCGGGCGACTATTTCGAACTCAAGGGCGAGATGCTGTCCCTCCCGGCTGGCCAGGGCTTCTCGATCTACTCCATATCGGCCGTCCTACCGCTGCTGGCGGCCAAGCAGCGACCAACCCACAAGAACGACTGGATGACCTCGGACGCGGAAATCGCCTGCCCCGACCCCAACTGCGCGAGCCGGCTGCGGATCGTCAGAACGGGCAAGCGGCGGTTCAGCCATGCCGAAACAACAGCCGTGCCGTTGCCCGAAGGAGAATGAACCGCATGACCGCCAAGACTTTTGAGCTCAGCCCCGGATACGAGATCTCCCGCGTTATCCGCGGCGGCTGGCAGCTTGCCGGCGGACACGGCGCAATCGATCGCACCCAGGCGGTGACCGACCTAATCGCCGCCTTCGACGTCGGCATCCGCACCTATGACTGCGCCGACATCTATACGGGCGTCGAGGAGCTGATTGGCGAAGCCCGCGAACGGCTTCGCAACGAGCGCGGCACGGAAGCCTCAAGCGCGATGAAGGTCCACACGAAGCTGGTTCCCGATCTGGAAAAGCTCGCAACCATCAGCCGCGACTATATTCGCGGCATCGTCGACAAATCGCTGCACAAACTGAAGACCGAACAGCTTGATCTGGTACAGTTTCACTGGTGGGACTACTCTCTGCCCGGCTATCTCGAAGCGCTTGGCTGGCTCGACGAGATGCGCCGCGAGGGCAAGGTGCGCAATGTCGGCACGACGAATTTCGACACGCCACATATTGCCGAGATTCTGAAAGCGGGCATTCCACTCGTCAGCCAGCAATTGCAATATTCCGTTCTCGATCAGCGGCCGTCGCACAGCCTCGCCAGGCTGGCGGCGGAGAACGAGGTGAAGTTCCTCTGCTACGGCTCGGTGGCCGGCGGCTTCCTGAGCGACAAATGGCTGGGGCAGCCGGAACCGGAAATGCCACTCGAGAACCGCTCTCTCGTCAAATACAAGCTGATCATCGATGACTTCGGCGGCTGGGAGCTGTTCCAATCACTGCTCAGGACTTTGAAGGGTATCGCCAACAAGCATGGTGTCGATATCGCGACGATCGCCAGCGCCTGGGTGCTGGAACAGCCGCAGGTCGCCGCCGTCATCGTCGGCGCCCGCAATCAGGCACATGCGCTTGCCAATGCCAAGATCATGGATATCGCCCTTTCGGACGACGACCGCCGACAGATCGCCGGCATCATCGCCCAAAGCCCTGGCCTTGAAGGCGATGTCTATACGCTGGAGCGTGACCGCACCGGCAGGCACGGCTCAATCATGCATTACAACCTCAATGCGGGGAAGATATGAGCCAGCAATCGCCCCTCTTTCAAAAGGCCAGCGCCGAAGTGCTGGATTTTCATCGCTTCTTTGAGGCCTGGTATGATGCCGCAACTGCCGACAAGACGGATTTCGGCCGCTGCGAGCGCACCTTCGGGCATGCTTTTCGCATGATCCCGCCAACCGGCCGTATCTTCGACCGCGCTGAAACCATCGAACTGATCCGGGCAAACCGAGGAAGCTTTCACGGCGATTTCAACATCGAGATTTCAGATATCCGCGCGAGCTTCGAAACCGAGAACGCGATCGTCCTCACCTATGTCGAAGCCCAATCGCGCGCCGGCAAATATAGCCGTCGTCAGGCGAGCGCGCTTTTCACCGCAAGTTCATCGGCACCCAACGGCGTCGAATGGCAGCATCTGCATGAAACCTGGCTGCAGATGCCGGAGACCTGACAGGTTCTAAAAAACGGAAATGAAAATCGTTGACCGAACAAGGGGAACAAAGATGAAGAAGACGATATTTCAAATCACCACGGCTCTGGCCCTTCTCGCTGCCGCCGGCGCCGCCAATGCCGCGGACTGCAAAGTCACGGTCGGCCTCGTGATGGAACTGACCGGCCCGGCCGGCGAATACGGCCAGGCGGGCGCGAAGTCTGTCGAGATGGCCTTCCGCGATATCAACGCCGCCGGCGGCGCCCATGGCTGCGATCTGGTGACGGATACGCGCGACAGCCAGAGCCAGGGCAATGTGGCAGTGGATGCTGCGACCCAGCTGGTGCAGGTCAAGAAGGTACCGGCCATCATCGGCGGCATCATTTCTTCGGTGACGATCCCGATCCTGACCTCGGTCACCGCACCCGCCAAGATCGTGCAGGTATCGCCGGCCGCCTCTTCGCCGACGCTGACGGCGCTCGGCCGCGACGGCAAGACCAACGGTATCTTCTTCCGCACCATCACATCGGATTCGCTGCAGGGCATTGCAGCCGCCAAATATGCGATCGACAAGGGCTTCAAGAAGCTTGCGATCATCCACGTCAACAACGATTTCGGCGTCAATATGGTCGCCGAATTCTCGAAGGCCTATAAGGCGCTCGGCGGCACGATCGCCTCGACGACGCCCTACAATGAAAAGCAGTCGAGCTATGCCTCGGAAGTCACCGCCGGCATGGGCGGCGATCCGGACGGCCTCTATCTCGTCAGCACGCCGGTCGACGGCGCGACCATCGCCCGCACCTGGATTTCGCAAGGCGGCCCGCAGAAGTTTCTGCTCAATGACGGCATGAACAGCCCGGACTTTATCGATTCCGTCGGCGCCGACTATCTGAAGGACGCCTATGGCACCTCCTCGGGCACGACGCCGACGCCATCGACCGACTATTTTAACAAGAACTACAAGGATTTTTCGGGCATCGAGCCGACCAACCCGGCCGCTGACCGAGCCTATGACGCCGGCGCGATCGTCGGTCTCGCGCTGGCGATCGCCGGCGACGACACATCCAAGCTGAAGGATGACATCTATAAGGTCGTCGATCCCAAAGGCACGCCGATCTATGCCGGCAAGGAAGAATTCGCCAAGGCGCTCGGCCTGATCAAGGAAGGCAAGCCGATCCGTTACGAAGGCGTCATCGGCCCGGTCTCTTTCGATCAGTATGGCGACATCACCGGCCCCTTCCGTCTCTGGAAGATCGCCGACGGCAAGGTTGTCACCGACGGCGAGCTGAAGATGGAAGACGTTTCAGCCCTGAAGGATAAGATCAAGTAGGCGACACCTATTTTGTAAAAAGGCGAGGCGCTCCCATTTGGGGTGCCTCGCTTGAAATCATCCCGGCGCAATCCTTTCAGCGGCTGATCTATGGTGACGGCTATCTGGTGTAGTTATTGAGAGACCCTCCGCTGATGCCCAGCAGTGCCCCTTGCCCTACCAATCCGACCCTGTGGACGCTGACAGCCGGCCCTGCCCCTGAACTTTCCCGCGACTTACCTTCCCGCTCAGACGTCGTCGTGATCGGCGGCGGCTTTACCGGCCTGACCGCAGCCCTTCATCTTGCCCGCGCCGGCCGCTCCGTGACCGTTCTCGAGGCCGGGCAGCTGGGTGCGGGAGCCAGCGGTATGAATGCCGGCTTCGTGGTTCCCAATTTCGCCAAGGCCGATCCGGCAACCGTCAGTCAGAAGCTGCCGCGCGACAAGGCGGATGCGCTGTTGTCGCTCGTCGGTGCGGGCGCCGACGAGGTGTTTGCGACCATTGCGGAGGAACAGATTTCATGCGATGCCGCGCAGACCGGTTGGCTGCAGCCCGCTTATGGCGACGACATGGCCGCGATCCTGCGCCAAAGGGCGAAGGACTGGACAGAGCTTGGTCGTCCAGTCGAATTTCTCGATGCCGGCGCCATCCGGAACGAGACCGGTATGGCGATCTATTCGGGAGGATTGATCGATCACTCCGGCGGCACGATCCACCCGCTAAATTATCTCCATGGGCTCGCAGGGGCGGTCATGCGGCGCGGCGCTATGATCCGCGAAAACAGCATGGTCGAGCACGTCGAGCGACGTGCCGGCACCTGGCGGGTTAACCTCGCGGCCCATGAAATCGAAACGGCTGTCGTCATCCTCGCCACCAACGCCTTCACAAGCGGCATAGCTTCGCGCATGGGCCGAACCGGCGTACCGTTGAAAGTCTATCAAGTGGCGACGAAGCCGATCGATGCCGAAACCGTTGCCCGGATCGCCCCAAATCGCCGGCCTGTCGGCGATACGCGCTCCAACCTCTTCACCTACCGGCTCGATCGCGACAACAGGCTGATCAGCGGTGGCATGGCGATCAATCCCATCGGCGCCTTCGAGCGTGTCGGCCGCGCAGTCGTCGACCGGCTCGCATCCGAACTCCGCCTGCCCCACCGTCCTGGGGTGGAGATTGTCTGGACCGGAACGGCGATCATGACGCCGGATTTTCTGCCGCGCCTTTATCATTTCGGCGACGGCTTCTTCGGAGGGATCGGCTGCAACGGCCGCGGCATCGCCATGACGGCGCAACTCGGTCGGACACTGGCGAGACTGGCGCTCGGCGAAACGGCGAAATCTCTGCCGATCCCGCTGCAATCCAACCGCCCCTTGCCATTCCATGGGTTTACGCCCCTCGTCGCCTCGCTTGCGCTGGCACATGCACGCTTTGAAGATTGGCGAGCCGGCCGTCATTGATCCACCAAGATTGCCGGCGGCCATCGAGCTGAACATCGCTCCAGACAGTAAATGACCATTAATTCTATAGAGAAAGGAATGAAGACGCGACCGCATCCCCAAAAATGAAATGCCTTTTCTCGAAGCCTGGCTTCGAATGCGGCATCGTGGCGCGAATAAAATCGGAGCCTGCCCATGAACGCGCAATTGCACCATATCAACGCCACGCACCCGGAGGCCACGGTACTGGAGACCGAACAACAGGCGCTGGCAGTCGCGCAAGCGCTTGCCGAGCGCTTTGCCGCTAGCGCCTCGGAGCGCGACAGCGAGAGGCTGCTCCCCTTTGCCGAGATGGACGCCCTGGCCCAATCCGGACTGCTGGCGATCACCGTTCCCGAGGAATATGGCGGTCTCGACGTTTCGAATGCGGCGCTGGCCGAGATCACGGCGATCCTGGCTGAGGCGGATGGCTCGATCGGACAGATCCCGCAGAACCATTTCTATATCCTTGAGGCTCTGCGCGTCGATGGCTCCGAGGATCAGAAACGCTACTTCTTCAGCCGCGCCTTGGCTGGCGACCGATTCGGCAATGCCTTGTCCGAGCGGGGCACGAAAACGGTCGGGCACTATAATACCCGCATCACTCGCGACGGCCCCGGCTATCGCATCCACGGTCGCAAGTTCTATTCGACGGGCGTTCTCTTTGCCGATTGGATCACCGTCTTCGCGCTAGATGAAGCTGACAAGCTGGTCATGGCTTTCGTGCCGAAGGGGACGGAAGGCGTCGAAATCATCGACGATTGGGATGGCTTCGGGCAACGCACGACAGGCAGCGGCACGACGGCGCTCAACAATGTCTATGTGAATGCCGACCATGTCGTCCTTCATCACAAGGGCTTCGAGCGGCCGACGACGATCGGCTCCGTCGGCCAGATCATCCATGCCGGCGTTGATCTCGGCATTGCCCGGGCCGCTTTCGCGGAAACGCTCGATTTTGTGAAGACCAGGTCGCGCCCCTGGATGGATAGCGGCGCAGAGCGCGCCAGCGACGATCCGCTGACCATCGCCAAGATCGGCCAGATCGCTATCCGTCTGGAAGCGGCGGCTGCGACCATCGAACGCGCCGGCCGCAAGGTCGATGCCGCTCAGGTCGAGACGACGGAGAAGCGGGTGGTCGAGGCGACGCTGTCCGTTGCTGCAGCGAAGGTACTGACGACGGAAATCGCGATCGAAGCGACGAATACGCTGTTCGAACTTGCCGGAACGGCCTCGGTGAAGCTCGACCTCAATCTCGACCGTCACTGGCGCAATGCCCGCACGCATACGCTTCACGACCCCGTTCGGTGGAAATATCACGTCGTCGGCAACTATCACCTGAACGATGTCATTCCGCCGAAGAATGGCGCGCTTTGACGGATAGACGAAAGCCTCGTCGCAAGCGCCGGGGCTTTCATACAAACAAAGGCGTAAATCAGGAACGTCACGCTGAGGCCAGCTAGTGCCGATCCATATGAAGTTCCATGGACTGATCGGCGGGTGCCGCGAGGCTTTCCAGACCGGTCGCAACGACCGATACCCTGAACACTCCGTCGAGAGTCTTGTCGAAAATCGCACCGACAACGATATCGGCATCAGCAAAGACTTCGTCGCGGATGCGACTGGCGGCCTCATCGACCTCGAACAGCGTCATGTCTGTCCCGCCGGAAATGGAGATCAGCACGCCCCGCGCGCCCTTCATGCTCATGTCGTCGAGAAGCGGATTGGAGACGGCGGCATCTGCCGCTTTCGACGCGCGGCCCGGCCCTGACGCCTCGCCCGTTCCCATCATCGCACGTCCCATTCCCCGCATCACGGATTTGACGTCGGCAAAATCGAGGTTGATGAGACCTTCCTTGATGATCAGATCCGTGATGCAGCTGACGCCCGCATACAGGACCCGGTCCGCGGTCACAAAGGCATTTTCGAAGGTGGTCGTGGCATCCGCAATGCGAAACAGGTTCTGATTGGGAATAACGATGACAGTGTCTGCACTTTCACGGAGGCGCTCGATGCCTTCGTCGGCCGTGCGCATGCGCCGGTTGCCTTCGAACGTAAAGGGCTTGGTGACCACTCCGACCGTGAGGATGCCCGCCTGACGCGCGGCCCGAGCGATGATCGGGGCGGCGCCCGTGCCGGTGCCGCCACCCATTCCGGCCGTCACGAAGCACATGTGCGTGCCGTGGAGATGGTCCATGATCTCATCAATGGATTCCTCGGCGGCGGCTCGTCCGATTTCCGGCAGGGAGCCTGCACCGAGACCTTCCGTCACCTGTGCGCCAAGTTGAATACGCCTGGTCGCTTTGGAGGTCGCAAGCGCCTGCGCATCCGTATTTGCCGCTATAAATTCAACGCCCTGAAGTTGTTGCGCGATCATATTGTTGATCGCGTTGCCGCCGCCACCGCCGACACCGACGACGGAAATCTTCGGTATCACCCCGGAAAGTGGTGCGCGGATGTCAGCCATGAAGGACTCCATTGGATCGATTTCATTCTCAATCGAGATCGCCTGCCCTTCTGGACGTCTAAAGCGATTCGTGAGTGAAGAGATCCTAATGAGGAACGTGTGCGCATTGCGGCGAGCTGCGACAGCCCTCCACAGATTAGTGAGTTGAGCACAGGATTTGTGAGCCGGATATCAGAGCATCAGCCATCAGCGTTGCGCGAAGGCCACAATCGGGCGAGCCATCCTGAAGCTGTGGCGTGTTCCAACACCGACCCACACCACACGAGATGCCAATGACGTTGACCGACCTTGAGCGCGGGTGAAGCCGCCATCGGCTCGGATTACGAGCCGATCCACTTTTTAGATTCCACCACATCCTCGCCGCCGCGTTTAGCTGTAGAGGCTGACCTCGGGAATCCGATTGTTCAGCACGAACTCGCCGACCTCCTTGGCCTTGTAAAAGACCGGATCGTGCAGGGTGTGCGTCCGCACATTGCGCCAGAAACGATCGAAGCGATATTTCTCCGCAGTCGAGCGGGCGCCGGTGAGCTCGAATACGCGCGAGGTAATATCGAGGGCAACATGGGTCGCGTGCACCTTTGCCGCATAGGCTTCGGCCGCTGCTTCACCGCGTTCGCGCGCCGTTGCCTTATGTCCCTTTGCAAGAGCCTCCTGAACCGCCGCGGCAGCGCTGTCGGCCAGAGCGGCGGACGCCTTGAGGGCTGCGGTAAATTCACCGACACGCTCTAGAATATAAGGGTCGTCCGATGCACGTTCGACGCCGGAGGTGATCCAGGGCCGCGTCGTGCTGCGGACATAATCGACAGCCTCGCGCAGCGCGCCCTCCGCAGTGCCCAGATAGAAGTTTACGAAGACCAGCTGGATGAGCGGCGTGTTGAAGGTCGCAAGCACCGGCGCTTCGCCACCGGTCGATGCCGCCTTGTCCAAATCCTCTTCGTAGACGGGGAAGTCGTGGAACTCGACGCTGCCGCTGTCGGAAAGGCGCTGGCCGAAATTATCCCAGTCGTCATTGGCTTTGTAACCGGCTCGATTGGTCGGGACAGCAAAGCCGACGATCCGGTCGTCGAGTGCGGCATTGGCATTGATGTAATCAGACACATGCGCGGCGGTGGAGAAGGATTTGCGGCCGTTCAGGACATAACCGTTGCCGCGACGCGTCAGCACGAGACCGGGATCGCGTGGATTGACTGCTGCACCCCAGTAAAAGCTATTGGCGACCGTCTTGCCGCCGAGCTCCTGGGCGCGGGCCTCGTCGAAGGCCCAATAGATGTACTGGCTGTTGACGTAGTGATAACCGAGAAGCTGGCCGATGGAGCTCTCACCGCGCGCGAGAATGCGCACCAGCCGCAAGCCATCCACCCAATCGAGGCCACCGCCGCCGATCTGCGGTTCATGCAGCGCGTTCAGCAAGCCGGCATTTTTCAGCTTGACGATCTCGCCAAGTGGCGGCCGGCCTTCGCGGTCAAGCTCTGCGGCGCGCTTGGAAAGATCGGCTGCAATCTCTTCGGCTCTGGCGAAGAGATCCGCGCGCGTGACACTGCGATTGCCCGCAAAGATGACGTTGGACTGGCTCATGATGTGCACTCCGGTTCTGTAACGTAATCCGGCGGGATCGGAAATCCCGCCGGCATCTCGAGAATGGCCGTTTAGAAAAGCTTGTCCGGTATCCAACTGGCGGTCACCGCATCGCTGGCGTTGAAGGCCGGAACTTTCTTGGCCAATTCCTCGATCGTCTGGACGTTGGCGGCGCGAAGTCCTTCCTGCGTCAGCAGCGTCGGCTTGACGGTGATCTGATGCGGAACCTCCTGCCCCGCGACCTGCAAGGCGGCGGCACGGATGGAAACGGCGCCGACGACGGCCGGATTGGTCGCGACCGTTGCCACCCATGGGCTGCCCGGTTCGGTGATTTCCTGAATGTCGGCCGTCGATACGTCGGCCGAGTAGATCTTCAGTTTGTCGGCAATGCCGAGATCCGTGGCAGCAAGCTTCACGCCGCGGGCAAACTCGTCATAGGGTGCGAAGACGACTGATATATCGGGATTGGCCGCCAGCGCCGCCTTTGCCTGATCGGCAGTCGAGGTCGCGGTCGTATCGCTGACGTTACCGAAGCGAGCCTTTTCGACGACACCGGCATTCTGCTTCTTGAAAGCATCCCAGACCTCATTGCGACGGTCGAGCGGCGCGAAGCCGGCGACATAGACATAACCCGCCTTGAAACTGTCGCCATTGTCCTTGACCACCTGCTTCAGGGCGAGGTCGGCAAGTTCGTGATCGCTCTGCTCGACCTGCGGGATCTTCGGATTGTTGAGATTGACGTCAAAGGCAACGACCTTGATACCCTTGTCGAGCGCCTGCTGCACGACATCGCCAAGCGATTCCGGCAGGCCATGATCGATGACGATGGCGGAAACGCCAAGATTGATCGCCTGGAGGATCTGTTCACGTTGCGCGGCTGCGTCCTGGCGCCCGGGGAAGACGCGAAGATCGATATCGAGCGCCTTGGCCTGCGCTTCGGCACCCGCCTGATAGGCCTGGAAGAAATCGCCAGCGGAGATATAGCTCACCAGAGCAACTTTTACGCCGCCCTTGTCGAAGGGCGCAGGCGCACCGTTCACACCGGCAGCCAGCGCGGTCTGTGCCAGAAGAAGCGGGGCAACGGCCGACAGGGCAAGCCGTGTGAATAATCTCATCGTCGCGATCCTCACGATCCATCGGAAGCGTCGTCTGACGGATAGATGACCCTGCGACGCATGCAATTATTAGATATAAACCCTATGTTTTTAGTAGATTAAATCATCCGATTTTGGCTGGCTTCGGAGATTCTTTGTTCCTTTGCCAAGGGAATGACGGCAAGGTCTTACCCGCCATAAAAGCCTCAGGCGAAGGGTTCCGCGAGCATCTCCTCGAGATCAACCCGTGCCTGCGGCGAGAGATAAGGCCGCAAGAGGTTCGCGACCTGACCGAGCCCCCAATGCACGTGCTGAGGCGTCAATTCACCCACGCCCTCCTGAAGGCCGAGGTAGACGGCCCAATAGGTGGCAACGATCCGCATATTGGTCATCAATGCATTGCGCTCCTCCGCGGCGGCGCTGATCAGGCCGGCCTCTTCCATGCGCTGAAAAATGGCATCGACGGAAACACGCATGCCGGCGCTGACTATCAGGATCGGCTCTCTCAAGCCGGGCGCGATAGCCAAAAGGCCGGGAATATCGCGAAAGAGGAAGCGATGTGCCCAGACCAGCGAGAACCATTTGCGTAAAAAGCCGGCATAGGCTTTCGAATCCGCACCTTCTACACAATCGGCTTGCCTGACGAGCGCCAAAGCATCGGCTTCGAAGCGGGAGAACAAAGCCAGGACGAGCGATTCCTTGGTGCGGAAATGATAATAGAGATTGCCCTGATTGATGCGCACGGCCTTGGCGATTTCCGCCGTGGTGACGGCTTCCGGCCCCTTCTGATTGAAGAGCGACAATGTTGAGACGAGAATCCGCTCGCGCGTATCGGGCCGCACAGCCACTTCCTTCTTCTCACCTTTGCTGGCCGCCATCTCGTTTCCCCCCTGAAGCCCTAAGGTATCCACCTTATTCTCTGTAAGGCAAATACCTTAATCCTGATCTACAGGTATCCGCCGGGCTGAACAAGGACACTGAAGGATGAATGCACGCGTGAACGCTGCCAATCTCTCGCAGACGACGTTTCCCCTCACTCCGCGCTCGATGCCGCATGTCCTCTTATCGCTGATCCGCAATCCGCTCGACGCGCTACCGCCGGAAATCTTCACCGAGCCCATGGTCTTCACCAAGGTGGGTGGAAAACTGCGGATCTATCTCGCCGATCCTGAGCTCATCTATCAGGCGCTGGTACGCAATTCCGACGCGCTCGGCAAAGGTGAGGATGTCCGCCGCGTGCTGGGCCCGGCCCTTGGCAACGGCATTCTCACATCGGATGGCGCCGATTGGAAATGGCAGCGACAATCGGTGGCCGGCGCATTTCGCCATGAAAAACTGCTGGAACTGCAGCCGGCCATGATTGCGGCTGCCGGGCGCAGGCGCGATCTCTGGCTCACCCATAAGAACAGCCCCATCGACCTGTGTCAGGAAATGATGCGCACGACCTTCGATATTATCGTCGATACGATGATGTCGGGCGGCGATGGCATCGATGTCGATAAGGTCGAGCGCAATATCACCAACTACCTCAAGCCGACCGGCTGGAAATTCGCGCTCGGCCTTCTTGGCCTGCCCGACTGGATGCCCCATCCCGGTAAGGAGAAGGCCCGATCGGCCGTTGCCTTCCTGCGAACGACCCTTGGCGCAGTGATTGCCGAACGACGCCGCAGCGGCGGGGAACGGAACGATCTGGTTTCCATGCTGCTTGACGCAGCCGACCCCGAAACCGGTCGCATGATGACCGACGAAGAGGTCATCGACAATCTGATGACCTTCATCACCGCCGGGCACGAGACGACGGCGCTCGGTCTTGCCTGGACCTTCCATCTTCTTGCAAGCCATCCCGACTGCCAGGCCAAGCTCTTCGAAGAAATTGCCACCGTGACCGAGGGCGGCGCATTGGCGGCCGAACATCTTGGTAAGCTCACCTACACCAGGCAGGTCTTTTCGGAAGCCATGCGGCTCTATCCGCCGGCGCCAATCGTTTCGCGAGCAGCGATCCGCGAATTTACCATCGGCACGCACATGATACCGGTAGGCACCATTATCTATGTGCCGATCTACGCCGTGCATCATCATGCGGACCTTTGGGAAGACCCGCAGCGTTTCGATCCCGACCGCTTTGAGCCGGCGGTGGTACGAAACCGCCATCGCTACGCCTTCATGCCCTTCGGTGCCGGTCCGCGCGTCTGCATCGGCAATGGCTTTGCGATGATGGAGGCCGTCGCGATCCTCGCCGTACTCCTGCAGAAATTTCGCGTAACCGGCTCGACCGAACTTTCGCCCAAGCCGGTCATGAAGATTACGTTACGGCCCATGCATCCGCTGTCGATCAACCTCATGGAGCGATAGTCGAGCGGGTTGCCTGCCTCGGACAGAAACGAGAGGGCGCCTCAGCCGCCCCAAGTCTGTTCGAGGACACGGACCCAGTTCTGATGGGCGATCTTGGCAAGCGACTGATCGTCGAACCCGTGCGCGCGCAGGGCTTCGATCAGCTTCGGCAAGCCGCTCGCATCGCCGAGCGCCACTGGAATGGTCGTGCCGTCGAAATCGGAGCCGAGCGCGACATGCTCGATGCCGATACGCTTGGCAATGTAAGCGACGTGGCGAACGAGGACTTCGAGCGGCGTGTCGGTGTTCCTGACACCATCATCCCGCAGGAAGAGCACGCCGAAATTGATGCCGACCAGGCCGCCGGTATCGCGGATCGCGTCGAGCTGCTTGTCGGTCAGGTTGCGGCTGTGAGGGCTGATGGCATGCGCGTTGGAATGCGAGGCGACCAGCGGCGCATTCGACAGCTTGGCGATATCCCAGAATCCCTGCTCGTTCATATGCGAGAGATCGATCATGATCCTGAGCTCGTTGCAGGCGCGGATCAGATTCTTACCGGCGTCGGTGAGCCCTGGGCCAATATCCGGCGTCGAAGGAAACCGGAAAGGCACACCATAGGCAAAGACATTGGGGCGGCTCCAGACAGGTCCGAGCGTGCGCAGACCAGCCTCGTGAAGGACGTAAAGCGCGTCGAGATCGGCCGCGACCGCTTCCGCACCTTCGATATGGAATACCGCAGCGAACTGGCCCTCGGCAATCGACCGCTTGATATCTGCGGCCGAGCGGCAAACCTTCACAGCTGCCTCGGACCGGGCTTCGATTGCAAGCAGAAGCCGTGCCATCGCCAGGGTTTCATTCAGGGCATCGGGCTGAGCAGGTGTTGCGAAATCGGCATTTTCAGCCTTCGGCTGATCCGGTGACGGGATAAATATGGCGCAGAGGCCGCCCGCGAGGCCGCCACGGCGAGCGCGAGGCAGATCGATATGTCCAGCAGCTTCGCCATTCAGGAAAGCATCGACGGAATTCAAGCCACCGCGGCGCAGCCGGAGCAGCACGTCGTTATGGCCATCGAAGACGGGGATTATCGAGGATTCGGTCATGTCTCATTCCAAAAATTGCAGTTGATATCTGCCTAGGCAAGCTTGGCGGAATGGGCAACTGCAAACTACGTATAGGGTCTGTGAAATGGAATTGGTCGGTTGCAAGACCCCGCTGTCAAAACGTTCGGAAAATACGATGGCCGCCGGATGCTGCCAAGCCGGCGAGGCAAAAGCGGAATAGTTTCGCAGCGGTTTTGCAGGGCGTCTCCATGGAACAAGTTTTCGCTTTCGCCTGAATGTGCTCGGACGAAGCATGCCGGTCCCTATGCCGCGTTTGACATGGCAAATGTACCGGCACGAGACAAATCGGCTCAGCCAGCGCCACATTTTGCGGCAATTTCAGCGGGAATATGGGTTTGGCGACCCGCAACACTTGCTTTTTCTAAAATGCGCAGCAAATGAAAGCTTTAGTATGGTGAAAGAGCTGGGAATACGGCAGGAATTACAGCAGCATACCAGCTCGCTGAAAAAAGGCGGCTCGAAGCGGAGACAGCCGTCCACTTGAATGATGGATGGAGCGGCGCGGCGCTTACGTCCTGTTCCAGCCGTGTTCGGGGAGAACGGATTGTCTGATTTTCGGCGCGAGGAACTATCCGGATCTGCGTCAGACGAGGCGAAGGAATCGTCATGGCGCAAGGACAGGAAGTCGTTACAGTCAGAACGGCGGCGCTTCCCGCGACCGGAGAAGGCGGCGACGGAGGAAGCCCTGCCACCGCCGGCCTTGCAGCCGCTGAAGTTTTCGACGCGCGATATCGAGCCGGCCGCGCAATTTGCCGCCTGGCAAGCTTATGTCGCTCCCGTGGCCGACGTGCGATTGCCGGATAATATCCCGCCGGAAGCCGGCTTTCCGGCCGATCATATCGCGTGGAATCTTGGCGGCATGCTCATCGTTCAACAGGATACGCCGCCCCACAGCTACATGCGCTCGCAGGCGAAGGTGAAAACCAATCACATCGATCACTGGCATGTTTCGGTGCCGAGCAGCGGCAGGACCTGGACGGAAGTCGATGGCCACGTTCTGGAAGGCGAGCCCGGCAAGGTGGAACTGCGATCGCTGGGACACCCCTTTCGAGGCCGCTCGACCGAGGCGAAAGGCCTCTCGCTCTTCCTGCCGAGGGCATTGCTGTTCGACGTTCCCACACCGGTCGAGATCGAGAACAATATTGCGCTCTCCGGCGTATTCGTCAGCATGTTGATCGAATTCCTCGATAGCGTCGAACACAATCTCGCGCGCCTTGCAGCCACCGATCTACCGCATGTCGTCCAGACGGTGCGCAATATGATTGTGGCTTCCGTTTCGACCTCGGCGGCGCAATCGACCGGCACGGAACAGCATAGCACCCTCGCCCTGACGGAACGCGTGCGGCGGTTCGTCGAAGGCAATCTCACTTCGGGCGATCTCACGGTCGAGCACATATGCCGCGAGCTCGGCATATCCCGTACTAGGCTCTATCAGATATTCGAACAATATGGCGGCGTGCATCACTATATTCAGCGCCGTCGCCTCCTGTCGGCCCATGCCGCCCTCAGCGATCCCGCCAATCGGGAGCAGATCGTCGACATCGCCTTTGCAGTCGGCTTTTCCTCGGCAGCGCACTTCAGCCGAGCCTTCGGCAAGGAGTTCGGCTACAGCCCTCGTGAAGCCAGAAACCTTACCATCCCGCGTTATCTCGGGCAGGTCATCTCACCGGCATCGTCCGGCAACAGCCACTCCTTCGACGAATGGCTGAAAACCCTCGGCTATTATCACTAGACCGCGGATTCCGATGCCTCAAGGCAGGCGCGCCGGCGGAAGACACGCGCAAGCGAGGGGCACATCTTCCCATTAATCCCTGTGCCCATCCGAAACCGCACTTCAGCAATTGCGAAAATGGACGCTGCTGCAAGTTTCCGGATGCACGTCTAACGACATACGCTGCGTAACCCATTAGAAAAGAAGAATAATAGTTGTTCGGAGACCAAAGCCCGACTGTTTGGTGAATGTACTGTGCGTCCAACGGGGCAAGTCATAGGGAAAACAGCAATGGTATCTACTCGCCAGACAATAGAGATCAGCAAGCCTCAGCATCCCGTCAATGACTCATACCGCGCGGTCGAGCGCGAAGAGGTCCTTGAAGTGGCCTTTCGTGACTTTGTTCAAATGGCGCTCGCTGCCGGCTGGAACGAGCCCGAGGTCGCTTTGACCTTGGCCGATATTGCCGATGACTATGTGATGGCTCTCGCTGGTAGAGTTGCTGAGAAATAGTGTACCGCGTCCGTCCGCGCTCCGCAGGGGTGAGCACGAACGGTTAGAAGCAACTCTCCAGCATGCCGTCGGTGACACCGCTCAAAAGAACAAGAAGGCGGCTCACCGGCGGCATGAATTTTATTCGGCAAGCAGTCAGCATGCTTCCTTCATGCCCTGCCCCATCCAGGCAAGATTTGTAGAAAGCAGGTCGCGATGAAGATCAGGCAACATCTCTGGTTTCAACATGACATGGAAACGGCGATCGAACTTTATACGTCGCTTATCCCGGGTTCGGCAGCCGGATGGGTCTCAAGTATTCTCACCGACAATCTGAATGGACCGGCCGGCAGCGTAAAGTTTGCAGGTTTCACACTTGGAAATCGCGCCTATATGGGCTTCGAGGCAGGACCATTCGACCGCTCGGAGCATAGTTCTTCCATCACAGTCGAATGTGCGACACAGGACGAGGCGGACCGTTTGCGTTATGCGCTGAGAAAAAGCCGTCCGGACGATCGCGGCCTTGTGAGAGATCCGTGGGGCATATATTGGCGGTTTCTGGTCAGGCAGCAAAGCGCTGACGCCAAAATATCCGCCAAATGCGAGCAAGTCGGCAGCGTCACGGTCGCAAAAAAGAAATTCGCCGCCGCCTGAAAGGCGCGGCAAAGCTATCGTAAAACTCGAAGGTCGCGGCAAACGCATGGCTTTCAGCCAGTCGAGAGCATGCGCCGCCGTGATGTAAGCGGAGGCCGACCCACACTCGGCTTCCGCTTATGCTCTATTTCGAGCGTCAGTCGAGGACCGGGCAGCCACGCCGATTGGCGAAGACCATGCGGTCCGGACCGCCGTCGTTCCAGCCGCGAACGACGATGCGCCGTCCGTTACTGTCGACCGAATCAATACGACGGAAGCCTTCCGCCCGCGCGGCGCGCATAAGATCGCGTCTGTCGCAGCCACGATCACGATCCCAGCCCCTGTCGCGGTCACGATCCCAGCCGCGCGGCGGACCTCTCCAGTCCCGACCCTGGTCGCGCTGCCAGGGCGGCGGTGCATAATCATCATCGCCGCCATAATACTGCGCCGAAGCGACAGACGTCATCAGTTGCAACGCGGCCAATCCGACCACGGCAACACGCGAAATCCGTACCAAACCTTCAAGCATTTCCCTTACCCCTATTTCCTGTCTTGTGGACAAGAATAAAGATATGCCGATTCGCATGAACTCTGCCTGAACGCAGCCGGAGCCGGATTGAGTCCCGCACTGCCGCCCGATCGCAGCGTTTTTGCGCGACATGTCTCAGCTGAAGGGAAAGGCGCGAAACTCCTCGCTCTCCTCGGCGCAGACCGACAACGCATGAACACGCCCGTGTGTTCGACTGAACAATAGCTATCGCGTTTTGGAGCCTTTGGAGATGTATGGTTTCCTCCCGGCGGTACGGCGGGGAGGCGGCGGCTGCGAGAGCCGGTCTCGACCGTGCCAGTCCGTGATTGCCGAATGGATCGACTGGGACAGCAGCATCGCGCCGGCCAAGCAATAGAGCAGCACGATGATGGCCGCCTCGATGATGAGCGGTAGAAACGCAAAACGAGCGCCCGGGCTTTCTTCCTCTTCGGGAAGCAGATCAGGCAAGCCGAGGATCATAGCCGTCAGCGGCGAAGCAAGAATGATGACGAAAGCGACGGCGTGGATCCAGAGACGGAACCGGGGCAATTTCCCCCCCACCCAAAAGGCTAGAAGAGGAATACCGATATTGCATAGCAGACCAAGTGAAACAGCGATCTCTGTCGGCAGGATCGAATCGTCGAGCATGAATTCCCAATCCCTCAATGCTACCTAGATTAGTGCCATGCACCCTAAAAAACAACTTGATCGTCTCCGCCATCACCCAGCGGCATAGAGCTTTCCCCGCCGAAAATGATCGTGAATTATTGCCACCATGGTTCGCGGCGATGCCATTTGAGATCACGCCTGCGGCTCCTTCCGGCAGCCTTCCTGTCGCCCTTCAAATGATCCAGATAGCTACCCAGGACGCTGTTGATGAAGACATGGGTTTTCGTCAGGCTCGAGCCAAGCCGCCTGAATCTGGCTTCCTTGTCCTGTTCCATCTGCTGGAGCACCTTCCAGAAGACGAAGCTGTCATGGCTTTCCTTCAGCGTCAGGAAATAGCCGGAGGAATAAGCCCCTTCGAAACGGTCGATGAAGGTCAATATCGCCGGATGACGCAGGTTGTATCCCACCCATCCGCATTCGGGATAGATTCTCCTGTTCAGATAGGAGGCGAGCTGATTTCCACGCGGGGCGATTCCATCGAGAAAACTCTTCGGAATGGGCCTATGGGTCACGGTATCGGCATCGAGCCATATCAGCTGATCAACCGTGTTATGATAGCGCCTGACGGCATCGGCGACCGCAAAGACTTTGTTGGAAAAGCGCACGGCGTCCCACCGGAAATCCCGCACCAGCCCATTGTGTGACGAGATATATCCATTTGCCTGCGGCTTGCTGCCATAGGCATCGCGAAAACCGCGCAGCCGGGGCAATGTCTCGCAATGATCGAACACCAGAAGACGGCGGTCCTTCTCCTCGATTTCGACATCCTCGGCATAAACGACCAAGGAAACTTCGTTCGGCCAGTGGGCAAGGAAGGTCTCGATACATTTCTTGCCGTAGTCACGATAACCCTTTTCATGAAAGGTGGTGACAACGATATGGCTCAACTCTCCCCGTTGCCACGGATTGGTCAGGAACATCGGCAGTCGGACTCCGCAATAAGATAACTTCCGGTGCGTCTATCCGATCACCTTGGCCTGCCGGTTTCCGAACATTTCCGAACTGTGGATTTTCCGAGAAATCTTGTTGCAAACCTTAGGCTTATCAGGCTGGAACCCATATGCAGGCATCACGGCTCACATGGTTCAAACGGACCTGTCGCCGACATCAATCTGGGCATGCGTCGGAAGAGAGAAAATTATGAAGAGATGTCAAGAAGCGCCGTCAGCCGCTCCATAGCCATCGATTCCCACGATTGTCGGCTTGAACACTATGGTTTTTTCCATCGCATCCCCGTTGGTCACGACCGCGTGGCGCACCAATTGCGCCGCAACCTCGCCGATAGCGCGCCGGGGCGAGCGGGAGGTAGTGATCGGCGCGGGCAAGGAATTGACCAGATCCAGCCCATTGAAGCCAGCGATCAGGATCTTCTCAGGAACCGCAACGCCCAGCTCCATGCAGGAAAACAGCCCGCCACTCGCCATATCGTCATTGGAGTAATAGATACAATCGAGATCCGGCACCGCCGCGAGCATGGCCGTCGTCAGCCGTTTTCCAAGCGCGATCGAGGAAAAGGCATCATCGATCCGCTGCTCGGCAAACGCCAGGCCATGGGCATGCAGGACGCGTTCGAAGCCAGCCTTGCGCTTGGCCGCGCGCAGATCCCGCGCCAAAGCACTACCGACATAGCCGAACCGTCTTCGCCCGGCCGCAATCAGCGCTTCGGCCATCTCCTCTCCCGCCGCGCCATGAGACAGTCCGACATTGAAATCGATCGGTGTGCCGTCGAGATCCATAAGCTGGATGACCGGAATATTGGCGTGCCGAAGCAGCTCCACCGTCTCCTCCGGTTGATCGAGCCCAGTGACGATGATGGCGCAGGGCTGCCAGGAAAGCATGTCACGGATGATCTCGCGCTCCTTGGCGACATCATAATCGCATATGCCGAACACGGCCTGCATTCCGGAACCGTCGAGCCCGGCGGAAATGCCTGCAAGGACCTCTGGAAAAACGATGTTCGACATGCTGGGAACGACAACGGCGACCAGATTGGTGCGCTGCGAGGATAGCGAGAGCGCCAGCCTGTTGCCGACATAGTTCATCCGCGTCGCTGCTTCGATCACCCTGTCACGCGTCTCGCTGGAAACGTCGGCGACGCCGCGAAGCGCACGCGATGCCGTCATCTTGCTGACGCCGGCTTCGATCGCGACTTCTTCCAGAGTGGGTTTGCGCATCCCCAAGCAACCCTTGATGAACCATGGCGGCTGGCACGATGCCACCCCTCTTCATAGAATGTTTCCTGGAAAAGGCAAACATCCAGCTGTTGACAAATACCGGGAAAATGAGGCTTGTTATCGATACCGGTACCGGTAACATAGCCGAAAATTGCAGAGGTAACATCGTGCAGAACACGAAGAAGGCCGCCGTCATCGGCCTCGGGTCCATGGGTTGGGGCGCCGCCCTGTCTCTTCTCAAGGCAGGTTTTGCCGTCAGTGGCTGCGATGTTCGCAGCGAGGTTCTTACCCGCTTTGCTGAGAACGGCGGTTCGCCGTGCACGACGCCGGCGTCAGCGGCCGAAGATGTAGACGTGATCCTCATCTATGTCGTCAACAGCAAGCAGGTCGAAGACGTGCTTTTCGGGCAGAATGGCGCGCTGAAAACCGCGCGGCCCTCGACCACATTCCTGCTCTGCACCACCATGGCGCCGAGCGCCACGACAGCCATTGCCGAAAAGCTTGAGACGGCGGGCATGTTCGTCATCGATGCCCCCGTTTCCGGCGGCCATGTCCGGGCGCTCGCGGGCGAGATCACCGTCATGGCATCTGGGATGCCCGAGGCCTTCGATAAGGCATCTGCGGTGTTCGACGCCATCTCCGCCAAGGTATTCCGCCTCGGGGATCGTCCCGGTGCCGGTTCGCAAGTCAAGATGATTAATCAGTTGCTGGCCGGCGTGCACATTGCTGCAACGGCCGAGGCGATGACGCTCGCCGCTAAGGCGGGCATCGATCTGAAGACGCTCTATGACGTGATCTGCGTGTCTGCCGGCTCGTCCTGGATGTTCGAGAATCGCGGCGAGCACATCGTATCGGGCGATTATACGCCGCGCTCGGCAGTCAATATCTTCGTCAAGGACCTCGGCATCGTCACTTCGGAGGCCGGCAAAGCCGGCGCCGTCACTCCGCTCGCCGTTGCCGCGCTCAACCTCTTCGTCGAAGCATCGGAGGCGGGTCTGGGCCTGGAGGATGACGCCGCGGTTGCGAAGATCCTGGCCGCCAAGAGCGGCGCCAGCCTGCCGGGCGTAAAGGGCTAGGCCATGACACTCCTGCTTGGCTGCATTGCCGATGACTTTACCGGAGCGACCGATCTTGCCGCGCTGCTGGCGCGGAGCGGATTGCCCGTTTCGCTTCGGATCGGCATTCCGCAAGACAGACGCCACCCCAACGAGACGGCGACCTTCGAAGTCATCGCCCTCAAATGCCGGACATCGCCCGTCGATACCGCTGTTAATCAGGCACGTCAGGCGCTGGCATGGCTGAAGGACGCCGGTGCTAGCCGCTTCTTCTGGAAATATTGCTCGACATTCGACAGCACGGCCGAAGGCAATATCGGTCCGGTCGCCGAGATGCTGATGGCGGAGACCGGGGCGACGCAGACGATCTATTGCCCGGCCTTTCCGGAGAACGGACGCAGCGTCTTCATGGGCCATCTTTTCGTCGGCGAGCAGCTTCTGTCGGAGAGTCCGATGAAGGACCATCCACTGACGCCGATGCGCGATTCGAGCCTTGTACGGCTTCTGACCCCGCAGGTAAACGGGGCCGTCGGCCTCGCCAACCGCAACGTCGTCTCAAAGGGAACGGCAGCGCTGAAAGCGCGGCTGGAGCAATTGAGCAGCGATGGCATTCGGCATGTGATCGTCGATGCTGTGTCCGACGACGATCTTCGAACCATCGCCGCAGCATCCTTCGACATGCCGCTGCTGACCGGCGGTAGCGCGATTGCCGGCCAGCTTCCGCGATTTTACGTGGAATGGGGTCTCGCCAGCCTCTCCGAACGCCGGCAAGCACCGCCAAAGGTCGCCGGTGGTTCGATTGTTCTATCCGGCAGCTGCTCCGCCATGACGCGGAAGCAGGTTGCCAATTATGCCGGCAAGGTCTCCAGCCTGCGGCTCGATCCCATCGTGCTTGCACACGAAGGCGCCGGCACTGCGCTGGAATGGCTGCGTCAGCAATCCACCGATGCGCCGAAGCTTATCTACGCCACCGCCGAGCCTGACGAGGTGCGGCAAGCTCAGGAGCAGCTGGGCAGGGACAAAGCGGGTCAGGTCGTCGAAGATGCTCTTTCCGAGATCGCCCGCGCGGCGTTCGATGGCGGCACCCGCCGCTTCGTCGTGGCCGGCGGCGAGACCTCCGGGGCGATCACGCAGGCGCTCGCGGCGGTGCATTTGACTATCGGGCCGGAAATAGCACCCGGCGTGCCTTGGACTTTCACGACCCTTGGGGGCGAAACAGTCGCTCTAGCTCTAAAGTCTGGCAATTTCGGCGAGGAAGCCTTCTTTACGGACGCTTTCGATGGGTTGGGGGCGGCATGAGCGAGGAAGCCGCGCTGCGCGAACAGATCTGCAAGATGGCCAAATCGCTTTACGATCGCGGCCTGACCGCCGGCTCCGCCGGCAATATTTCGGCGCGGCTCAGCGACGGACGGCTTTTGGTGACGCCGACGGGCAGCTCCTTCGGGCGCCTCGATCCCGCCCGCCTCGCCCTCTTCGACGACGAAGGCCGCCTGATCGGCGGAGACAAGCCAACGAAGGAGATGCCGCTGCATGCCGCCTTCTATGAGACACGACCGAAAAAGACAGGCGCCGTCGTCCATCTTCATTCCAGCCACTCGGTGGCGCTTTCGATCCTGCCCGGCGTCGATGCCGACAACATGCTGCCGCCGTTGACCGCCTATTCGATCATGAAGCTCGGCAAGGTGAAGCTGTTGCCCTATTTCATGCCGGGCGACCCGGCCATGGGCGATGCCATTCGCGGCCTTGCCGGCAAGCGCAGCGCCGTGATGCTGGCAGCACACGGCCCCGTCGTTTCGGCGAAAGATCTTGAGGCGGCGGTCTATGCGATTGAAGAACTGGAAGAGACGGCAAAGCTTGCCATCTTGACACGCGGAGCCAATCCTTCGCTGCTGACGGATGCGCAAATCGCCGATCTCGTCCGCACCTATGACGTGGAATGGGACTGAACATGACGCGCTTTTCCGCCAATCTGGGTTTTCTGTGGCAGGAGCTTTCCCTTCCCGATGCGATCCGCGCCGCCAAGCGCGCTGGCTTCGACGCGGTGGAATGCCACTATCCCTACGACACGCCCGCTGAAGCCGTGCGTCAGGCGTTGGAGGAGACTGGTCTTTCCATGCTCGGCCTCAACACCGCCCGCGGCAATATCACGGCTGGCGACAATGGACTTGCCGCCATTCCGGGCCGCGAGGACGAAGCCTGCGTGCTCATCGATCAGGCGATCGACTATGCGGCCGCCATCGGTGCGCGAAACGTGCATGTGATGTCCGGCAAGGCTGGCGGCGACGAGGCGCGAGCCACCTTCATTGCCAATCTGCGCTATGCCTGCGAACGCGCCAGCAAGATGGGAGCGACCATCCTGATCGAGCCGCTCAACTATCGCGATGCGCCAGGCTACTTCCTTCAAACGGCGGATCAGGCACTCGACATCATAGCTGCGGCCGGCGCCGAGAACCTCAAACTGATGTTCGACTGCTATCACATCCAGATCATGCAGGGCGATCTGACACGTCGGCTGCAGGATCATATGGCAGCAATCGGCCATATTCAGATCGCTGCCGTACCGGATCGGCACGAACCGGACCACGGAGAGATTGATTATCGTCATATTCTGCAGTTTCTGGAAAAGCTTGGCTATGACAGGCCGATCGGCGCGGAATATCGGCCGGCAACCACGACGGATGCCGGGCTTGCCTGGCTGCAGGCATTCAAATGAGAGACCGGCCTTCAGAATGACTAGCGGCCTTCAAAGAGATTCACTCGGGAAGTCTCCCGAATACTGATATCAGCTCGGAGCGGTTCAGTTTTTCATTGAACCCATGAACTGCCCCGTCTGTTTGATTCTCGCAATTCCAGGAAAACCGCTACGCACTTTTCCTGGAATTGCTCTACTGGGAGGAAAATCCGATATGCATGTTTTGATCCTGGGTGCTGCGGGCATGGTCGGCCGCAAGCTTGTCAACCGCATCGCCGCCGAACCGACGATTCTCGGCAAGGCTATCGATCGCCTGACGCTGGTCGACGCTTTCCAGCCGCCGGTGCCGGAAGCGCTTCAATCCGTGTCCAAGGCTTTGGCGATCGACCTTGCGACACCGGGTGTTGCGGAAAAACTCATCGAAAACCGTCCGGATATGATCTTCCATCTCGCCGCCATCGTCTCCGGCGAAGCCGAGGCCGATTTCGATAAGGGTTATACGGTCAATCTCGATGGCACGCGTGCGCTCTTCGAAGCCATTCGCCAGCAGGGCCTGAAATCCGCCTATACCCCGCGCGTCATCTTCGCCTCCTCCATTGCGGTGTTCGGCACCCCCTTCCCCGACGTCATCGGTGACGAATTCCTGACCGCGCCGCTGACGAGCTACGGCACGCAGAAGGCGATTGCGGAACTCCTGCTTGCCGATTATTCGCGTCGCGGCATTTTCGATGGCATCGGCATCCGACTGCCGACCATCTGCGTTCGCCCGGGCACTCCGAATAAGGCGGCCTCCGGCTTCTTTTCCAATATCCTGCGCGAGCCGCTGGTCGGCAAAGAGGCTGTCCTGCCCGTCAACGATACGGTGCGCCACTGGTTCGCAAGCCCACGGGCGGCGGTCGGTTTCTTCGTGCATGCAGCAACGCTCGATACCGCGAAGGTCGGGCCACGGCGCAATCTCACCATGCCCGGGCTTTCCGCGCTTGTTTCGGATGAGATCGATGCGCTGCGCCGTGTCGGCGGCGACAAGGCGGTTGCGCTGATCCGCCGTGAGCCTGATCCGGTGATCGAGCGCATCGTTTCCGGCTGGGCGACGCAGTTCGACGCCAAGCGCGCGAGCGACCTCGGCTTCAAGGCCGAACAGAGCTTCGACGAGATCCTGCAGGCACATATCGAAGACGAATTGGACGGGAGGGTCGCATGACAGAGGGATCATCGAACGCACAAAACCCAATCGCGCTGGTGACCGGCGGCGGCACGGGCATAGGCCGAGCCATCGCCAAGGCACTCGGCTCGGCAGGTTTCAAGGTCGTCATTTCGGGGCGCCGGTCGGACGTTCTCGAAAAAGCTGCCCGTGAGCTTTCGGAGGAAACCGGGGCGGAGTTTCTTGCGATTGCAGCCGATGTCAGTGATCCCGCATCGGTCCGCAGCCTTTTCGACACCATTGCAGGTCGCTATGGTCGCCTCGACCTTCTGGTCAACAACGCGGGCATGGGTCTGCCGGCGGTGCCGATGGAGGAGCTGAGCTTCGAGCAGTGGAATGCCATTGTCGGCGCAAACCTGACCGGCGCGTTTCTCTGCACGCAACAGGCTTTCCGTCTGATGAAAGCACAGACGCCGCAGGGCGGTCGCATCATCAACAACGGCTCGATCTCGGCAACGACGCCGCGGCCGCATTCGGCACCCTATACGGCCACGAAACACGCGATCACCGGCCTGACGAAATCGACAGCGCTCGACGGCCGTCCCTTCGATATCGCCTGCGGCCAGATCGATATCGGCAATGCCGCCACAGACATGACGGCGCGGATGAGCGCCGGCGTGCTGCAGGCAAATGGCGAGACTGCAGCAGAGCCGACGATTTCGGCAGAGCATGTCGCCCGCGCCGTCGTCTACATGGCAACCCTGCCGCTCGACGCCAATGTTCTTTCCATGACCGTCATGGCAACGAAAATGCCGCTTGTCGGCAGGGGATAAGAAAACGATCAGCAGCGCCGTGAGTACGATGCTGCCGATGGTATGTGTTGCCGTATAGGCTAGATGGCGGGTCGTGCGGAAGGTTTGACCTGCCTTCGCTCGATCAGGCCGCCGACGCTGAAGATCAAAACTTCGATCTCGGTGTCGATCTTGTCGCCATCGAGCAGCCGCACGACATCGTCTATCCCTGATACCGCGTGACCGTCGATGGCTAGCAGGTAGTCACCCTCCTGCAAGCCGCCCTTTTCGGCCGGACTATCCTTTTCGACACGACGCAGGCGCACGGCGGTTGAATGCGTGACGCCGGCCTCCAGCGCGATCCGCCGATGCAGCTCAACCGTGTCGGCGGCAATGCCTATATAGGCGCGCCGGACATGGCCGAAACGCAGGATCTCTGACACCACATGCTTGGCCGTGTTAGAGGCGACCGAGAACGCGATGCTCTGCGCACCCTGGATGACGGCGGTATTGACGCCGATGACCTCACCCGCCGACGAGACCAGCGGACCGCCGGAATTACCTGGATTGAGGGCGGCATCGGTCTGGATGATGTCTTCCATCAGCCGACCGCTCGCCGCGCGCATGGAGCGGCCAAGCGCCGAGACAATCCCGGCCGTAACGGTCCATTCGAAACCAAGGGGATTGCCGATGGCAATCGCGATATGACCGCGCTTCAGCGATTTGGAATCGCCAAGTCGCGCCCAGTTGCCCGGCCAGTCATTGGCGCGGATGAGAGCAAGGTCGGTATCCGGATCGCGCCCGAGCACCCTTCCCTCGACGGTTGCCCCTTCCGGGGTCTTGATACGTACGGCTTTGGCATCGTCGACAACGTGATTATTGGTCACGACAAGGCCGTCAGGCGAAATGGCAAAACCGGAACCATGTCCGGCGCGGCCACCTAAACGCTCGATCCGGCTGACGGCCGGCCCAACGAGATCGACGGCACTCGATACCGATTGGGAATAGGCATCCAGCAGCCCGGCATCGGATGACGGCTGGATGTCACGATCAATGAAGCCCATGAAAACTCCTCCGACGCGAACGCATCGCTACGAGGACCGGCAGCAACTGTTGGGAGGCAGGAGGCTGTCAGTTCGACAGGTTGAAGTGGTGACTATTCAAATGAGATGTCCCGTCAGCGAGTTCAAGAGCCGACCGAACACACGCATTCAACCCACCTTTCGATGATCGAAATCAGCTCTTGTCCTGCTGCAATAGCCGCTCGAGTTCCCGCTCCTGCATCTCGATGGCTTGCGTGACGAAGCGCAAGATCACCTGCTTTTCCGCCTCGGAAAACTGTTTGAGCATCTGCGCGCCGGCCTGCTCGATCGGACCATAGGCTTCGCGTCCTAGCCTGATCGCCTTCTCGGATGGTGCCACCAGCACGCGACGCCGGTCGTTGGGATCGGGAACGCGGTACAGAAGGTCGCGCGCCGAAAGACGGTCGATCAAGGCCGTAACCGACGGAGGCGCAAGGCCGATAGCTCTGGCCACGGCGTTCGCAGGCTGCGGCACGCGCATGATCACGCTAAGGCAGCGCCGCTCGGCGCTATTGAGCCCATGCAGCTTGCCGAAGGTTTCGTCGAAGCTCTCCGTCGCTTCCTGCCAGCGCATGCAGGCGAGGCTGATGGCGTCCACGAGGTGATGCTTATCTTCATTTGACTTTTCTTTGATCATCGAATAATTCATTTATCAAACTATTTGAAGGAAAAACCAATGTGCCCCATTGACGATCCTGCCGCAACCATGAATCGAGCGACAAACCCTAAGGCGACGATCGGCATATGCGGCGCCGGTATTGGTGGGCTTGTGCTTGCACTCCGCCTCGCAAGGCTGGGCTTTCGTCCAATACTGTTCGAAGCCCGCTCAAGAGAGGCCGCCTTGTCCGAAGGAGAATTTCTGACACTCGCTTCCAACGGCATGAACGGGCTGCGAGCAGTGGACAGCTGCGAAGAAGTGTTGCGCCAGGGATTGGAGACCCGCGCCATCGAACTCTGCAACGCACGCGGCAAAAGGCTCGCGCTCGTCGACCAGAGCGACCATTTGGCGACATTCGGCACGCCCGCCGTCACCATCAGGCGCGGCGTTCTCACAGGCATCCTGATCGAAAAGTGCCAGGCCGAAGGCATCATCATGCAATTTGGCCGGCGCGTGACCAAGGTCGACAATCTCCCGCATGCCGTAACGCTCAACTTCTCCGAAGGTGCGGGTCTCGCCGTCGACCTGCTCGTCGCCGCCGACGGACTGCGATCCTTCGTCCGCACGCAAGTATTTCCGGATTATCCCCTGCCGCAATTTACTGGCCTGATCGGCACAGGCGGCCTCGTCGACGCCGATATACCGGCTACAGATGGCGTGATGCACATGACCTTCGGCGAGAAAGCCTTCTTCGGCTACATCAAGACGGCCTCCCATCCCGTCTATTGGTTCGATTCCTTCCCCGCCGACACGCCGGACGCGGTACGCGCACTGGAACCAACGGCACTGGCCGCTCATGTTCGCCAGATGCATGCCGACGATCCCGAACCGAATAGATCGATCCTTCGCGCCGTCGAAAGGATCGAGCGCAGCTATCCCATTTTCGACATGCCGCAGCTTCCGGTCTGGTCGAGCGGGCGTGTCGTCTTGCTCGGCGACGCCGCGCATGCCATCGGCCCGCATGCCGGCCAGGGTGCTTCAATGGCGATAGAAGATGCGGTGGTCTTGTCATCTTGTCTGGCTGATACGCTCGACTACGGTACCGCCTTTGCCCGTTACGAAAACTTGCGGCGCCCACGCATTGCCCGCGTGGTGAAGCTCACCCGGCAAAATGCTTCCAGGAAACGGAAAAACAGTCGGCTCAACCTGTTTCTGCGCGATCTGCTTCTGCCCTTGCTTATTCCGTTAAGTGTCAGAGCCAGCCGCAGATTGTTTGCATATCGAGTGGATCTCGATCCACTGGAGGCGAAGCACTCAGTCGAAAACGGTCGCAAGGATGCAGCCTGACATCGGATCGTCTACTGAGGACGATGCAGGAGGTTGTAATAGCCGGCGAAGTTTCTACCCGCTCTACCGGCACAAGTGCGTTATTCGCGCGGCCAGGCCAGCCTGCTCCAGTTCGCGATATAGATCACGAATGCGATGAACATTCCCGATCCAATAAGGTCGAGCCGGTGGTGGCCGAAAAGAAAGAGACCGAGAAGCGCCAAGCCGATCGAAGAGGCGACCAGGAAGAGCGAGGGGATTATGCTTGTGATGGGCACCCCCGCCTCGCCTTCGGCTTCGACGCCATCGCCGGTCACGTGACCATTGGAGCCCGGTGATCGATTACCGAGCGTGACCGTCACCTTGCCGCGCCTGGTACCGACCCTGCCCCGCACCTTCTTTTTCGAGGTCAGAAGCACGAGCGCCATCGATATCAGCATGCTGCCGAAGCCCCAGGAGAAAACCGTGCATGCTGCCATGGCGGTCGCATTTGCATAGGTCCGATAAAGATGAAGTGCCAAGGCTCCCATTGCTATGGTGATGGCAAGAAACAAGGAACCGACGATCAGGAATGTGACCCTGCCGGACAATTGCGTTTCACCTTCCACGTGACCTCCCCATTGATGTCCATCTGCTCAATGCAAATTAGGAGAATACCAACGATCTTCAAATGCCGACGCGATATTCGGCCCAGTTCAACTGCACGCCGGCATGATCTTTACGAAGCCGCGAGCAGCCATAATTAGCTGACGTATCGGGTGATGGAGGTGCCTCATGCAGATAGCAAAATCCGTTTCGGCCATGATCATCATCGGCCTTTCTGCCACACCTGTCGAAGCCGCGGGGATCAATTGCTCAAAGCCAGGCTCGCCAAGCGACCGTATGATCTGTCAGGACAAATCGCTGCTTGCTCGCGATGCGATGGTGAGAGATCTCTATGCCGCCGCATTGAAACGCGATGATGCGGACAAGGTTCGGGAACGGCAGCTGCGCTGGATCACCAAAGTGCAATCCTGCAGCGATGCAGCATGCGCCCGGCAGGCCTATGACGACCAGATTGCGTCTCTCTTGAGGACTAAGGGCGGACAAAGCGCTTCAACGGATTTCCAGTCGAACAGCGCCGACGGCAATGAGGGCCACCTTGCGATCTTCGGGCCGGTCGATGGTCTCCTCGCAGTTTCGCTCTCCTCGACTTTCGTTGGCCCGGGCGGAGCAGATGCCGGCGATGTCAATGCCGACGGTCTCGACGGCGTCGTGCCGCTGGCGAAAGAACATGCTGAACTCTCCAGAGACGCGTGCAAGATCGGCCTCGATCGCCTCAACGCAAAGACCTGGCGCGTGTCGCAGGGGGGCACGTGCGATTTCGCGAACGGCGTGACCCTGCAGGGTACCTACCGCAAAGAGTAGTATGGCCTGAGCGCGGTTGGCTGCCAAGCGAGGAATATCTCGCAATATGGCAACGTCACCGTGCACCATTGATAACCAGGAACTTTTGTGATCCGGCCGCCGGCGACGGCCGGAGTGTTTTGAGAAATCCTGAGCTCGGACGATCAGCTCAGCTGCCGACTGCGTCGGAGGTGCACTTCTTGACGAAGCTCGTCTTGGCGGCACCGGCAAGCTTTTTCGATGCGGCCTGAGTATCGCAGGCGCTTGCGGCATCCTTCTCGCATTTCTTGGTGAAACTCGTCAATGCAGCGCCTGCCAGCTTCTTGTCGGCAGCCTGGGCCTTGCATGTCGCATCCGCTGCCATCGCACCGCCTGCGATGCAGGTCGAGATAATGGCTATTCCGAGCAGTCTGATCATCGAATTCCTCCGCGCTATTCCGGCAAAAGACCGGGTTAGCGGAATCTAACGGAATGCCCACCGGAGTAAAGATATGCGCCGATCATCCACGCAAAAGAAAAAGCCTTCTGTATTATCTCTCAAACGGCACGGACCTGGGCCGACCCAGTCTTGAATCGATCGACAAAAGAATAGAAACTGCCCACATAGGGCAAGCAAAGTCATGCGGCCACCCTCACCTCACGCACTGGCGAAGCGCGACAAGCAGCAACACGAACTGAGTGCTCCATTATCCTCTCATGAAGACTATTTCAGGCACGAATCTCGAACAGGCCAAATCTCACAACCGACGCGTCGTGATCGAAGCCATTCGCACCAATGGCCCGATGTCGCGGGCCGCCATTGCCCGCATGACAGCGCTGACCACGCAGACGGTTTCGAATATCGTGGAGGAACTTGCGCGCTCGCATCTCCTGATCGCGATGGAGGCGCAGAAGATCGCCCGCGGTCAACCGATTACGCCCTACATGATCAATCCGGCTGGCGCCTACTCCATCGGTTTGGAACTCGGGCGCCAGCGTGCGGCCGGCGTGCTCACCGATCTGTCCGGCACGGTCTGCGCCCGCGTCGAATGCCATGTCGACAGGCCGGGACCGACCGAGGCGATGCCGGTCCTTGCGGAGATTGTCAGGGATCTGCAGAAAGCCTTTTCCTTTGATCGAGACAGACTGCTTGGCGTCGGTATCGCCTTGCCCGGACGCTACGCCGATGGCGGCGTAACCTCGCTGAGCCCATTGAATCTGCCGGGCTGGCAAGACTTCCCCGTTGCCAGCGCACTCGAACACCTGATCGGCCTGCCTGTGCTTGTCGAAAACGATGCCACGGCAGCGGCGATCGGCGAGCGGCTCTATGGCGTTGCCCGCGGCCTTGGCAGCTTCGTCTATCTCTTTCTGGCCGGCGACGGCGGCATCGGTGCCGGCATGTTCCTCGACGGCCATCTCTACAAGGGCAGCCGCGCCAATGCCGGCGAAATCGGCCATATCATCGTCGAGCCGCATGGCAGGCTCTGCACCTGCGGCAAACGCGGCTGCCTCGATCGCTACGTCTCGCCATCCGTCGCTTACGAATGTCTAGGCATAGAGAATGCGCAGGAGCTGGATCCCGACGACCTGGATGCATTGATCGCGGCAAACGGTCATGGCTTGAAGGCATGGCTGGAACAGGCGGTGCAGCCGCTGCGCCAGACAATCGACTTTCTCGAGCTGGCCTTCGATCCGCAGACAATCGTGCTTGGCGGCAGTGCACCGACATCCTTGATGACAGGGCTGGCCGAAAGCGTCGAGCCTCTGCACACCCCGGTCAACCCAACGGAAGAGCGCAGCATTCCGCGGTTGATGATCGGCGCCAGCGGCAAGGATACCGCCATTTTAGGCGCGGCCGCGCTGCCCATCTTCTCCGAAACGAACCCGCAGTTCGATGTCCTGCAGAAGCCGTTGACGCATCGTGCCGTTACCCAGCCTTGAAGGGCCAGGCATAGCGCCAGCCTTGCATTATTGATTTAACTCAGGCGCGACCAATGCGGGTCGCGCCTGAGGGCCACGCATCAGGCTGTCACAACTGATGCAGGCCGTATAGCAGCGGCATGGTGCCGGCCAATGCCTTGAAACGTTCCCAGGATTTGGCCGAGGGCTTCGTCCAGCCTGTTTCGGCAAGTGCCGAAAGACGCGGAAAGACCAGCCGATCGAAGATGGCCCGGTCAGTCATCGATTCCGACCAGATGCAGGCCTGAATGCCACGAAGATTTTCCTTCTGGGCGTCCGTCCACCCACCGATGGGATCGAAGGTGTAGAGTTTCTCCGGATCCGAATGACCTGCCCAGCTTGCGCCCGGCTCGTCCCAATCGGGGCGCATCGCCATGTCGAGATAATAGACCTGGCCCGG
This sequence comes from Rhizobium sp. 11515TR, assembly GCF_002277895.1. Classification (NCBI taxonomy): domain Bacteria; kingdom Pseudomonadati; phylum Pseudomonadota; class Alphaproteobacteria; order Hyphomicrobiales; family Rhizobiaceae; genus Rhizobium; species Rhizobium sp. 11515TR. The sequence continues at coordinate 1,433,109 of NZ_CP022999.1, read as the reverse complement.
GCAAACGACAATCTCGTATCCGCGACCGGCAAGCTCGGCCGCGACCTCGACGCTACGCCAGCTACAGAGATAGCTCTTGTCCTTGTCGATCCTGTCGCCATGGGCAGCCTCTTCCCAACCGCCTGTCACGCAACCCTTTGAAGCGAGAAATGCCTGGATGCGCTCCAGGAATTCCGCCTGCAGGAAGGCCGCGCCCGAGCCATGAATATCGTCGGCCCCGTGCGTGTTGGTGATGACGTTCAGGCGCTTGGCATGCGCTTGCGCAACGTCATCACCGGCGATCTCGCGCAAGCGTGCCAGCGCCTCCGGCGAGCCGGACCAGGCGCCGAGGGGAACCTCGTCGGCACCGATATGGATCGTCTTGAACGGGAAAAGCTCGATCAGCTCCGAAAGGATCGTCTCGATCACTTCATAGGTCTTCTCACGCGCCGGGTTGATGCAATTATCCGGGAAACCCTGGACCGAATAATAGCTGCCGGCTTCGTTCGGATCGCGCAGCTCCGGAATTGCCTGCAGCATGGCGTAGCAATGGCCGGGTATATCGATCTCCGGCAGAACCTCGATGCCAAGACCCTTAGCGTAAGAGACGATGTCGCGCACAACGGCTTTGGTGTAATAACCACCGGTGCGAGCCGGGCTGGAGCCGAGAAGCGGCGGCAGCGGCAAGCCATGGCCGCGCCACGCGCCGATCTCGGTCAAAGCCGGATAGGCATCGATCTCGACACGCCACGCTTCATCATCCGACAAATGCCAATGGAAGCGGTTCAGCTTGTTCCAGGCAAGCACTGCCATCAGCTTCTTGATTTCAGCCGAACCGTAGAATTGCCGTGCGACATCGAGGTGCAGGCCGCGCCAACTCATCGCGGGCTCGTCGACGATCTCGCCGGCAGCAGGGAAATGGAAAGCCTGCGGATGCAGGCGCGCGCCGCGCCAGATCTGGCCGATGGTGATAAGACCATAGACGAAGCCGGTCTGCGCGCTCGCTTCGACCGTTATGGTTTCTGGCGAAAAGGCAATCCTATAGGCCTCGGCGCCCAAACCATCGGCCTCTCGCAATTCCACCGGCACGGCACCCTCCGCTTCGGAGCGGATCAGTCCTTCAGCTGAAAAGAGATGCTCGACAAGAGTGGTAAAGCTTTCAGCAGCAGCCTGCGCCTTCGACGCCGTGGCCTTCAAGGCAAAGCCCGCGGGAAGCGGACGACGGGAGGAGACGGCGACACGGTTCGGCCAGGGAATGATCGCCAGCGGCACCGGCGGATTGGACGGCACCGGATAGACCTCTGCGCCGCGCTTCAACGGCGCATTGCTTGACGACGTGCGCGTCGGCTCGGTGCCAAGTGAAACCGTGGTGCCATCGGCAAATGCGAGATAGGCGCTATTGGCGCCATCGTTCCAATGTCGGAACTGCCAGCTTAGCGCACGAACGGTGATCGTCCATATCCCGCCACCGGCCAGCAGGAAGCCCTCGGGCGGCTGGAATTCGGTAAAATTGGACAGCCGCTTGGTAACCGTTGCACCTTCGACAACGCCGGCTGGATCGACACGACCGGGACCGCTGACGCAGAGGGTGAAGCCCCAAAGCGGCTCCGATGACAGGTTCTTCAGCCGCAACACATAGGAAAATTCCGTTTCCTCGGTCGGCGGGTTCCAGGTGGTTTCGAGCCGCAGAGCCGGGGATCGCGGTGTGGACATGAGCATTCTCTCTTCCTGAAGGATCGTTCAAAGCTTGAGCATGCCGGCGTAGATGCCGGGTGCGGAATTGGGGATCTGGATCGCGCCGACCGTCTTCTCGTAGAATTCCGAGGGGCCGACATCGCCGATGATGGTGTAAGCATAGCCGATGGCCTTTGCGTCATTGAGACAGGCAAAGAGAAGCGCGCGACCGATGCCAAGACCGCGCACGCTCTCGTCAACACCGGTCGGGCCGAAGAAACCGCGCGCCGTCGCCTCGTGGCAGGCAAAGCCGACAATCTCGCGATTACGGGTGGCGATGAAGCAGGTCGGCGGCTGGCGGGTCATCGCGACCGTCGTCTCGCTTGCCCAGCCCTCGCTGAAATGTTCAGCCACCCAGCCGGTGATCAGTCGCAATTCCGGCGGCAACGCGCGGCGGATGGTGACACCAGCCTTCGCCATGCGCTCGGGCGATTGCGTGTCAATCGGCAGGGTCGATAGATTGACCAGGTAGTCCAAGGGAATTCCTCCTAATTCGATGCGACCAGCGCACGCATGAAATGATTGGGGCCGACCTCCTCGACCACCGTCGAGACCGGTCGGCTAAGTGCGCGGATCTTTTCCGCCTGTTCGAGGAAGCGAGCGCTGCCGCCGGTCACAAACCTGCGGCCACCATCCGGCACGGCCGAAAGCAAAAGCTGCGTATAGGGATGCTTCGGATTGGCAAGGACGGCATTGGTTTCGCCCCACTCGACCATCTGACCGGCAAACATCACCACGATCTCTTCGGCAACATGGGCTGCCGTCGCGATATCATGGGTGATGTAGAGCATGGCGAGATCCTTTTCCCGCTTTACCCGCGCCAGCAGATCGAGAATGTCCTTGCGGATCGAGACATCAAGCATCGAGGTCGGCTCGTCCGCGACCAACACGCTCGGAGATACCGCAAGCGCACGGGCGATGTTGACGCGTTGGCGCTGGCCGCCGGAGAGTTCGTGCGGGAACTTCTGCCGCGTCACCGAAGGATCGAGCCCAACGCTTTCCAGCTGCTTTGCTATATCCTCATCCCGCTCGGCCTTGGGTTTGTCTCCACCGTGCAATTGCAGCGGCCTTGCGATGTGATGATTGATGGTAAAGGCCGGATTGAGCGACGAGAACGGATCCTGAAACACCATCTGGACGTCCTTGCGGAACATCCGCTCTTCCCTGCCCGAACCGCGTGCAGTGCGATCCTGCCCACGAAACAGCAGCCTGCCGCCCGTCGGTTTGTCGAGCCGGGCGATGATGCGGGCGCAGGTGGTCTTGCCGCAGCCGGACTCGCCGACCAATGCCAGCGCCTTTCCCGCGAATAGCGAAAAGGAAACGCTCTTCAATGCGTGCACGGGGCCAAAGTGGCGCTGGATATCATCAAGCCGGATGACGGGTTCTGCAGTTACGGCCTGTATCTGCGGGTTCATGCGAAAACTCCGGGAGGATGGGCGCTGGCCGGAAGCTGCGGGATGGCATTCCAGAGCTTGCGCGTGTACTCATAAACGGGCGACTGGCTGACCTGGGCGACATCGCCGACCTCGACTAATTCACCTTTCAGCATGACGCCTATGCGATGGCAAAGCTGTGCCATCAGATGCAGGTCATGGGTGATGAAGAGCACCGAGAAACCATAGGTCTGCTGCAGGTCGAGAACCTGCTCCAGAATCTCACGCTGCACGACGACATCGAGCGCCGTCGTCGGCTCGTCCATGATGATGAGTTCAGGACGCAGCGCCAGGCAGATGGCGATGACGATGCGCTGACGCATGCCGCCGGAAAACTGGTGCGGGTAATCGCCGACGCGATCCGGCGGGATACCGACCAGCTTGAACATCTCCTCGGCCCGCGCACGCGATTCCTGGCGTGAGCAGCCGGTATGGCGATGCAGCACGTCGTGGAACTGCGTCTCTACCCGCATCAGCGGATTGAGCGAATTCATGGCGCTCTGGAACACCATGCCGATGCGTTTCCAACGGATTCTCTGCAGATCGCCTTCCGGCATCTTCAGCAGATCCTGGCCGTCAAGGCGGATGCTGCCGCCGCTGATCCAGGCCGGAGCTTTGGAGAGCCGCGTGATCGCATAGGCAATCGTGCTCTTGCCGCAGCCGGATTCACCAGCAAGACCGAAGATCTCGCCGCGGCCGATATTGAAGGAGACATCCTTCACCGCCCGGAAATCGCCCTTGTCGAGCAGGTAATCGATGTTGAGGTGTTCGATCTCAAGCAGATTGTCGCTCATTGCTCGGTCCTCATCATGCGATTGCGGGCACGCGTCAGGCGGAACCAGCGGGTCAAGGCCGGGCCGGAACGCAATTGCGGATTGGCGATTTCATCGAAAGTGAAGTTGATAAGCGCCAGACCGAGCCCCGTCAGCGCGATGCCGATGGCCGGCACGCCGATATCCCACCAGGCGCCGACCATGATGGCCGAGGCGTTCTGGGCATTATAGAGCATGGTACCCCAGGTGACCTTCAGCGGATCGCCGAAGCCGAGATATTCGAGCGTGGTCTGGGCGACGATTGCGTAGATGATGCTGCCGACTAGGTTAATGCCGATGAGCGGTGTCAGGTTTGGCAAGATCTCGACGAAGATGATGCGCCAGGCCGGCTCGCCGATCATCTTGGCAGCGGTGACGAAATCGCGGTTGCGTAAGGCCATCGTCTGCGAGCGTGTCATGCGCGCGCCCCACGGCCAGGACGTCAGCGCAATGATGGTCATGATCGTTATCGGGCCGACAGTACCCGCAAAGGAAGCGAGCAGGATGAGGAGCGGCATGTTCGGGATAACAAGCACGGCGTTTGTAGCGAGATCGAGCGCAGCGTCCGTCTTGCCGCCGGTATAGCCGGCGATGAGGCCGATGGCGGTGCCGAGCACGGTAATAGCGATGCCCGTGGCGAAGCCGACGGAAAGCGAACTTCTGGCGCCCCAGACAAATTGCTTGTAGACATCGCGGCCCATCTTTGTCGTACCGAATACATGCTCGACGGATGGCGGCTGATGCGAGCGGCCGACACGAGCTCCTGGCTCGCCGGGAGCGATCACCGGCGCGCAGATCGCCATCAGGCATAGCGCGGCGACGATGACGAAGCCGACAAGCGCCTTTTTCTGGCTGAAAATTGATCGGAAGGAGAAGCTCATCGGCCCGCCTCCCTCAATCGCGGGTCGACGAGACCGTAGATGATGTCGACGAGAAAATTGGCGCCGAGGGTTGCGAGCGTCATCAGCAGCAATTGCCCCTGGATGACGGGATAGTCGCGCGCCACGCTGGCGGTAAACAGCGTCAGGCCGAGACCCGGATAATTGAAGACGATCTCCGTGACGATCGAGCCGCCGAAAACGGCGCCGAGCATCAAAGCAAGATTGGTGAGGACCGGCAGAAGCGCATTGCGCGCGCCATAGCCGAACATGACGGCGAGATTGCTCAGCCCCTTGGCTCGCCCCATCGTCACGTAATCCTCGCCGAGCACGACGATCATGGATGAGCGCATGGTGGTCTGGAACTCGCCGATCAGGAAAGGCGACAGCGTCAACATCGGCAGGATCGCGTGCATGAACACGCTGCCGAAGAAGGTGAAATTGAAGCCTGGATCGAGATTGGGATCATAGGCATATCCCACAGGAAACCAGCGCAACGATACGGCGAAGACGAACAGGGTCGTGAGCGCCACAATGACGGGCGGTATCGAGAACAGGATGACAGCAAAGGGCGATACGATCGTATCGAACCGCCCGCCACGCCTCCAGGCCGCGATGGCGCCGAGCACGACGCCGACACACAGCGAAAATATGATCGCGGTGACCACAAGGAAGATGGTCCAAAGCGTGGCTCGGCTCAGCACCTGGACCACTGTCTGCGGGTAATATTTGACCGAAACGCCAAGATCGAAGGTGGCAAGGCCTTTAAGGTAGTCAAGGAACTGCATCATAATCGGCTGATCGATCTCGCCGAAACGGGCCTTGATCGCCTCCACAGCCGCGGGTGTAGCCCGCGGCCCGAGCTGGGCCACCATGGCGTCGACGGGACTCCCCGGCATAAGCCGGGGAAGAATGAAGTTCACGACGATCGCAAAGGCCAGGGCCACCGCATAGACGCCGAGGCGCCGGCTTGAAACACGCATGTCTGCTTCCTTCGCTGTGGTCTTATTGGACCGGCTTCAGACGCAGAAGATGCATGAGACGCATGCGGTTGTTGTCGTGGTTTTCCGGGTTCATCACGGGATCCTTGTCCGTGACCCAACCGGTAAAACGCTTGCTCGAATACTGGTACCAGGTCGGACCGTTGAAGACCGGAACGACCGGGAAATCGTCGGCGATCAGAACCTGAATGTCGTTGAAGATCTTCTTATGATCCTCATCGGAAGACGACTTCAGATATTGATCGAAGAGCGCATCAAGCTTCGGGTTAGAATAGCGCGCCGCGGCGACGGTGAGCTTGCCGGAATAGGCCGTCGACAGGCTCTGATAATAGCCCTGGAATGGGGTTGCGCTGTCGGCGCGCGAGTTCATGACGACATCGAAGCTCCCATCGAGAAGCTGCTTGCGCCACTGCTCGTATTCGGGCGTAGCAACCGAGGCATTGATACCTGCGGCGCGAAGCCCTTCGACGGCGATCTGCACGGCATCGATCCAGTCCGTCCAGCCGTTCGGCACGATGACCGCGAAGGTGATCGGCTTACCGCTCGGCGTGGTGCGGAAGCCATCGGCGCCCTTCTTGTAGCCGGCATCGTCGAGGATCTTGTTTGCCTTTTCGGTGTCGAAGCCCATGAAGGCGTCCTTATCGCCTTCGGCTGCCTTATTGCGCCAGCTTTCGAAGCGCGGCGGCAGGCCGCTGGCGTGCAGGTTGACGACCGGATAGCCGAAGCCGGCAATATCGACCATCGACTTGCGGTCCATCGCCAGGCTGAACGCATGACGGAAGTTGAGATCCTTGAACGCCTCGAAATTACCGGCATTCGAAGATTTGAAGTTCATTTCGAAGGCAACGGTTTCGGCTGGCGGCTGCCAGTAACCATTGTGCTGCGGGTCGAGCGCGACGAAGGTCTTGTCGATCTGCGGGAGGAACGAGCCGATCCAATCAACGGTGCCTTCCGGCAGCAGCGCCAGCATCTGGTCGTTGCCCGAAATCTGCGGCAGGCGCAGGCAATCGACATGTAGCGATGCGGCATCCCAATAGTTCGGATTGCGGCACTGCTCATAGACCTGCGGCGTAAAGCGGCGAACCTCGGTCATCGGGCCGGAACCGACGGGCTTTTCGTTCTTGAAGGCGACCGGATCGGGAATGTCTTTCCAGATATGCTCGGGTACGACGGCGAGATCGGCGAGCGATTCCGGGAATTCGGAATTCACAGCCTTGAGTTTGATCGTCACCTGCGTCGGCGACGGCGCTTCGACGGAGGCGACCGTCTGGCCGACACCGACGGTATCGACGGCCGGGTTCTTCAGCATCAGGTCGATCGTGTATTTCACGTCGGCCGAGGTCAGCGGCTGACCGTCCGACCATTTCACGCCCGAACGCAGCTCATAGGTGATCGACATCAGATCGTCCGAAAACTTGTAGCTGGTCGCAAGCCGCCAGACCGGCTTGCCGCCATCATTAGCATTGAAGATGACCAATGGCTCGTAGATGAAATCCATCGTGCTCTGGCGACGCCCGGCAAGATCGAAAGGATTGAAGTTGCTGACCCAGCTGGTCTGCTCCTCGATATGCATCGTCAGTACGGATTCAGCCGCGGAGGCGATACCTGCACTGAATGCCAGCGAAGCGCTGAGCGCCGCCGCTGCCAATGATGTCCGCTGAAATAGATTGCGTAATGACTTTTTCCTTATTCTCATTTCCAGCCCCTCTTGCTGTTTTGGAGTAGTCAATCAAATTGATTTAATCGTTAGTTTTGAAACTCGTCAATCGCTGATTGGAAATCAACAGGCATTGATTTTGAGGTCTGGAGGATTGCCGCCGATGTCGGCGCCCACACCGTCGCTACCGGAAATTGTGTGGAGATATCGGGAGCCACCGCGCAGTGGCGCGTTTGCAGTAGCGGTCACACGGAGCGCAATCGCGAAAAAGCGTGGCTCATCCACGATACCCGAACAGGCGCCCTGCCGGCTTGTGGATTTAAGAGCAAATATTCGGGAGATTGATCATCTGGACGCACCATCGCAAACAGACGCGAGATTGATTGCGATGCAGCCCTTGCTGCATCGCAATCGAGGCGAAATCAGCGTTTGCTCAGTCGAGTGGCTTGTAGGCGACAACATCCATTTCGACTTTCACATCCACCATCATTGGCGACTGAACGGTCGAGCGGGCTGGCGGATGATCGATGAAATACTTTTCGAAGACGGCGTTGAAGCTCGAGAAATCGCGAGCATCATCCAGCCACACATTCACTTTCACCACGTGCTCGAGCGTGCAATCGGCAAGGGCAAGGACATCCTTGATATTGGCGATGACCTGCTCGGTCTGCGTAACGATATTGCCGGTGACGATTTCACCGTTGATGGTCGGAACCTGGCCCGAGACATAAACGAAATCGCCTGCCCTGACGGCCTTGGCGAAGGGACGTCGCTGGCCGCCAGCCTGATTGTCGGCGACGTCGAAGCGGATCAGCTTGTTCTTGCTCATGATGTCCTTAGTTTTTCCCTGTTGCTGAAAGCCGCGGTAGCCATCGTTTCATCGTAACAGGCGCACGCGTTCGACTCTCCTGGTAGCTTCCTTATCCGTCGCAGCGGCGCCACGCCAGATCGTTTTGTCCATTTGCAAGATGGGTGTGGAGCAATGCTTCTGCGACTTCGATCGAAGCTTTAACTTCAAATGCGAGAAAAACTCTTTTATTTTTCGCAGATTACGGACGCTTTCTCCACGAAATCTCATCTCGCCCTTTTGTCGCGCTTGGCGTGATTGCCTTTCCGCCCCGGAGCCTGATAAGACAAACGCATATTTCGTCGTATGATTGGTCGACGTTCAGGAGGAGTCGTCATGGCAGAACTCGCGCAATCGCTTGCGTCCATTCGCATTCCCGATCTTGCCGGCAAAAGAGTATTGATCACGGGTGCTTCAACCGGCATTGGCGCTGCCGTCGCGCGCGCCTTTGCTGCACAGGGCATGAAGATCGGCCTGCACTTCAATGCAAGCCGCGAACCAGCGGAAAAACTGGCCGATGAAATCAAGGCTGACGGCGGTACGGTCCATCTCATTCAAGGTGATGTCTCACAAGACGGAGAGACCGAGCGCGTCGTCAAGGACGCCGTAGACGCGTTGGGTGGCCTCGATGGCCTGATCAACAATGCCGGCGGTATGCTCGGGCGGCTTCCGACCACCGATATGACGGATGCGCATTACGAGCGGGTGATGAACCTCAACGCCCGTTCCGTGCTTGCGGCGACCCGTGCCGCTCATCCTCATCTCAAGAAGCAGGGCGGCTTCATCATCAACACGACCTCGATCGCCGCTCGCAATGGCGGCGGCAACGGCGCGATCCTCTATGCGGCTTCCAAAGGGTTCGTCTCGACCATTACCCATGGCCACGCCAAGGAATTCGTCAACGACAAGATCCGCGTCAATGCGGTAGCGCCCGGCGTCATCGCAACGCCATTTCACGAGCGCTATACCAACGACGAGCAGATGGAGCTGCAGCGCAAGACGATCCCCATGGGATTTGTCGGCACGTCGGAAGATTGTGTTGGCGCCTACCTCTTCCTCGCCTCTCCGACGCTGTCCGGCTACATTACCGGCCAGATCATCGAGGTCAATGGCGGCCAACTCATGCCGTGAGATGCCGCCATCGGTCGCTTTGTGTGCCGGGCAATGCTAGTCTTGCCCGGCGCGGCGCCTTCGCGTCGCAGAAGATGGAGCGCATGCGGATGGCAAAGACGCCCATTCCCGACGGCATAAAGACGTTAGTCGAATTGACCCATCCGGAACGGATCTATTGGCCCGGCGACGAGGTCAGCAAGCAAGACCTTCTTGATTACTACGCTTTGGCTTGGCGTAGAATGGCGCCTTTCGTCGTCAACCGTCCCCTCGCTCTCCTGCGGTGTCCGGATGGCATCGATGGACCACGCTTCTTCCAGAAACATGCCTGGAAGGGCATCAATCCGCATATCGAGGAAATTGCCGATCCAGAAGATGGGGACGCTGCGAAGCTTCTGAAGATTAGGGATTTCGATGGCCTGGCAGCCCTTGTCCAATCCGCGGCGCTGGAAATTCACCCCTGGGGCACGACGACGGATCATTGGGAAAAGCCCGACATGATCATCATGGATCTCGACCCCGGAGAGGATGTCGTCTGGAACAAGGTCGTGACCGCGGCAAAAGAGATCAGGGAACGCTTTTCCACGCTGGAGCTAAACTCTTTCGTCAAGACTTCCGGCGGCAAGGGATTGCATGTGGTCGCATCCGTCAAGCCGCAGGCGACCTGGCCGCAGGTCAAGGATGCTGCCGAGGCGATCGCCCATGCCATGAGCGCCGATAGCCCGGAGACATATTTGTCGGTTGCCAGCAAGGCGAAACGGGCGGGCCATATTTTCATCGATTATCTGCGCAACGGTCGCGGCAATACTGCCGTGGCGCCCTATTCGACACGCGCAAGAAAGGGCGCTCCCATTTCGATGCCGGTTAGTTGGGACGAGTTGGACGGCAGGATCGGGCCGGCTTCCTTTACCGTAAAGAATGCGGCATCGCGCATCGGCCAATCGAGTACGGATCCCTGGGCCGATTTTTTCAAGGCGGCATCACCGCTCAAGGTCTGACGTTATACCAGAAACGGGACCAGCGCCGGTGTGCTGGCCTTATAATCGGCATAGGCCAAGCCGAACGTCTCATTCATCCAGCTTTCCTCGATTTGCACGCGGCGCAACACGGCATAGAGCACTGCGATGATCGCAAGGACGGCCGCGATATCACCGCGCGCAATTGCCGAGCCGATAATGGCCAGCATCAGACCGGAATAGATCGGGTGCCGCACAAGCGCATAAGGACCGGAGCGAATGAGCGCATGATCCTCCTTGAGAGTGATTACCCCGCTCCAGTTGCGCCCGATATGATAGCGAGCCCAGACAGCGAAAACGAGACCGATGAAGGTCAGAACCGCGCCGATCGCATAGGATGTAAGATCCTGTGGGATGAGGCGGAACCGCAAGGGACCCAGCCAGGACGGATTGACGACAAGAAGGAAAGCGCCGATCCAGATCGGCACGGTATTGCCGAGCCGCGACAGGGGGTCCTCCTGTCGCACGCTCCTCTTGACGCCGAACGAAGCGAAAAGCCAGATCAACAGCCAGACGATCCAGCATGCGGGAATGAACTGATAAAGCAGCATCGCTTAGGCCACATCTTTGTCCAGTTCCGGATAGTGCCGGAAAATGCCGTTCTCATTGAAGGGAATGCGGCGATCGGACTGAAGATAGCGAGCAATGTTGGGCCGTTTCATGACAGCTCTGTGCAGCGCGGTCAGATGCGGATATCGCCGATCCAGATGTGCCGTCGCGCGGGGGAAGGCATAGCGAAGTCCCTCATAGACCTGAAACAGCGAAAGATCGACATAGGTCAATTCTCCGCCGAAGATATGGCTCGGCCCTTCGGGGTTCTGCTGAAGCACTTTCTCGAAATAGCCGAGAAACTTGGGAATGCGGTTTTCGATGAATTCTGCAGCCCGCGCCTTGGCCTCTTGCTTCTGATCCTCGTAATATTTCGACGTCGCGATCGGGTGGTGCGTGTCGTGTACCTCGGCGACGAGATCGGTGATCGTCAACTGCAGGCCGTTCAACACGTGGCGCTTTCCTTCGTCTCTTGGCGCCAGACCCAGCTTCGGCCCGAGATACATCAGGATATTCGCCACATGCGGAATAATGAGATCACCGTCCTTCAAAAACGGTGGGGCAAATGGGAGACCGAGTTCAGATTTACCCTCCATGATGGCGAACATGGCGGGCATACCCTGCCCCCTGCCCGCAGGAGCACGACAAACATCGACATAGTCTGCGCCGGCTTCCTCCAGCGCCAGCCGGACGAATTCGCCGCGCCCCTGAATGCTATCCCAATAATAGAGTTCATAGGCCATTCGGTTTCATCTCCCCGATATTGAGAGCAATCCGCTGCAATGATCGCCGCAAGACTGCAATTTAGCGCCGACATCCCGAAAGATAAGAGGCAATCGACGATTACAGGCGGAGGCATATACACAGGAAACCTTATGAACTTCATAGCGACGGCCGAATGGATCTCGACGATCGCATCCAGTTCTCACCAATGGCCTAGGAATGTGTGTTGTGCTCGTGGCGTTTACGCGTCGCAGCCGCCTTCTTTGCAGAGGCGGAGCGCTCCGCAGCGGGTCGGCTCGCAGCGGCGCGCCCGCCGATCCTGCCACCCTTTTCGGACGATTCGTGGTTTTCGGAATGGCCGCGACCGGAGCCTGACTTCTTGCCGCCGCCGCTTTCCTTGTTTACGGTCGCCCAGGCACGCCGCTCCGCCTCTTTGTGCGAAACGCCGCGGTCTTCATAGCCTTCCTCGATATGTTCGGCCTTGCGCTTCTGCCTGTCGGTATAGGCGGATTTGTCTCCTCGGGGCATGATCTTTCTCCTTCCTGGGAAGAAAGACCAACCCGTCGTCAGGGAAAAGGTTCCGAGATCTGGCCGGAAGAACTGCGATTGCCGGATAGCAGATTGCTCGGGAGCACCCGCAAGCGCCGATCATGCCGTACAGCCGCACGTTGCTTGGCGGAAGCAGGGAAAAACACGCCGACCGAGCGATCGATGATCAGAATGAGGACCAAGGCCGCCAGAAGATAGAGCACAGCAAGCACGAGGAGTGATGTCATCGCACCAGCTCCGATCCAGCGGCAAGACACAAAGGCCGGCGCGCTGCGCCAATCGCCACAGCCGTCATGTCCAGATCATCGATATAGCTGCCACACATTGCTGAGCTCCCTTCGCAATCTGTAGCATCGATGTGTGACAACTATTTCGCGGATGAGAGCCAAATCACCGAAATTATTGCGAATATTCCGCCAGCTACCATCTCGAAAAGAGAGACGGCTCGATGTTGCCATCGAGCCGCCCTCATCTCCGCCACACTCCTAAAAGCTGACGCGTCCTATATCTTCGCGGCTGCAGCCTTTTTCGATATCTTCTTTACTGGCTTGGCCAGCTTTTCCTCGGCAACAGCCGCCGCGGCGACCGCCGTCTTGCGCTTCGCCTTGGGCTTGATATCGATCGTGCCGCCGTCTGCTGCCGTTTTCTCAAGCGCGATGCGCTCACTGCTCGCCTGCGCCCAGTGCTCGACGTCGCGACCGGAAGGGTAGCCTTCCTCTTCCCATATGGCGTATGCGCGCTTCTTGATCCATTCGTCCCGAGATTCCAACATCTGCTGTTCTCCGTTCGCATCATTGAACAAGGTTTTGATGAACGAGCCCGTTCTTGAAACGCGGGCTTTGACGCCTCCCCCGAACAGCCAAGACGCTATGGCTAGCGTTCTTCGATCTTGACTGTCGAACCGCAGTGGCGCTTCAAACAAGAAACAGTAGTTACCGTGGGGACGGTAGCGAAGCAGCCGAAGCACCCTAAGTATGATGCTGGTCAGAACGAGGTTCAATTAAAATTATCTAATAAGATGAGATTTCGCACCGCTATTGATGACATCCTGGCGATCGCCGGCCCGCTCATTGCAGCTTTTGCGGGCAAGGATATACTTGCATCATGATCGACCTCGTGGCTGCCCATTGGGGCCAAATTCTCGCCGTCCTGTCCATCGTGATGGGGGCAGCCGCTGCAATCCATGCGGCCATGACCAAAGAGGATGTCCGAGCTGCGATCGGCTGGGTCGGCGTCATCATCCTGTCGCCCATCATTGGTGCCGTCCTCTATGCTGTCGCCGGCATCAATCGCATCCGCCGGGCCTCGCTCAGCTCGCAGCGCGACGCGCTCTTTCGCAAGGATGCGAATGGCGAGCTCTCCAGCTTCGACGCCGATGACGGCGAAGTGCGGCGGCGGTTCGGTGATCGGTTCGGTTCGATGAAGACGCTCGGCGACCGCGTCGTTCGCTATATGATGAGCACCGGCAATACCATCGAGATGCTGACGAGCGGCGACATTGCCTATGCCGCGATGAAGGCTGCAATCGACGGCGCCGAACGCAGCATCCTGATGGAAACCTACATATTCGATCGCGACCCGATCGGCCTCCGCATCGCCGATTCACTGATTGCTGCAACCAAACGCGGTGTCAGCGTCCGCGTACTCATCGATGCCGTCGGGGCCCGCTATTCTGTGCCGAGCATCATGGGCTATCTGCGCGAAGGCGGCGTGCAGGTCGACGTCTTCAATGGCAATGTCATCATCGGTCTCCGGTTGCCCTACGCCAACCTGCGTACCCACCGAAAGATCCTCAGCATCGACGGGCGAATTGCCTTTACCGGCGGCATGAATATCCGCCAGGGCTTTACGCGCGAATTCGCGCACGAGTACAGCGCTCGCGATATGCATTTCTGCGTGACGGGGCCTGCAGTCGCCGATCTTTTCAATACGGCAGCCGAGGATTGGCGCTTCACCACAGGCGAAGTCCTGAATGGCGAGGAATGGCGGATTGCCGCGCCCTCCAACGAGCCGGGAGCGCCCGTTTTCATGCGGGTTGTCGCCTCCGGCCCGGATCGCAGTGTCGAGACCAATCACAAGATGCTCATCGGCGCGCTGTCGGTGGCGCACAAATCCATCCGCATCATGTCGCCCTATTTCCTGCCCGACCGGGAGTTGATCAGCGCGCTGGTGACGGCGGCGCGGCGGGGAGTCGAGGTCGATATCGTCGTGCCGACAGCCAACAATCTGGTGCTCGTCGACCGGGCCATGACGGCGCAATTCGACCAGATGCTGAAGAACTATTGCCGCATCTGGCGCGCCGAAGGCGCCTTCAACCATTCCAAGCTTTTGTCCATCGACGGTATCTGGGCCTATGTCGGCTCATCCAATCTCGATCCACGCTCCCTGCGGCTCAATTTCGAGGTGGATCTCGAGGTACTCGATCGCGGCTTTGCCAGCACGATCGACGACCATATTGGCACGATCCTGGAAACGGCACATCGGGTAGACCTCGAAAAGCTCAGGGCGCGGCCGTTTGTCGTACGGCTTATTGAAAAGGTGCTCTGGCTTGGCTCACCCTATCTCTGACGACTGCAACGAAGGACTATCTGCCTTTGTCGCAGCCTTTTTACATGACAAGGCCAACAATCGCTTCTTATACTCTTTCCCACGTGCCCGACATGATCTGATCAAGGAACGGTCGACGGATAGATGCGAAAAAAGAACGACAGTCTCCGTGCGAGCATTCTGGAAAGCCTGAAGAACCGAAAGAAATCGCGCCCCAAACCGGCCGGCAGCAAGCCGGACCGCCCGGAAGGCACGTTGATCGCTTCCTACAATGTCCACAAATGCGTCGGCGCCGACCGCCGCTTCGATCCGGAAAGAACGAGCCGCGTCATTCATGAAATCGATGCCGATATCATCGGCCTGCAGGAAGCCGATACGCGTTTTGGAGAGCGCACGGGCATTCTCGATCTGCGCCGGCTCGAACGCGAGACAGGCCTCATCCCGGTGCCGATCGCTGGCGTCACCAAGGCGCATGGCTGGCACGGCAATGTGGTTCTTTTCAAACAGGGCACGGTTCGCGACGTCCACCAGATCAATCTGCCAGGGCTTGAGCCGCGCGGCGCCTTGATCGCCGAACTGGAATTGGCGCGTGGCGGGAGCCTCAGGATTATCGCGGCGCATCTCGGCCTGCTGCATCGCTCGCGCGCGCAGCAGACGCGTCTGATCGTCGACCTCATGAACGACGGCAGCGAGACGCCGACCATCCTGCTGGGCGATCTCAATGAATGGCGCCTCGGCGACCGCTCATCCCTCAATACCATCCAGAACGCGTTCGGACCGCTACCGCCTGCCGTACCGAGCTTTCCCTCGACACTCCCGCTTCTCGCGCTCGATCGCATCATGGCAAACCGCCGCGGCATGATCTCCGCAGTCGAAGTACATGACTCGCCGCTGGCACGCGTGGCTTCCGATCACCTGCCCATCAAGGCCGTGGTCAGTCTGGAAGCGCTCGACATCAACGCCCGAGCGCATTCACAAACTGCCTAAACGTTGTCGAGATGCTTCATGTCGATCCCACTGATATATGTGATGACGGGCGGAGGACCATCTTATAGGCTGCCCGCCGAAATGACCGATCCGGGAGACAATCATGCTGAAAACTCTGTTGCTGACCGGCGCCGCCGGCGGTGTTGGCCAGGCAATCCGGCCGCTTCTGTCGCAGATCGCCGAGAATGTCGTATTGTCCGACCTCGCGTCGATAAGCGACCTGCGCCCGAACGAGCGTTTCGTCGCCTGCGACCTCGCCGACCGCAGCGGCGTCGATGCGATGGTGAAAGGTGTTGATGGTATCATCCATCTTGGGGGGATATCGGTGGAAAAGCCCTTCGATCTGATCCTGCAGGGCAATATCCTCGGCCTCTACAATCTCTATGAGGGCGCGCGCGCCGCCGGCAAGCCGCGTATCGTCTTCGCAAGCTCCAATCACACGATCGGCTTCTACAGGCGGGATGAGCGGATCGACAATAAGGTGCCGACCCGGCCGGATTCGCTTTATGGCGTCTCGAAAGTCTTCGGTGAGGCGGTCGCAAGCCTCTACTTTGACAAGTTCGGTCAGGAAACACTTTCGGTACGTATCGGCTCCTGCTTCCCCGAGCCGCGCAACACGCGCATGCTCGCCACATGGTTCAGCATCGGGGATTTCGTCTCGCTGTGCGATTGCGCCTTCAACGCCCCGCGCCTCGGCCATACGATCGTCTATGGCGTCTCGGACAATGACGAACAGTGGTGGGACAATAGCAACGCCGCCTTTCTCGGCTGGAAGCCGCGCGATAGTGCGGCTCCCTGGCGCGCCGAAATTCTGTCGAGGACACCCGCTGAGGATCCAAACGATCCTGCAATCGTCTATCAAGGCGGCGGTTTTGTTTCTGCCGCTCACCCCGACGACTGATCGTCAGACGCCGTTGCGAAAGAGCTTCCAGCGTGTCGGCCTGAAAGCAATGCGGTTGCGGTCCAATGCATCAGCCTTGTTCGGCGGCAGTTCGATCTCGATAGGATCGTGCTGGGCACCGATGTTGATCTCAAGATGGCGAGTGCCTGCTACGCGCCTGCTGGCAACGAGCAGACCCGCGATCGCGCTGCCATCGCCATCGCGGATCTCGATATCGTGGGGTCGGAAATACAGATAGGCTTCGCCATCAGGCTCATGCGGCGTGCTGAGCCCCAGAGGCTTGTCATCGAACCAGATCTCACCGCTGGTGACGCGCACCTTCAGACGATTGGATTCGCCGATAAAGCCATAGACGAAGGGAGAGTTCGGCGCGTCGTAGATCTCGTCTGGTGTTCCGACCTGTTCGATCGCGCCCTTGTTGAGCACGACCACCCGGTCGGCGAGCTCCAGCGCTTCTTCCTGGTCATGGGTCACGAAGACCGTGGTGTGGCCGGTGCGATCGTGGATTTCGCGCAGCCATTTACGCAGGTCCTTGCGGACCTGAGCATCGAGAGCACCGAAGGGCTCGTCAAGAAGCAGGACATTCGGCTCCACCGCCATCGCGCGCGCCAGAGCCACGCGCTGGCGCTGGCCGCCGGAAAGCTGGGCCGGATAGCGCTTCTCCAGGCCGTTCAGTTGCACGAGTTCCAACAGCTCGATGGCACGCCGGCGTATTTCATCGCGTGGCGGACGACGCGATGCCGAGCGAACCTTAAGGCCGAAGGAGATGTTGTCGAGCACTGTCATATGGCGGAATAGCGCATAATGCTGAAACACGAAGCCGATATTGCGCTGCTGCACGGTCTTTCGCGACGCATCCTCTTCGCCGAAGAAGATCTGCCCCTCCGTTGGAGTTTCCAACCCGGCAATCAGGCGCAGTAGCGTCGTTTTGCCGGAGCCGGATGGACCGAGAAGCGCAATCAATTCGCTCGAGCGGATATCCAGCGACACGTCATGCAATGCGGGAAAGCGACCGAATTCCTTACGCAGGTTTTGAACGCGAACTTCCATAAGAATTCCTTCAGTGACGCCGGCTGGCTGCGATCTCTTCGCTATAGCGCATTTCCAGCAACGTCTTCAGTATCAGTGTGACAAGGGCAAGCAGAGCCAGAAGCGTAGCAACGGCAAAGGCCCCAGAGAAATTATATTCGTTATAGAGAATCTCGACCTGCAGCGGCATGGTGTTTGTTTCGCCGCGAATATGGCCGGAGACGACCGAAACGGCGCCGAACTCACCCATGGCGCGGGCGTTGCAGAGCAGCACGCCGTAAAGCAGGCCCCATTTGATGTTCGGCAGCGTGACATGCCAGAAGGTCTGCCAGCCATTCGCCCCGAGCGAAAGTGCTGCCTCCTCGTCCGCGCTGCCCTGCTCCTGCATCAGCGGGATCAGTTCGCGCGCGACGAAGGGAAAGGTGACGAACATCGTCGCCAGCACCAGCCCAGGAACCGCAAACAGGATCTGAATGCCGTGGCTTTGCAGCCAAGGGCCGAGTGTGCTGTTCGAATTGAACAACAGCACGAAGACAAGGCCCGATATGACCGGCGACACCGAGAAGGGCAGATCGATCAGCGTCGTCAGTAAGGCCTTGCCCTTGAATTCGAATTTGGCGATCGCCCAGGCGGCCGCAACGCCGCAGACGAGGTTCAGCGGCACGCTGATGCCGGCAACGATCAATGTCAGCCGGATCGCCGCAAAGGTTTCCTCGTCAACCAAGGCTTCGAAGAAGGTCTCGATCCCCTTGCGGAATGCCTCGACGAAAACGGCGGCGAGGGGCAGAAGCACCATCAGCGTCAGGAACGCGAGCGAGATCAATATGAAGACGATGCGCGCAAGCCGACTTTCGGTGATGACCGAATGACCGGTTTCGACTGATGCAGAAAGATCATGCGCCATAGCCATATCTCCTTCTGCTCCACGACTGGATGAGATTGATGATCAAAAGCATGGTGAAGGAAATGAACAGCATCACCGTCGCGATCGCCGTCGCTGCGGAATAATTATATTCCTCCAGACGAATGACGATGAGCAGCGGTGCGATTTCCGAAACGTACGGCTTGTTGCCGGCGATGAAGATGACCGATCCGTATTCGCCGGCTGCACGCGCGAATGCCAGCGCAAAGCCCGTCAGAGCCGCAGGTGCGAGGCCTGGAAGCAGCACGCGGGTTATCGTCTGGAAACGCGAGGCACCAAGGGTCGCCGCCGCCTCCTCGACTTCGCGGTCGATCTCCTCCATGACGGGCTGCGCCGTACGCACCACGAACGGTAAGCCGACGAAGATCAACGCGATGACGATGCCGACGGGCGTGAAGGCGATCTTGATGCCGAGCGGCGTCAGGAACTGTCCGATCCAGCCATTCGGTGCGTAGAGCGTCGTCAGTGCAATGCCGGCAACCGCCGTCGGCAAGGCGAACGGCAGGTCGACCATCGCATCGAGAACGCGCTTGCCGGGAAAGCGATAACGCACCAGCACCCAAGCCAGGATAAGTCCGAGCACGGCATTGACGAGCGCGGCGATGAAGGCGCCGCCGAAGCTCATGCGCAGAGCATAGAGCGTGCGCACGTCAAGCGCGAGGGCCCAGAAATTCTGCCAGCCGAGGGCGCTGCTTTTCCAGAGGAGCCCCGATAGCGGGATGAGAACTATGAATAGGAGCCAAGCCAAGGTAACGCCGAGCGCCAATCCGAATCCCGGAATGACGCTCGGCTGCCGTAACCGCCACCGTTTGCGGGTTATAGAATGCATTCAGTCTTATTGTCCCGGCTTGTAGATCTGATCGAAGACGCCCCCGTCAGCGAAGAATTTCGGCTGAGCTTGAGACCATCCGCCGAAGTCGTCAATAGTTGCGAGCTTCAGGGACGGGAAACGAGCGACATCCTTCGGATCGGCCGCTTCCGGCTTGATCGGCCGGTAATAGTGCTTCGCAGCGATCTTCTGACCTTCATCCGAGTACAGGTAGTTCAGGTATGCTTCCGCGACCTTGCGCGTGCCCTTCGTGTCGACATTGCCATCGACGACGGCAACCGGCGGATCGGCGCGGATCGAAACGGACGGTGTCACGATCTCGAATTTGTCGGGACCGAGTTCGTCGAGCGAGAGATAGGCCTCGTTTTCCCAGGCAAGCAGGACGTCACCAAGACCACGCTGCACGAAGGTCGTCGTCGCCCCGCGCGCACCGGTGTCGAGGACCGGCACATGCTTCAGCAGCTGAGCGACATAGTCCTGCGCCTTGGCATCATCGCCGCCATTGGCCTGCTTGGCCCAGGCCCATGCCGCCAGAATGTTCCAGCGTGCACCGCCTGATGTCTTCGGGTTCGGCGTAATGACTTCTACGCCGTCCTTGACCAGATCCGGCCAGTCCTTGATGCCCTTGGGGTTGCCCTTGCGCACGAGGAACACGATGGTCGAGGTATAGGGAACCGAATTGTTCGGGAACTTGGTCTTCCAGTCGGCGGGAATCTTGTGCGTCGCCTTGGCGATCGCGTCGATATCGCCCTCAAGGGCGAGCGTCACCACATCGGCATCGAGACCATCGATAACCGAGCGGGCCTGCGCGCCGGAGCCGCCATGCGAAGCCTTGATATTGATGGTTTCGCCCGTGTCCTTCTTCCACTTGGCAGCAAAGGCCGTGTTGAAGTCCTTATAGAGTTCACGAGTCGGATCGTAGGAAACATTGAGAAGCGTCTTGTCCGCCGCCCAGGTCGGCGCGACGGCCGCGATCGAGAAACTGCCGATCAGAATTGCGGTGGCGAGAAGCCGAGAAAGCTTAATCGTCTGCATGGATGCACCCCCTTCGTTTGTCCTTAAACCCTATCAACTTGGTCGTATAAAGTAACGAAGGCAGTTTCCGTTTTCGGTAACTGCGGAGAACAGCATCCCATAGAATCCGAAAAAGTGAAATCACATTCCCGAATGACGCCAGACGTGCAACGAGTGCGTCGTCAGCAGATGGTGTCGGACATAAAGACGGAATAGAGTTCGTCGGCGCTCTTCGTCTGCCGCATCGCCGTCAGAACGCCTTCCGTGCGCAAACGCCTCGCGATCGCGGCAAGCACATTCAGATAGTCGCCCCGGCCGCCCTCTCCGAACAACAGCACGAAGGCCCATTCCGTCGGTACGTCGTCGATGGCTTCGAAATCGACAGGATGTGCAAAATGCACCATCAGTCCCCGAGGCCTCGTCATGCCAGCGATGGCGGCGTGCGGCACCGCAACGCCATTGCCGATACCTGTCGTGCCCAATTTTTCGCGCGTCTCCAGCGCCCGCATGACCATTGCCTCGTCCAGGCCAAAGCAATGGGCTGCCTTCGACGACAGCATCTGCAACGCCCGCCATTTCGTCGGAGTAGAGACGCCGACAAAGACGTGTTCGGGAAGAATGATCGTGGAAAGGTCCATGGTCGCACTCAAGGTCCGGCAATAAATTCTGAAATGGCATTCATCGCCACAAGTCCGAGGCGAGATCGCCTCGATCATGGGCTCGAAATCTCCGCTGCCTCAATCAGGCTCGCGCAGCCGATAGCCGACGCCTGTCTCGGTGGTGATATAGTGCGGCTGATCGGGAATCTCCTCGATCTTCTGCCGAAGCTGGCGGACATAGACGCGCAGATACTGCACATCGGCCGCGGGCCCCCAGATCTGCTTCAGCAGGAACTGGTGCGTCAGCACCTTGCCGGCGTGCTGGGCAAGCACACGCAGGATGTCATATTCCTTCGGCGACAGCTTGATCTCCTTGCCATCGACCTTGACGATACGCTTGACGAGATCGATGGAAAGACCGCCGGTCTGGAAAATCGCCTTCTCGCCCTGCTGCTGCAGGCGATGGCGCAGCGCTACCCGGATGCGGGCAGCAAGCTCGTTGACGCCGAAAGGCTTGGTCACATAATCGTCGGCGCCGCTCTCGAGCGCCTTGACGATGCCGGCTTCGTCGGTGCGGCTTGACAGGATGACCACCGGGATCTGCACCCCATCCTCGCGCCAACCGAGCAACAGCTCCTGGCCTGATTTATCCGGCAGACCGAGATCGAGCACGATTAAATCGGGCTGGTCTTCATCGATTGACGCCTGGGCTGACGCGGCGCTCTGTGCCTCATTGACGACATAGCCCTGGGCACCGAGGCCTACGCGCAGCAATTTGCGGATCGGCGGCTCATCATCGACAACGAGAATCTTGACGGCAGTGGTGTTCATTTCAATTCATCCAGCTTCGGGACATCTGTTGGTTTCGGCAGGCGGATGGTGAAAACTGCCCCCTGCCGATCCGTTCTGTTACCGGCGGCGATCGTGCCGCCCATCGCCTCGATGAAACCACGGCAGATGGAAAGGCCAAGCCCGGTCCCGGCGCGCACCTGATCACCTTTGCGTACCCGATAGAAGGTATCGAAGACGCGTTCGAGGTCGGCGGGCGGAATGCCTGGTCCCTCGTCCATCACACGAAAGACGATATTGTCGATATCAGCCCAGGCCTCCAGCCGGATGGCCGAGCCTTCCGGCGCATATTTGGCGGCATTGTCGAGCAGATTGAACAGCACCTGCTCGAACAGGACCGGATCGACCTTCACCATCGGCAGATCGACGGGCATCCGCACGTCGACACGATGATGTGCCAGGATCTTTTCCGCCCGCCGCAGCGCGCTGCCGACGATATCGCCGGCATAATGCAGAGCGTAATTCGGCTCCATCGCGCCGGACTCGATCTTGGTCATGTCAAGCAGATTGGCGATGAAACGGTTGAGGCGTTCGGATTCGTCGATGACGGTCGACAGGAGATCGACGCGATCTTCGTGTGGCAAGGTTTCCAGATAGTCACGCAAGGTGCCTGCCGCCCCAAGGATGGCAGCGAGCGGCGTCTTCAAATCATGCGAAATCGAGGTCAACAGAGCCGACCGCAGCCGGTCGGCCTCCACGGCCAGCTTCGCGCGGTCGACATCGGCTACCAGCTGCACCCGCTCGATGGCAAGCGCCGCCTGATCGGCGAGCGCATCGAGCAGCCGCTGCTGTTCCGGCGTCAGAAGTGGGCCATCACGGCGGTCGCTATCGAGACCGATGACGCCGACGGCGGTTCGGCCCGTGCGGAGCGGAACGTAAAGGCGCTTGGCTCCCGGTAGCGTATCGGCGCCACGGCCGGCGGCATGATTGTGCTCCCAGGCCCAGCGTGCTGCCGCGATATCGGCGTCGTCGAGCGTATCGTCAGGCGGATAGCCGGCCTTGACGGCGATCGTGCCATGCTCCGGCAGAAGCAGCACGACCCGCAGTTTCAGCATCGACGCCAGCTGGAAGGCGGTGGCCCAGAGAACATCGTCGAGCGTGCCGGTTCCCGCGAGCTTCTTCGAGAAAAGATAGAGGTCTTCCGTGGTTCGCGCGCGTTGGCGCGCGGCTGCCGCCTGGCGCTGCACAGTCGCCGTCAGGTTACTCGCAATGACCGCGACACCGAGGAAGAAGAAGAAGGCAAGCACGCTTTCGGGATCACTGATCGTCAGCGTGTAACGCGGAGGCAGAAAAAAGAAGTTGAAGGCAAGAGCGCCGAGAAAACAGGAGTAAAGTGCCGGACGCAGACCTTGGGTCACGGCGCTTACCAGCACCGCCATCAGGAAGACCAGCGCCAAATTGCGGACATCCAGCACCTGATCGAGGATGACGCAGAAGCCGAGCGCGATGGCAACATAGAGCGTTGCCAGGACATAACCACGAAGCTGGAAGGGCGGCGGCGAAGGCGCCACTTTGACACCACGCCTTGCAGCCTCGCCATCCGCTTCGCTACCGGAAATGACATGAACGCTGATGTCGCCGGCTCTGCGGATGAGATCGTAGGACACCGAACGGCGGGACCAATCGCGCCAGGAGCCGATTTTCGGTGAACCGATGACGATGTGCGTCACGTTGTTGCTGGCCGAATGGCGAAGCAATTCCTCCGCCACCTCGCGGCCCGGAAGAGTAATCGCCTCACCGCCGAGCTGTTCGGCGAGCCTGAGCGTTGCGGCAATCGTGTCGCGCTGTGCCTCGCTCAAACTGATCGAGCGGTTGGTCTCGACATAGACGGCTGCCCAGGGGGCCCGCAGACGCGCAGCCATGCGGGCGGCATAGCGGACAAGTGCAGCCGAACGCGGGTGATGATCGATCGAAACGAGCACGCGCTCGCCGGCAGCCCAAGGGCCCTGGATCGCGTGCGCCTGCATATGGGTCAGAAGCTGATCATCGACGCGCTGGGCGGTGCGTCGCAGCGCGAGCTCACGCAAGGCCGTCAGGTTGCCCGGCGTGAAATAATTGGTCAGCGCCCGCTCTGCCGTCTTCGAGACATAGACCTTGCCATCATGCAGCCGCTTGATGAGATCATCCGGCGTCAGATCGATGATCTCGACATCATCGGCCATGTCGATGATCGAATCCGGTACCGTCTCGCGCACCCGGATGCGGGTAATCTGCGAAACGACGTCATTCAGGCTTTCGACGTGCTGGATATTCAACGTCGTGTAGACATCGATTCCGCGGTCGAGAAGCTCCTTCACATCGAGATGGCGCTTCGGATGCCGGCTGCCATGCGCATTGGTATGCGCGAGTTCATCGACGAGCACCAGTTCGGGACGACGTTTCAGGATGGCATCGAGATCCATCTCCTCGAGCGCCCTGCCCTTATAGTCGACATTGACTCGCGGAACGATCTCAAACCCTTCGAGCAAGGCCTGAGTCTCCCGTCGGCCATGGGTCTCGACGACACCGACGACGACATCGACGCCGTCGGCGATCTTCGCCCTGCCCGACATCAGCATCTCGTAGGTCTTGCCGACACCCGGCGCCGCTCCGAGGAATATCTTCAACCGACCGCGTGTCTCGGCCCGCGCCTTTTCGAGAAGCGCATCGGGAGAAGGCCTGCCCAACATATCGCGGCTGTCGTCTGCCATTCGCTGGTTGTCTTTCCTGATAAGATTGAGACGGCGCTAACCGTCTCAACCTCTTCAACTTATTGAGTCATAGAAGCATCGAGCGCCTGGTTCAATGCCAGCACATTGACCACAGGTTCCCCGAGAACGCCGAGCTCTCGCGGCTCTATGGCTGCCTCGACGAGCGACTTGACCTTGGCCTCATCCATGTTGCGGACCTTGGCGACGCGCGGGACCTGGAAATAGGCATCTTCAGGCGAGATGTCCGGGTCAAGTCCGCTGCCCGATGTGGTAAGCAGATCGATCGGAACCGGCGTATTCGGGTTCTGCGCCTGCAATGTCGCTGCATCACCCTTTATACGCGTGATCAGGCTCGAATTGGTCGGACCGAGATTGGAGCCGCCGGAATTGGCGGCATTATAGGGTGCGGAAACCGATTTGGTCGGGTCATTCGGATCGGCGCCGGTCGTGGCCGACGGACGACCGTGAAAATACTTATCCGCCGTAAAATTCTGACCGATAAGGCTGGAGCCGATCACCTTGCCGTCCTTCTCCACCAGGCTGCCATTGGCCTGATGGGGAAAGAGCGCTTGGGCGACACCGGTCATGGCAAGCGGATAGGCAAGGCCGGTCAGAACGGTCGTGGCGACGATCATGACGATCGCAGGTCTGATTTGTTTCAACATGAGAGAAACTCCTTAGGCGAGGCCGATGGCGGTAATCGCCATGTCGATGGCCTTGATGCCGATGAAGGGGACGATGATGCCGCCGAGGCCGTAGATCAGCAGGTTGCGGCTAAGCAGCGCACCGGCGCCGATCGGACGATAGCGGACACCCTTCAGTGACAGCGGGATCAGTGCGACGATGATGAGCGCGTTGAAGATGATGGCCGAGAGAATGGCGCTTTGCGGCGTTGCCAGTCCCATGACGTTCAGCATCTTCAGCTGCGGATAGAAGGCGATGAACATCGCCGGGATGATGGCGAAATACTTCGCAATGTCGTTGGCGATGGAGAAGGTCGTCAGCGCGCCGCGTGTCATCAGCAGCTGCTTGCCGATTTCGACGATCTCGATCAGCTTCGTCGGGTCGCTGTCGAGATCGACCATGTTGCCGGCTTCGCGGGCAGCGACCGTACCGGTATTCATGGCAACGCCGACATCGGCCTGGGCGAGCGCGGGCGCATCGTTCGTGCCGTCGCCGCACATGGCGACCAGCTTGCCCTGTGCCTGCTCTTGACGCATCAGCGCCAGCTTCATTTCGGGCGTTGCCTGGGCGAGGAAGTCGTCGACGCCGGCTTCGGCGGCGATAGCAGCAGCTGTCAGCGGATTGTCGCCCGTGATCATCACGGTGCGGATACCCATGCGGCGCAGTTCCGCAAAGCGCTCACGGATGCCGCCCTTGACGATATCCTTAAGATGGATGACGCCGAGAAGACGACCGTCTCGCGCCACGGCAAGCGGCGTGCCGCCGGCCTTGGCGATCTCGTCGGCGATCACCTGCAGCTCACGTAGCGTTTCGCTCGTCGTGCGCGACATGACGGCCGTGCCTTCCGTCGCGCCGTTGGCAACACCTTCGACATAGGCGACGACGGCATCGACCGCACCCTTGCGGATCGAGGAGCCATCGAGATCGACGCCACTCATACGGGTCTGGGCGGTAAAGGGAACGAAGGTCGCCTTCAGGCTCGTCATGTCGCGCCCGCGGATCGCATATTTTTCCTTGGCAAGCACCACGATCGAGCGTCCTTCCGGTGTTTCATCGGCAAGCGAGGCAAGCTGGGCCGCGTCGGCGAGGTCCTGCTCGCTGACGCCCCGAACCGGGCGGAAGGCGGTTGCCTGGCGATTGCCAAGCGTGATCGTGCCAGTCTTGTCGAGCAGCAGTGTATCGACGTCGCCAGCGGCTTCGACGGCGCGGCCGGACATGGCGAGCACGTTGAAGCGTACCAGACGGTCCATGCCGGCAATGCCGATTGCCGAGAGCAGAGCGCCGATCGTGGTCGGGATCAGCGTCACGAAGAGCGCGACGAGCACGACGGTCTGGATCGAGCCACCGGCATAGGCGGCAAAGCTCGGGATGGTGACGGTTGCGAGCACGAAGATCAGCGTCATGCCGGCCAGCAGGATGTTGAGCGCGATTTCGTTCGGCGTCTTCTGCCGCTCGGCGCCTTCGACTAGCGCGATCATACGATCGATGAAGGTCGAACCGGCTGCGGCGGTGATGCGCACGCGGATCTCATCCGACAGAACCTGGGTACCGCCCGTTACAGCCGAGCGGTCGCCACCCGATTCACGGATGACGGGCGCAGATTCGCCGGTGATTGCAGCCTCATTGACGGAAGCGACGCCCTCAATGACCTCACCGTCCGAGGGGATGATATCGCCGGCTTCGACCAGAACGACATCCCCCACCTTGAGGCTGGTGCCGGGCACCATCTTGTAATCGGTACGGCTAGTGCCGCCGAGCAGCTTTGCCTGCGTTTCGGTGCGCGACTTACGCAGCGAATCCGCTTGCGCCTTGCCACGGCCTTCGGCAACGGCTTCCGCGAAGTTGGCAAACAACACCGTGAACCACAGCCAGATATTGATCTGCAGCGAGAAGGCGAGATTGCCGCCGCCGGTGACGAGGTCGCGCAGGAAGAGAACGGTCGTCAGCATCGAAACGACGGCGACCACAAACATGACGGGGTTCTTGGCAAGCGTGCGCGGGTTCAGCTTCTTGAACGAAGCGCCGATCGCCGGAACGAGGATGCGAGAATCCAGAATACTCGCTGATTTTAACTGGCTCATAAGAGGCTCCAGCGTGAAGAGGAAAACGTCAGATCGGAACGCCGCCGATCAGCCGATTAAAAATCCGAAGACGACAAGGCCGAGGAACAGGGCAACCATCACCAGCAAAATGGCATCGGACGCGCAGGTTGTTCCGGCCGGGCCACGCCTCCTGTCGAAGGGGCGTGGATCGATGGCTTTTCTAAGCTTGCCTAGAAGCGGTTGGCTCATGGCCGTCATTCCTTAGAAGGTCTGGCCTGCGATCATCGCCAGATGTTCGACGATCGGTCCGAGCGCCAGCGCCGGGAAGAAGGTCAGACCGCCGACGATCAGGATCGTGCCGACCAGCAGGCCGACGAAGAGCGGGCCATCCGTCGGGAAGGTACCGGCCGAGGCAGGAACCGTCTTCTTGCTGATCAGGGAGCCGGCAATCGCAAGGGCCGGAACGATGACCAGGAAGCGGCCGATGAGCATGACGATACCGAGCGTGATATTGTACCAGGAGGTATTGCCGGTCAGGCCGCCGAAGGCCGAGCCGTTGTTTGCCGCGGCCGAGCTATAGGCATAGAGGATTTCCGAGAAGCCGTGCGGACCGGCATTCGCGATCGAGGCAACGGCGGAGGGCAATACAACGGAGATCGCCGTGAAGATCAGCATGCCGAAGGGCAGGCAAAGCACGGCAAGCATTGCCATCTTCACTTCCTTGGCCTCGATCTTCTTGCCGAGATATTCCGGCGTGCGCCCGACCATCAGGCCCGCAACGAAGATGGCGATGACGACGAACATCAGGATGCCGTAGAAACCGGCGCCGACGCCGCCGACGATGACTTCGCCGAGCTGCAGGTTGATGAGCGGGATCAGGCCGCCGATCGCGGTGAAGCTGTCGAGCATGCCGTTGACGGCGCCGCAGGATGCCGCCGTGGTGATGACGGCGAAGAGCGAGGAGGCGGCAATGCCGAAGCGGACTTCCTTGCCTTCCATATTGCCGCCCTGGACGCCGAGCGCATGAACAAGCGGATTGCCTGCCGCTTCAGCCCAATAAGTGACGATCACGCCGGCGATGAACAGCGTGCCCATCGCAGCCAGGATCGCCCAGCCCTGCCGCTGGCTGCCGACCATGCGGCCGAAGACGTTGGTGAGCGCTGCGCCGACGGCGAAGATCGCCAGCATCTGCAGGAGGTTGGAAATCGCGTCCGGGTTTTCGAAGGGATGCGCCGAGTTGGCATTGAAGAAACCGCCGCCATTCGTGCCGAGCATCTTGATGGCAAGCTGCGAGGCAACGGGACCGACGGCGATCGTCTGCTGCGCTCCTTCGAGCGTCGTCGCATTGACATAGGGACCAAGCGTCTGCGGCACGCCGAGATAGACGAAAGCAATCGTCAGCACGACGCAGATCGGCAGAAGGACGTAGAGCGTCGCACGGATCATATCGACCCAGAAGTTGCCGATCGCCTTGCCCGAAGCACGTGCGAAAGCACGGATCAAAGCAATGGCAATCGCAATGCCGGTTGCAGCGGAAACGAAGTTCTGCACAGTCAGGCCGGCCATCTGAACAAGATAGGACATCGTGCTTTCGCCGCCGTAGTTCTGCCAATTGGTATTGGTGACGAAGCTGGTTGCCGTGTTAAAGGACAATTCCGGGCCGACTGCGGTCATGCCGGCCGGATTATACGGCAAGCTGCCTTGCAGGCGCTGGAGCGCGTAAAGAACGAGAAAGCCGGCGAGGCTGAACAGCAGCATGGAAACCGAGTAGGTCGTCCAGTGCTGCTCTTCGCGCTCATCCGTGCCGGCCAAACGATAAAGCCCCCGTTCCACAGGACGGAGGACGAAGGAGAGGAAGGTGCGCTCGCCGGTAAAGACTCGCGTCATGTAACCGCCGAGCGGTTTGACGAGCAGGAGAAGGATCCCGATGTAAATGAGGATCTGAAGCCATCCGTTGAAGGTCATGGAGGTAACTTTCCCTATCCAGCGCTGTCAGAAGCGCTCGGGGCGAATGAGAGCATAGACCAGGTAGACGGTGAGAAAGATCGTCACGCCGCCACCGAGAATGTAATCGAGAAGCATTGCCGTCTCTCCGACTAGAGGCTGTCGCAGGCCTTGGTATAAGCGACGCAAAGGAGGAAGAATAAAACGCCGATCCCGACAAGAAGAATGTCCATCATCGATCGCGAGTCCTTGATTGTTATTGTTGAATGCAGAAATGATGGAGAGCGCCCTTACTCAGAGCGCCTCTTTTCCTGCCGACCTAGAAGATCACTTGAGGTGCATCTTCCAGACGTAATATGCGGCCAAACCGCATTAAGGTTCGAGACGGCGCAAAAGCGGAAGATATAAAAATCTTATAAATGCCGATGCGGGTGACGACGGTCTGAAAATCTGCTCATACGCGAAGCAGATGCCGGCCTGTGCTGCCGAACCCGTCCGAAAAATTGACGCGCCTTATAGACGCGGCTGTTATTTCAATGCATGACGCTTGATGCAGCATTCCGGCGGTGATTTAGTCCGGCGATAAGTTGATCCGCACTCCCGACGGTCCAACCCCGACCATTCGCCCTCCAGAGAAACGCCAGCAAGTGACGACCAGCATCAGACATATCGCCAAGCTTGCAGGAACGTCGGTCTCGTCGGTCTCGCGGGTGCTGAACAATAGCGGCTATGCCTCTCCGGAACTGCGGGAGCGCGTTGAATCTGCCATCCGCACGCTCAACTACACCCCGAGCAAAGGTGCGCGCATGCTGCGCGGCGCGCCGAGCCGGATGATAGGGTTGATGCTGCCGTCGATCGACGTGCCCTTTTTCGGCATTCTTGCCCACGCAATCGAGCAGGAATTGTTCCAGCGCGGTTATCAGACCTTGATATGCAGCACCGCCGAAAACATGGAGCACGAAGCGCGCTATATTTCCATGCTGCTGTCGCAGCGCGTCGATGGCGTCATCGTTGCGAGCGCCTTCGGCAGCACGGAGCATTTCGAGGCCCTGCACGAAGCCCATATCCCGATCGTCGCCATCGATCGCGAGCTTCCCGGAATAGCTGGTGATGCCGTTATGGCCGACCATGAGGAAGGCGGGCGGATGATGGCCCGCCACCTGATCGAGCTCGGACATCGAAAAATCGGCATTGTCGGCGCCCCTGCCCACAGCCAGCCGGTCCAGCTTCGGCTTCGCGGCATCAAAGAGGAGATGGCCGAGCGCGGCATCGCACCCCCTGCCATCTTCATGGCAGAGGAACATAGTTTTGCCGCCACCTATCCGCTCGCAAAGCAATTGGTCGCCTCCCGGCCTGAGATGACAGGTATCATCGGGACGACCGACATATCGGCGATTGCTACGATCCATGCCGTTCAGGATCACGGCTTTTCCGTGCCTCGCGACTATTCGGTGATCGGTTTCGACGATCTACCGGAGGCAGCCTATGTCTTTCCGCGGCTGACGACCATCGCCCAACCGATCCGCGGCGTCGGCGAGCAGGCGGTCCGGCAACTGGAGGCCCTGATCGATGAAGATCAGGTCGATGGCGAGCGGCGAATGAACACCTTCATCAAAGTGCCTGTCACCCTGATCCGGCGCGACTCCACTGGCCCCGTTCGCACCTAAATGCGAGCAGCACTCAGGGACGGACGATGACCTTGATTTCACCAGCCAACGGCGCGCTGCCAACCACGCTTGCAACATCTTCAAGGCCGATCGTCTTCGTAACAAGCGAATCCAGCTCCAGAATCCCGCTTGCCACCATGGCGGCGGCGCGAGCATGGGTGAAGGGATTGAGATAGGCTGGCCTGATCTCGACTTCGTTGACGAGCAGATCGAACGGTAGAACGGGCACTTCGAAGCCTGCCGGCGTCACACCAAAGAGAATGAAAGCGCCGCCGCGTCGCACCATCTGCACGCCCGTCTGCAGCGTCTCGGGCACACCGGCGCATTCTATGACGACATCGACGCCCCCGCCGGTAGCATCCCGCACGGCGGCAACGGCATCGGTCGCCGTCGGATCGAGGGCCTGTGTTGCACCCAGGCGCAAAGCTGCTTCCCGCCGTGACAGCTGCCTCGTGATCAGGATGATCTGATCAGCGCCTGCGAGGCGCGCCAGTTGGACCATGAGCAGGCCAATGACACCACCGCCCAATATGGCGACGCTGTCGCCCGGACGGATTTGTGCCTTGTCGATGGCATGAATGCAGCAGGCTAGCGGCTCGCAGAAGGCGCCATGAACGGGATCGAGATCCGCAGGCAGTATGAACGCCTGTCCGCAGGGAACTACGACATATTCGGCAAAGCCGCCATCGCGCGTCACGCCGATAGCCGTGAGGTTGGCGCAGAGATTCGGCCGCCCGCGCCGACAGGCGGGGCATGTGCCGCAGGCAATATTCGGATCGACCGTTACGAGTTCCCCGCCCACAAAGGACGAAACACCCTCACCCACCTCTTCGACGAGGCCGCAAAACTCGTGGCCCAAGGTCACCGGGATCGCCGTCGGATATTCGCCCTTGTACATGTGCCGATCGGAGCCACAGATGCCGGCGGCGAGAGCCCGAACGATGATCTCTCCCGGCCCGGCGCTCGGCTTCTCGACCATGCGTATGGTCATATCGCCGATCGCTTCCAAACGGACTGCCCTCATTCGCCTCCTCCAAGCATAAGGTTTGATTCTTTCGCTATCGCGCGCTCCCATCGGCACTATAGCACTCAATGATGCGCGTTACCGCTCTGCAGTCAGGGCTAGGCACAGACGGGCTGCATCTCCTTCACATCCTCCAGAAGTGCCGCCATGTCGGGGATGCCGTCGGTCGCAGTCGCTCCTCCGAGGCAACGGGCGGCGGCGGCATGCGCAACAGCGCAGATGCGCTCGACGGGCCAATCTTCATGCAGACCGTAAAGCACAGCGGCGCAGAAAGCATCGCCCGCGCCGACAGTGCTGACAATATCAGCCGGCTCGACCGGTCGGGAGCGTGAGATAATCGGCTTTGCGCCCGAAGCAAACCAGAAGCAGATTTCCGGGGCGTGAATGATTGCACCCTTTGCAACGCCTGCCGCCAGCAACCGTTCGCCGGCTGCCAGAAGTGCGGCCTGGTTCAACTCCCCTGCGGTGCCCCGTACGGTCACGCCGGTTGCTCGCCCTGCTTCGATTTCATTGATGATAAGGTAATCGCAATAGGGCAGCGCCGCGCCAACCTTCGCCGCAAACTCCGGATCCTCGCTGGAGACGAAATCGACGCAGGTGGTCAGGCCGGCATTGCGCGCGGCCTCCAGAAGGCGCGATGCTCCGGATCGGCCATCCACATCGATCCCGTCGAGACCAGGCAGAAGCATCAGATAGCCGAGATAAAACAGCCGATAGCCGGCATTGGCAAAGGTCGCGGGCGAGATGAGCGTGTCTGTCACCGCATCATTGGCACCGCCGTGATAGAAGAAAGTGCGGTTC
Organism: Rhizobium sp. 11515TR; assembly: GCF_002277895.1. Classification (NCBI taxonomy): domain Bacteria; kingdom Pseudomonadati; phylum Pseudomonadota; class Alphaproteobacteria; order Hyphomicrobiales; family Rhizobiaceae; genus Rhizobium; species Rhizobium sp. 11515TR. Next base: position 1,400,292 of record NZ_CP022999.1, on the reverse strand, counting down.
TGCCCCGGCACGTTCATGACATGCGTATGGGCTGTTGCGCGGTCCGGACGCTCCCGCAGACCGCTTACATCGATGCCGGCGCTCTGAAGTCGGGTCTTGACGATCTCTCCATCGATGTCCGCGCCGATACAGCCGGCGGCGGCGAGCTTTCCGGGAAAGCCGAGGGAGGCGAGATCGGTGACGACATTGGCTGCCCCTCCCCCGACTCCCACATCCTGATGCAGGATATGGGCGAGATTACCCTGCTCGGGCCAGTAGGACAGCGTATGGACACGGTCGACGATGAAGTTTCCCGCGCAGACTATGCCTCCCTTGTCTTTCTTTTCGCCGTCGCGAACCTCCTCCCCGGTTCGCATCAGTTACCTGCCTCATTCCATAGAGGCCTGAGAGGCGGTTCATCCTCCTCGATCGCCGCGAAGCGCCCGATCGGCTCCAGAAAGTAATTGTCGCTATTGTCGTCATTGACCTGGCTGACTTCGCCGACGAAGACCGGACCGCCGCCTTTGCGGCCATAGAAGCGATGATAGAGCCCGGTGGGAATTGTCACGCTCTGGCCAGGAGAAAGAACCAACGGCTCCCATGCCGTAAGTTTTTTCGGCAAGCCGTCGACCGGGACGGTCACGTCGTCCCGCAGTACATTGCCTTCGGCGTCGGTCGCGGCGAATTCGATGACGAGATCGCCGCCGGCCCTGTTGATGATATCCTCCATCTTCGCTTGATGGCGATGGGTCGGCGTGACCTGCCCTTCCTCGACGAAAAGCAGCTTCTCGGCATAGGTGCGCTCGCCTTCGACACCGACGATGCCGTTGCGCAGGCAGAAGAGCACGAGGCCGCATTCGGCAAAACGGCCGGAGCCGAAATCCGTGACGTCCCACCCCAGCTGATGGGCACGCAAATAGCGCGCCGCCTCCGGATTGGCGGCGAAATCCGCCGCAGTCCAATAACCCCATTCCGGCAGCGACCAGCGCCAATGGTCTAGAGTTTTGCTTGCGCGCCGCAGCGCTTCGTTGATTTCGGAGCGCTTCATCAGGTGGTCGCTCCTTCGTAATCGACCGGTACGACGATATTTTCACGGCCGGATTTCAGTGCCGCCGTCAGTACTGCGTGATGCGCCTGCGCTTCTTCGGGCGTCGCACAGGCAAAGCCATTGGCGTTTCCGCCGGCCAGTTCATCGACGAAGGCGGCCCACATTTGCTGGATGGCATCGGCGAAGCCGAACTCGAAAATCTTGCCTGTTATCGCCGGGAAGAGCGAACCATATCCCAAATCTTCAGTGCTCCAGGCCTGCGCGCCGCCATTATAGTCCATCCACTGCCACTGCCGCGGCGCTTTCGTGGTGAAGAAGGCACTCTTCTTCATGCCGAGGATGCGGATGTACCAGGTATTGGCCTCGCCCGGTGCGATCCGCCAGGTCTTCAGCACCATCGGAAAATCCTGGCCACCCGCGTTGACGCGCGTGCTGATCGTCGCATTGTCCCAGGTCGTACACGGTACCATGCCGCCCTTGCCATCCGGGCGCTCCGTGATCTTCTTGACCAGTTGCGCATGCAGCGTCTGCGGGCGCCAGCCGAGCCGCAGGGGCACATGCAGGACATGCATGCCGAGATCGCCCATGCAGCCGTATTCGCCGTTGATATCGGCCATGCGCTTCCAGTTGATCGGCTTCTGCCTGTCGATATCGGAGGAGTGCAGGAAGCCGGCCTCGACCTCGAGAATATCGCCCATCTCGCCGCTTTCGGCGAGCGCGATGACCTTCTGCGCCCCAGGAAAGAAGGGCATTTCCGACGAGCAGCGAATCAGAAGCTTCGGGTTCTCGGCAAGCACCGCCATGATCTCGCGGTTCTGTGCCGCATCCATGCCGAACGGCTTTTCGCCAAGCAGATGCTTTCCGGCCTTCAGAATGTCGACATAGAACTGCTGGTGCAGTACATGCGGCACTGCGCAATAAACCGCATCGACATCCGGATTGGCCAGCAGCTCCTTATAATCGCCGGTGAACTGCCGGACTGATGGCACATTGTCCTTAAACCAGTCGAGAAGCGCGGGATTGGTATCGCAGACGGCAAGGATTTCCGGCCGCGCCCTCATGTCGGCAAGATGCAGCCAGCGCGCCGCAGCGCTTGCGAATTCGCGCCCCATCAGGCCGCAGCCGATGACGCCGAAGCGGAATACCTTCTTCATATCTCCTCCTCCAAGGATGCGTCAGGCGAGATGCCGCGAGGCGTCTTCGACGGAAGCCTCCTCATGGACGATCGCCATCAGGGCGCGCGTCATGCCAGCGGGATTGTTGTGCTGGATGACGTTGCGGCCATAGACGATGCCGCGGGCGCCCTGCTCCATCAGCTGTTTCGTGCGTGAAAGTATCTCCTGATCCGAGACGCGTCCGCCGCCGCGCACGAGCACCGGCAAGCCTTGGGCGATCTCGATGACGCGGTGGTATTCCTGAACATTGTCACAAGGGTCGGCCTTGATAATGTCGGCGCCGAGTTCGGCGGCCTGACGCACCAGCGGCAGGATCTTGTCGATCGCACCATCGACCATATAGGCACCCTTGGAATTATCCTGCATGACCAGCGGCTCGACCATCAGCGGCATGCCGTAAATCTCGCATTCGCGCTTCAGGCTGTTCACGTTGCGCACACAGGCGCGATAGACCTCCGGCTGATCCGGCAGCATCAGAAGGTTGACGACGACACAGGCGGCATCGAGCGCCACCGCCTGTTCCACGCCCCGGTCGATCATCTCGGAAAACAGTGCCGAGGGCAGCGGATTGCCATAGATATTGGCGATATCGGTCCGCAGCACTAGAGCCGGACGATGCTTGCCGGGGATTGCCTGCAGAATAGGCGCGGTACCTGGCGGAAGCTGAATGGCATCGGGCGCAGCATCAGCAATGACCCTGATCGCTGTTCTCATATCCTCGATGCCGGCGAGAAAGGTCCGTTCATTGAACATGCCATGATCGATGGCGACGTCGAAGCAATTTCCGGACACGCCGAACAGGCGGTTGAGCCGCGCGGATTTCATCTATTTCCTCCCAGTGTGGTAACGTTTCCACATCAGCACATTAAAGGAGAGATTTGGCGAGTCAAGGCGAATGCCGCGTCGTCTTCGACACCCACCAGACGCCTTCAGGTTTAAAGGACGAGGACAATCAATTTATGGATATGACGAGCCGCCCGCGATCCCTCGCGAGGCGGTTCTTTGCGGAAGCTGCGCAGCATTAGTGCAGTTCCGTTCCCTGGATTGCTGAAAGCGTCCAGTCCGAACCGGGCTTGCGCACGAAGGTCCAGAGTTCCGTCGTTTCCGAGGGATTGCGGTCGTCGCCGTCGACGAGTTTCCCGGTCGCACGATCGACCATCGCGTCGATGCTCGAATAGCGCATGGCAAGCGTCGCATATTCGGCATTGCCCTCGCGCCACGCCTCAGCGATATCGCCTTGCAGCAGGCGGACGTCGGAAACGCTGTTGCGTACGCCGCTGGTCGCGTTTTCCCCAAGTTCTTCGGCGAGGTAGGACATCGCCTCCGGCGTCGTCAGCCGGCGCAGCGTAGCATAGTCTTCCTTGCCATAGGCCGACTGGATTTCTGTCAGAAGGTGCTCGAAGCGATCGAGATCGGCCTGCTGCAACCCGATCTCGTCATTCGCTTGGCGCGCCTTCGGCGCGGCTGCCGCTCCACCACCGATAGACGGAATGGAGAAGGAAGGGCGCGGGGAAGCACGTGCGTTGTTCATCGGATTCATATTGTAGGACGTGCCGGATCCCGGTGCTGCATATTGCGTCCGCTGGCGATTTGCAAAGAAACGCATGGCAAAACCGATCAGCAACACGATCAGACCGATCTGCAGCAGCATGCCGAGGAAGCCGACACCGCCGCCAAAACCGTGACCCAGCATCATGCCAAGCAGCCCACCGGCGATCAGGCCACCGATCATCGATCCGCCAAAGCCGCCGAAAAGGCCTGGACGCTGTGGCGCGCCGAGCGGCGGCTGCGTCGTTGTCTGCTGCTGCGGCCGCTGCGTCATCGACCGGTCGATCGGGGCAGCCTGCGTAGGCGCCGTCCGCGTTATGGCCGGTGTATCAAAGGTGCGCGTTCCGCGGCTTCCGAAGCCGCTGGATCCAGCCCGACGCGCGTCGGCGGCATCAAAGGTCGCCACGGACGAAGCGGCGGCAACGACGACGATGGCTGCAATCTTGGCGAAACGCGGTACTGCACTGAACATTGGCTCTCCTGTCATAGGGCAGAAAGACTAATCCGCCCCCTATATGGGGATGCCTGTTCGTGATTGTAAGGCTGCGATTTTAAGTTGGTGCAACTTTCAGATTTCAATCCAGAGCAAGCCGGCCGCGCGCGCACGCGGATGACTGGCCACACCCTTCGAGACGATCCTAATCTTCATCCGCTCCTTCGATCAAACCGTCATAGACCTCCATCATCGCGTTGGTAATGGCCTGGCCAAGTGCGTTACCGGCCGCGCGGACATCATCCTCTGTGCCGTCCCGTGCGGCTCTTGCCAATTCAAAGCCCTCATCGCTGATGATCTGCTTTGCGACCTCGATAGCCCAAAGCCCGAAATCACCGCGGTTGTCTATCTTGATCTCGTGTTCCATTGTCCGTTCCATCCATTGATCACAGCCGAGCCTCTATAGACCTATCAGGCAAAAGGCCAGTTTCAATGAATTCGTCACCGCTCGCATCCGGATGGCGAAGAGAGTGCCGGAGCTCTGATTCCGGCCCTTCCCGCAGATTCGCAGGCGTCTGCGGGTATCATGGAGCGCTCTCCCATCGGCCGCCCAACCGAGCCATTGACTGGAAAAACGCCTGCGGAAAGCGTTCGAAATGGCCCCGATGCGTCGGAACCTGTGGAAATACAGGCATTCTCGGCCTTTCCGGCCCCGACTCCAGGTGACAATGGACATCGGCAATGGAAATGATTCCAGCGTCATCAATGCGGGGGAAGCCTCATGACCACCACCAATGAAATCGCAGACAAGATCGCTGCAGACCACAAGCTTACCAAAGTCCAGAGTAAGGCGATTGTCGAAGCCGTCTTTGCAGCCATTACCGGAGCCGCAACATCCGGCGCCGAAACCTCGATCCCGGGCTTTGGCAAGTTCAAAGTCAAGGATACGCCGGCGCGCGAAGCACGCAATCCGGGAACGGGCGCAACCATCAAGGTTGCCGCATCGAAGAAGCTCGCCTTCACGCCGGCCAAGGCGTTGAAGGATGCGCTGAACAAGTAATCCGGATCGTCAGGATCCGACAGTTCAACGGCCGGCTCTATTTGTTAGAGCCGGCCGTTTGCGTTTCCAAGCGGAGGCGAGCGCCGCTCAGCGACGGCTGCCGTCAGGGCACCGTTTCCAAGGCGACGGCTCGAACCGCCTGAGCTGCGCCAAGCTCGATCCTCAGAAATTCCAGTCCTCATCCTCGGTGGCGACAGCCTTGCCGATCACATAGGACGAGCCGGAGCCGGAGAAGAAGTCGTGGTTCTCATCCGCATTCGGAGACAGCGCCGAAAGGATGGCCGGATTGACCTCGCAGGCTTCGGTCGGAAAAAGGGCCTCATAGCCGAGATTCATCAGTGCCTTGTTGGCGTTGTAATGCAGGAACTTCTTGACGTCCTCGGTCAGACCGACTCCGTCATAGAGCGCTTCGGTGTACTTCGCTTCATTGTCATAAAGCTCCAGCAGCAGATCGAAGGCGAAATCCTTGATCTCCTGCCTGCACTCTTCCGAAAGCCGCTCAAGCCCGCGCTGGAACTTGTAGCCGATGTAATAGCCATGCACGGCTTCATCACGGATAATGAGACGGATCATGTCGGCGGTGTTGGTGAGCTTGGCGCGGCTCGACCAGAACATCGGCAGATAGAAGCCGGAATAAAATAGAAAGCTTTCAAGGAAGACGCTGGCGACCTTTTTCCGTAGGGGATCTCCGGAAGAATACTGCTCCATGATCAGCGTCGATTTCTTCTGCAGGAACTCGTTCTCTTCCGACCAGCGATAGGCATCGTCGACATCGGGCGTCAGGCAGAGCGTCGAGAAGATCGACGAATAAGAGCGCGCGTGCACCGCCTCCATGAACGAGATGTTCGACAGCACCGCTTCTTCATGCGGGGTGGCGGCATCGGCCATCAGCTTGACGGCGCCGACGCCGTTCTGGATCGTGTCGAGCAGCGTCAGACCGGTGAAGACGCGGATGGTGAGCTGCTGCTCCTCAGGCTTGAGTGTCGCCCAGGATTGAATGTCGTTCGACAAGGGCACCTTTTCCGGCAGCCAGAAATTGCCGGTCAGACGGTTCCAGACCTCAAGATCCTTGTCGTCCTCGATGCGGTTCCAATTGATGGCGCGAACGCGGTTTGCCGGCTTGAATTGCATGTTCATTGTCGTCCCTCAAAGGTTCAGAGCGTGCAGGAAACGCAGCCCTGAACCTGCGTGCCTTCGAGCGCCATCTGGCGAAGCCGGATGTAGTAGATGGTCTTGATGCCCTTCTTCCAGGCGTAGATCTGCGCCTTGTTGATATCGCGCGTGGTTGCAGTGTCGCGGAAGAACAGCGTCAGCGACAGGCCCTGGTCGACATGCTGGGTGGCCGCGGCGTAGGTGTCGATGATCTTTTCAGGCCCAATCTCGTAGGCGTCCTGATAGTAATCGAGATTGTCGTTCGTCATGAAGGCGGCCGGATAATAGACGCGGCCGATCTTGCCTTCCTTGCGAATCTCGATCTTGGAGACGATCGGGTGGATCGAGGAGGTCGAGTGGTTGATGTAGGAGATCGAGCCCGTCGGCGGCACGGCCTGCAGGTTCTGGTTATAGAGCCCGCCCTCCATGACAGCTTTTCTCAGATTCTGCCAATCTTCCTGCGTGGGGATGGCAATACCCGCCTTTTCGAAGATTTCCGCGACGCGCTCGGTCACTGGCCTCCATTCCTGCTCAGTATATTTGTCAAAATATTCGCCGGAAGCGTATTTCGAATTCTCGAAGCCCTTGAAGCTCTGGCCGCGCTCGACCGCAAGCAGGTTCGAGGCGCGAATGGCGTGGTAGGTCACTGTGTAGAAATAGATATTGGTGAAATCGACACCTTCTTCCGAGCCGTAGAAAATGCGCTCGCGGGCGAGATAACCGTGCAGGTTCATCTGACCGAGGCCGATCGCATGGCTTTCGTCATTACCCTTTTCGATCGAGGGTACGGAGGAGATATGGCTCATGTCGGAAACAGCCGTCAGCGCACGGATCGACATTTCGATCGTCTTGCCGAAATCCGGGCTGTCCATTGCTGCAGCAATATTCAGAGAACCGAGATTGCAGGAGATGTCCTTGCCCATATGCTTGTAGGACAGGTCATCGTTGTATGCGCTGGCTTCGCTGACCTGCAAGATTTCCGAGCAGAGATTGCTCATGGTGATGCGGCCGGCAACCGGATTGGCGCGGTTCACCGTATCCTCGAACATGATGTAGGGATAGCCGCTCTCGAACTGGATTTCGGCGATCACCTGGAAGAATTCGCGCGCCTTGATCTTCTTTTTGCGGATGCGGCTGTCGGCCACCATCTCGCGATACTTCTCCGTCACCGAAATCTCGGTGAGCGGCACGCCATAGACGCGCTCCACGTCATAGGGCGAGAATAGGTACATATCCTCGTTGTTCTTCGCGAGCTCGAAAGTAATGTCCGGAATGACCACGCCGAGCGACAGTGTCTTGATGCGGATCTTCTCGTCGGCATTTTCGCGTTTGGTATCGAGGAAGCGCATGATGTCGGGATGGTGAGCGTTCAGGTAGACGGCGCCCGCCCCTTGCCGCGCGCCAAGCTGGTTGGCGTAGGAGAAGGAGTCTTCCAGCAGCTTCATGACGGGAATGATGCCGGACGACTGGTTCTCGATATGCTTGATGGGTGCGCCGGCCTCACGGATGTTGGTGAGCGATAGCGCCACGCCTCCGCCGCGTTTCGAAAGCTGCAGAGCCGAGTTAATGGCGCGGCCGATCGATTCCATATTGTCTTCGACACGCAGCAGGAAGCAGGAGACCAGCTCTCCGCGCTGCTTCTTGCCGGCATTGAGGAAGGTCGGTGTTGCCGGCTGGAAGCGGCCGGAGATAATCTCGTCCACCAGATCGCGCGCAATCTGCTCGCTGCCCTGCGCCAGCGTCAGTGCGACCATGCAGATACGGTCTTCATAACGCTCAAGATAGCGCTTTCCATCGAAGGTCTTCAGCGTGTAGCTGGTGTAGTATTTGAAGGCGCCGAGGAAGGTCGGAAAACGGAACTTCTTCGCATAAGCGTGGTCGAAGAGATCGCGCACGAAATTGAAGGAATACTGATCCAGCACCTCCTGCTCGTAGTAGCCTTCCGTCACTAGATAATCGAGTTTTTCCCTCAGGTTATGGAAGAAGACCGTGTTCTGGTTGACGTGCTGCAGGAAGTACTGCTTGGCCGCCAGGCGGTCCTTGTCGAGCTGGATCTTTTCGTGCTCGTCATAGAGGTTCAGCATGGCGTTCAGTGCGTGATAATCCAATGCTGGTTCCGCGGCCTTGGCTGGCCGATCATTCGTGGTAGCAGAAAAAGTGCTCTGCGGTTTTTCGCCCGCGTCCCGCGACAAAGAAGAGCTTAGCGTATCCAAAATCGTTCCAATCCCTGTCTGACATTGGCGACATCCTCATCCGTGCCCAGAAGTTCGAACCGATAGAGATACGGCACCTGGCATTTGGCAGAGATGATGTCGCCGGCGATCCCGTAGGTCGCGCCGAAGTTGCTGTTGCCCGCGGCGATGACCCCGCGGATGTTCGAACGGTTGCCCGCATCGTTGAGGAAGCGGATCACCTGCTTGGGCACGGCCCCCTTGCCACCGTCGCCGCAATAGGTCGGGACGATCAGGACATAGGGCGAGGTCGCACAAAACTCATCTCCCACGGCAAGCGGGATACGAGCAGCCGGCAATGCGAGCTTGACAACGAAGCGATGGGTATTTTCCGACCGGCTGGAGAAATAGACGATCTCGCCCACCGCCCGGCTCCTTAAGCGAGAGCGCTGATCATGTCGGGACGGAAGCCAGCCCAATGCAGTTCGCCGGCGACGACAACCGGAACCTGGCGATAGCCGAGACCCTGCACCAGCTCATAGGCGGCGGCATCGGTCGATACGTCGACGATAGTGTAGTCGATGCCTTGGCGATCAAGCGCACGAGTCGTGGCTGTGCACTGGACGCAGGCGGGCTTGCTATAGACGGTGATGCTCATGAGATATCCTCGTATGGATGGGCACGGAAAATCGCTCGGGCATCGGATGATGCCCGCTCGGCGGGTGAAAAGTGGAGGCAAACCTAGCCGGCGGCTGGACGCATTTAAGCGGCCGTCACTCGCGCGGGCGACTATGGATACTCAGGAACATGCACTTCACCCCGAAGTTGTTCATGCGGGATCTTCGAGGAAGCGACGGCGGCCATCATGCCACATGGATCATCGCTCGCCAGCCGAACACCCCGCCCGTGGACGTCAATGCTCAAGGCAGGTCTCCTGGCTCGCGGGTCATAACATTCGTCCTGCCTTCCCAAGACACGAGGTCTCAGTGACGTCATCAAACGAATGCTCACCGCTCACAGTTGCGGGGGCAGCTCCGGCTTAGCGATCATCATGTTCGCCGACCGGATTCCCGTCTTAGCCTCCAATCCTTGCGAATCAGAAGAACCTCGAACACTAGATATAGTATCTTCGGTTAAAATTGCGTCAACTGCTTCGATGGCGTCAAGCCAATTTCGATGTTGATGAACTCCGACAATCTCGCCTGACGCGTGCACAGGGGGCTGGACAGATGCATCGTCACTTCTTTACGTTGCATATGTAATGTTATTACATAAAGGATTCTCCATGCCAAACACAAGCTCTGGTACCTTCCTTGCAGCCTCATCCTTGGCTTGCGCCTTGCTGCTTCCCTTGCCGTCGTTTGCCGACGACGAAAAGGGGATGGAAAGCTGGCGACTATTCGTCGCCGATCACAGCCTGCCTATCGTCCGTGCGATCGATGCCTCGAGCGGCAAGGAAATCGGCCGGTTCGATCTTGACGGCTATGCCTCCCTGTCTCTCAGTCAGTCCGGCCGCACCATATTTGCCGTGCAAGGCGAAAAGAATATGGTCCACGCGATAGCAACCGGCATATCCCTCTCCGACCACGGCGAACATCGCGATATCGAGCTTTCCGATCCGAAATTGCTTCCAGCATCGATCAAGGGCGAAAAGCCTGGGCACGTGGTGACCCACGGCAACGATGTCGCGATCTTCTATGACCGCGACGACAAGTTCGACCTCCTGTCCGAAAGTGGCCTTGCCGAAGGCAAAGCGGATATTCGTTCATTCCGGACCATCGCCGCCCACCACGGCGTTGCCGTTCCGATGGACAACCATCTTCTCGTGTCGGTGCCGAACATTGAGGCGCCTGTCAAGGAAGGCGAATTGCCGCCGCGCCTCGGCTTGCGCGTGCTGGACCGAAAGGGAGAGCAGGTCGGCGATATCAAGCGCTGCACAGGGCTTCATGGGGAAGCGACTTCCGCCCAGTTGGTTGCCTTCGGCTGCGAGGAAGGTGTCCTGATCGCTCGCCCCGGCGGTATCGACGGCCCAAAGGTCGAGATGCTCGCCTATGGCTCCTCCCTGCCAAAGGGCAAGGTCTCGACATTGCTCGGCGGCACGTCCATGCAATTCTTCCTCGGCAATTATGGTGAGCAGAACGTCGTATTGATCGATCCGGACAATTCTGACCAACCCTACAAGCTGATCGAACTGCCGACACGACGGGTCGATTTCATACTCGATCCGGCAAAGCCGCAGATCGGCTACATTCTCACGGAGGACGGCAATCTGCATCTTCTTGATGTCGTGAAAGGCGCGATCGTGAAATCCGAGACCGTTACCGAACCTTACAGCAAGGACGGTCACTGGCGCGACCCGAGGCCTCGTCTGGCGATCGCCGGCAATCTCATCGCCATTACCGATCCGCGCCACAGCCTCGTGCGTATGGTCGATAACCAATCACTGAAGGAAGTCCGCAGCATTCCCGTCGAGGGACAACCCTTTGCGATCGTTGCGGCCGGAGGATCGGGCGCAGTACATTGAGAGCCTGAGGTGTAGAGGTTGTGATCCGCTTCAGATCATCGATCGTTCGTAGCCAGTATCTGACTGCCGTCGCCTTTTTGGAGCGCTATGTTTAAGCGCGATGCCATCGATCACCAACTGCAGATCATCGCAACGGAAGCCGGCTGTCCGGGCCGGCTCTCGACACTTGGCGATCGATAAGAGCCCGGCTTGCCAAACCGCCCTTGATATCAGGCAGCGTGCGAACGTAACTTTGCGTTCGCGGCACTCTCCAGACGAAGCTTCAGTTCGTAAACCACAGCGCAGATTGCCAAAGTGGCAACCGCAATCGGGATAAACGACATGGTGGACAAGAGCCCCATACGATCCAATCCGTAGGCGATCAGCAACATAACAGTCTGGTGGAGAACATAGTAGGTGAGAACCGCCCTGTTGAGATAGCGGATCACGGCGTTTTCCGATCGGCACCAAATCCTGGCATAGCCGAGAACGGCGACGATCGCGCACCATTGGAACGTACCACCAAGTATTCTCCCGACAGACAGCCGCCACATTTCTGGATCACTGGATGGCAGGCTGGGAAACAGGCATACCAAAGCCACCGCGCAAGCGACCGTCAGAATCAACGCCGGTCTCCGCATGTTGACAATAGCATCCCAGCAATCGTCACGCGTTGCCATCACAGCTCCCATCACGAACGCAGCCATATAAACGGCATGGCTATACCAATCAGTCAAAAACTCCAGTGACGGGGGGAAAATTGGTCTCAAAACGAGCCGAAGGAAAATGAACAGCAAGGCGGGCGCTATCAGTACCCATTTGCCCGTAAGCCAAGGGGCAAGCCGATCTCCAATATAGGACAACAACGATGGCCACACCGCCACCGCGAGCGTGATGATCACGGTATAGCTCCACAGATATAGGAGATACCAAAGATGCTGCATGCCGGCGAGCAGCGTCTGCTCACCGCTCGGCAAGGAAACCGGAGTCAAGGTCAGATAATTCCAGAAGACCTCCAAAAGGCTGATATGCACTCCCATCTCGGCGTTCAAAAATACATATATCTGTGGTGGAATCAGAAACGCCATGCCCGCCAGAAAAGGCAGCAATAATTGTCTTGTCCGCGCACTTCTCAATGCGCCTGGAGGACGCTTCACAAGCAGCATGCCAGTCACGGCGCCGGAGATGAAAAACAGCAGCGTCATTCGCCACGGATGCGTCAACAAATGGATTATATCGAAGGCGGGAGAACTGTCCGGTGCCTTCAGCATGAAATTTCTCGAATTATAAATCAGGCTAACGTGGTAGACGATCAGCAGCAAAAATGCTGCCACCCTGACAAAATCCAGATCATGCCGACGTGATGGTCTCTCCATATTTTTGCATTTTAGATTTCAACCATTAATTGATTATGTAGTGAACTACTCAAAATTTCCCGTTGGGCCGCAAGCCTCCCTGAAGCTTGGCCGAGCAGGCCAGAGCACCCTGAGGCGAACGCCCATATCGACAAACGGCACCTTTCCCAAGCACGGCAGTCTCTCCGCCAAAAGGATGGGCAGAGCCCGACGGGACGCTTGACACTCAGCCAGCGAACTTTTATTGATACGTATAACTAATACGTATAATTACGCGAGCGATGACAAACGGACGAGCAACGCAAAAGGATGTCGCAAGGGCTGCGGGGGTCTCGCAGGCCACCGTTTCCATGGTGCTGAGCGGCGGCGGAGCATCCATCCCGGCGGAGACATGGGAGCGCATCACCAAGGCGGCAAAGGACCTCGGCTACGTACCAAACCGTTTTGCGCAAGCGCTCAAGACGAGCCGCACGATGACCATCGCCTGCATCGTGCCCGACATCACCAATCCGTTCTATCCGTCTTTGATTCGCGGCATTCAGTCGATCGCCGACGGCCAGAACTACGATGTGATCACGGTCAACACGGACGGGACGCCCGAGCGCGAGCGTCATTTTCTCGATTGGGCCCGACAGGGCCGTGTCGATGGCGTGGTCGGCGTCTTCTTCACGCTGAAGGCCAAGGATTTCAATCCCTTGGTCGAGGCCGGCGTTCCCATAGTGAGAATTGAATCATCCAAGAAGCGCGGTGGCGAAATTCCGATCGACGACATCTATGTCGACAGCAGGGCGGCGGCGCAGACGGTGACGGAATATCTGCTGCGCCTCGGTCACAAGCGCATCGCGCTCGTCGCCGGTCGCGGCGGTCCGCAGGCCCATCGTATCGAGGGTTATCGTACGGCGCTCTCAAAACTCGGCCATCCCGATCACGTCGTCATTGATGACGAATTTTCCGAGATGGGCGGCATACGCGCGGCCGAGAGCATTCTTGCCGGTGATTTCAGACCGACCGCCATCTTTGCCGCAAACGACCTGATGGCGATCGGGGTGATGCAGTCGCTGCGTGAACGCGGCATCCGCATTCCCGAGGATATCGCCGTCGTCGGTTTCGACGATATTTCCGCCGCCAAGCTCGTCACCCCGACGCTGACGACGGTCGCGCAGTTTCAATGGAAAATGGGAGAACGTGCCGCGCAGACGCTGATGGACCGCCTGCGCGGAGAGAAGACCGGTGCTGGAACGGCCGTTGAAATGCCTTTCGATCTCATCGTCAGGGGTTCGACGCGCAACGAATAAAATCAAATCGGGAGGAGAAAACCGATGCACAGACGTACAGTTTTGAAAGCCGGCTTCGGCCTGGCTGCCCTGCCGCTTATGTCCCGCTTCGCATTCGCGGCGGATCAAAAGCCCATATCCTTCTGGTACGAATCCGCTTCGCCGGAGAACCAAGATAACCTCAAGAACATTCTGATCGACCCGTTCAATGCGGCACATCCCGAAGACCTCCTGAGCATCGACTTCCGCGGCTCGGATCTCGACAAGCAGCTGCGCGTCGCGATGCTGGCCGGCACCGGCCCCGATGTCGTCTTCACGGCCGGCCCGAGTTATGTCGCGGCAATGGCACAGGCCGGTCAGCTTATGCCGCTTGACGACTACGCCAAGAAATACGGATGGGACGAGCGTCTGCTGCCGCTCTTCCTCGATCTCGGCCGGTACAATGGCAAGCTCTACGCGCTCGCGAAGACATACGAAACGCTCGGCCTCTTCTACAACAAGACCTTGTTCGAACAGAACAAATGGAAGGTCCCAACGACGATATCAGATTTCGAGGCGCTTGCCGACGAGATGAAGGCCAAGGGCCTGACCCCATTCGGTGCCGGCAATGCCGACTGGCGCCCGGCCAACGAGCATTATGTCTCGATCGCCTTCAACTCGATTGCGGGACCAGAGAATGTCTACAAGGCGCTGACCGGCGCCATCCCATGGACCGATCCCGCCTTCGTCCACTCGATCGACAAGCTCGCGGAGTGGTGGGACAAGGGATATTTCGGCGACAACTACTTCTCGCTGACGCTCGAGCAGGCCTTTGCGCAGATCGCCAGCGGCCAGGCCGGCATGGCGCCGACCGGCACCTGGAATTTCACCAACGTCCAGACTTATTTCCCGCAGAACAACGCGGAACCCGGTTTCGTCGGCTTCCCGAGCGAGAAAGGCGATCCAATCTTCGCGCTCGGCATCGGCTCGACGCTGTCGATCAACGCCAAGTCGGGCAATGCCGACGGCGCAGCTGCCGTTCTCGACTACATGTTCACGGACGACTACTACAGCAAGATGAACTCAGTCTGGCAGGGCGAATGGAACCTGCCGCTGGCCGATCTCTCCAAGGTCAAACTCTCCGATAAGGTCCTGCCTCTTTACGAGGACGCCATGAAGCAGCTGGCAGGCGCAGTCGCCGCCGGCAAATACGGCTATACGACCTGGACCTTCCTGCCGCCGGCCACGGACACATACCTGGTCAGCGGCATGGAGGAAGTCTGGCTCAAGAAAACGAAATCGGCCGACTTCCTGAAGAAGCTTGACGAGACCTTCGAGCAGGAACGTGACGCCGGCAAGGCGCCGGCGGTCCCGCCCCGCGCCTGACAAGCCGCCGCAGGACGGCGTTGAAAGCGCCGTCCTCGCCCGGAGGATATGATGCACCGACTCTATCTCGTTCCGACGATGATCATTAATATCATCATCGTCCTCGTCCCTGCTTTGCTGACGGTGGCACTCGCCTTCTGCAATTGGGACGGCATTTCCCCGCCCACCTTTGCGGGCCTCGACAATTTCCGCGCGCTTGCCGACGACCGCGTCTTCTGGCTGGCGCTCGGCAACAACATCATCTGGACCATCGTCTTCCTGACGGTGCCAATCCTCATGGGGCTGCTGGCCGCCTCGATGCTGCTGATCGTGCGACGCGGCAGCAATTTCTTCCAGGTCGTCTACTTCCTGCCTGTCGTCATCGCGACTGCGATCACGGCCCGCATCTGGCAGGGGATGATCTATAGCCCCGTGACCGGCGTCTTCGGCCTCCTTAAGAAATACGGGTTGCCGATCCCCAATCCGCTGACCCAGCCGCCGATCGCGCTGTTCGGCGTCGCAACCGTCGACCTGTGGCACTGGTGGGGTTTCCTCTGCGTCATCTTCTTCGCCGCATTGCGGCAGGTGCCGCAGGAGCAGATCGAGGCGGCCCGCATCGAAGGCGCCACCTATTTCCAGATGATGCGCTATGTGCTGCTTCCCGGCATCCGGCCTACGATTACGCTGATGATGATCATGACCGTCATCTGGTCGTTCCTCGCCTTCGATTTCGTCTACATCCTCACCCAAGGCGGCCCCGCCTTCTCTAGCGAACTGTTGTCGACACTCGCCTATCGCAAGGCTTTCTATGATCTGAACGTCGGACAGGCGGCCGCGGCAGCCCTCGTCATCAGCCTGTTCGGGCTGGTCGGCACCTTCTTCTACGTGCGCATCCAGACCAGGGAGGGCGAACAATGAGGCTCGTGGAAAGCCGCTTGACCCTCTGGGTCTGCTATATCCTTCTCGGCATATTCGCCTTCATTGCCCTCTTCCCGATCGCCCTTCTGGTGCTGAACTCGCTGAAGTCGGCGGCTCAGATCGTGCAGAATCCACTCGGCCTGCCGCAACTGATCCGTTGGCAGAATTTTGCCAATGCCTGGAATCACGCGAAATTTTCGCAAACCTTCGTCAACTCGCTGATCGTTTCCGGCACGACGATCGCGCTCGTCTGCACGACATCGTCGCTGACGGCCTATGTGATCGCGCGCCGCAAGATCAAAAGCTGGAAGATCTTCACCTTCTATCTGCTGGCGACTACGACCGCACCGATCCAGCTCTATATCTTCCCGCTCTATTTCGGCTTCGCCAAGCTCGGGCTCATCAACAACATCTTCGGGGTGGCGCTGATCTACACCGCGCTCTACAGCCCCTTTGCCGTGATGCTGCTCAGAACCTATTTCCTGGCGGTTCCAAAGGAGCTTGAGGAAGCAGCGATCGTCGACGGCGCTACGCATTGGCAGGTCTTCTGGCGGGTGATGCTGCCGATCGTCTCGCCGGGCATCCTCACCGTGGCGCTGATTATCGGATTGAACTCCTGGAACGAGTTCCTGATCGCCACGACCTTCCTGCAGAAGCAGGAGAACATGACCGCCGTCATCGCCTTCTTCCTGCTGTCCGGCCAGTACAGCTCCGATTGGGGTGAGATCATGGCCGCAGCGCTCATTATCGTCGTGCCCGTCGTCGCGCTTTTTGTCTTCATGCAGAAGCGCTTCATCGAGGGCATGGCTGGCGGCTCCGTCAAGGGCTGAACGAATTTATCGATAAATGGAGTAAGCAATGCAGCTTCCGAACGACTATCTCGAACGTGTCTATGCTGGCGTGCTGGGCAAGCTCATCGGCGTCTATCTCGGCCGTCCTTTCGAGGGATGGACCTACCAGAAGATCATGGAAGAACTCGGCCCTATCGAATATTACGTGCATGAACGCCTGAACCAGCCGCTCGTCGTCACCGACGACGATGTCGCTGGCACCTTCACCTTCATCCGCGCGCTGGAAGATTACGGCATCAAATCGAACCTCTCGGCCGAGGAAATCGGCAAGGCCTGGCTCAACTACATCGTCGAGGAACGCGCGATCCTCTGGTGGGGCGGCAATGGCAACTCCACCGAACACACCGCCTGGCTCAATCTCAAGAAGGGCGTGCCGGCCCCGCAGTCCGGTTCGATCGCGACCAATGGCCGGGGCGTTGCCGAGCAGATCGGCGCCCAGATCTTCATCGATGGATGGGCGATGGTCGCCCCTGGCCAGCCGGAACTCGCGGCCAAGCTTGCGGAACAGGCCGGCAAGGTCAGCCATGATGGCGAATCCGTTTATGCCGCCATGCTGTGGGCGGCGATGGAGGCCGAAGCTTTCATCGCCTCAGACATCGACCATCTGATCGACACGGGGCTGAAGCAGATCCCGAGCGACAGCCAGATCGCCAAGCTGATTGCCGACATCAGGGCCTGGCACAAGGCTCATCCCGATTGGCGCGACACGCGCCAGAAGATCCAGGACAATTACGGCTACGACAAATATCCCGGCAACTGCCATATCATGCCCAATCACGCGCTGATGATCATGACGGTGCTCTATGCGCCGCACGATTTCCAAAAGGCGCAGATGATCGTCAACACATCGGGCTGGGATACTGACTGCAACGCCGGCAATGTCGGCTGCCTGCTCGGCATCATGAACGGCCTCAATGGACTTGCCGAAGGGCCGGACTTCCGCGGCCCTATCGCCGATCGCATGCTGATCTCGTCTGCCGACGGCGGCAATTCCATCAACGATGCCGTGCGTCAGGCCTATTTCTTGACCAATCTCGGTCTCCAGCTTGCCGGGCAACAATCGCTCAAGGCCCCGAAAAACGGTGCGCAATTTCACTTCTCGCTTCCCGGCAGCCAGCAGGGCTTCCGCCCACTGACAGGTCTCGACGCGACAGGCGGCGTGCGTGTCGGCAATGCCGAATTCGAAAGCGGCCGCGCGCTGACGATCGATTACGAAGCCCTCGGACCGGCGCAAAGCGCCGTCGTGACGACGCCGACCTTCTCGCCACGCGAAATGCTCGACATGCGCACCTACGACCTGATGGCGACACCACTCGTCTATCCGGGCCAGACGGTGAAGGCCCGCGTCAAGGCCAACGGCCAGAACCGCGGCATAATCGAAGCGCGTTTGCGCATCCGGGTCTATGATGGACGCGATCAGTTGAGCGACATCGACTCGGCGCCGGTCGTCATAGAACCGGGCTCGGAAGCCATTCTCGAATGGACCCTTCCTGAGACCGACGGCCAGCCGATCGCCGAGATCGGCATCGTCGTAACCGGCACCGGCAGGCGCGCCGATGGCCGCCTGTTCGTCGATTATCTCCGCTGGGACGGCGTGCCCAAACTGACATTGAAGCGCCCGGCAGGCGATGGCGATTTCTGGCGCATGGCTTGGGTGAACGGCGCAAGCTTCTTCTCCAAGCGCTTCCCAGCCGCCTTCCGCATCGCGCAGAACCGAGGCGAAGGCATCATCATTCACGGCACGCGCCAATGGGCCGACTACCAGGCCTCGGGCCAGGTTATGATCCATCTCGGCAATTACGGTGGCCTTGCCATCCGCGCTCAGGGCCTACGCCGATACTACGGCGCCCGCGTGACACGCGACGGCAAGATGCAGATCGTCAAAGTGCGCGACGAGGAAACCAAGGTTCTTGCCGAAACCGCCTTCAAGACCGAGTTCGACAAGCATATCGCCATGAAGGTCTCGGCGCAGGGTGCGCGCATCACCTTCGAAGCCGACGGTGTTTCGGTGACGGCGGAAGATACCGCCGCCGATGCCTTCCGTGACGGCGGCGTCGGCCTTCTCATCCATGAAGGCGCCTTGTCATCGAACGAGATCCGGATCGGAGGGGTATGATGGCAACGGTCACCATCGATAAGGCACGCAAGGCCTATGGCGCCGTGGAAGTTCTCCACGGCGTCTCCGCCGACATTGCCGACGGCGAATTCGTCGTGCTTGTGGGCCCCTCGGGCTGCGGCAAGTCAACCCTCCTCAGAATGATCGCCGGCCTTGAAGATATTACCGGCGGCACGATCAGCATCGGAGGGCGCGTCGTCAACAACCTGCCGCCCAAGGAGCGCGACATATCCATGGTCTTCCAGAATTATGCGCTCTACCCGCATATGACGGTTGCCGAAAACATGGCCTTCTCGCTGACACTTGCCGGAGCCGCGAAGGAAGAAAAGCAAAAGCGCGTGGCACATGCTGCGCAGATTCTTGGCCTCACCGATCTCCTCGGGCGCTATCCCCGCCAGCTCTCCGGCGGCCAGCGCCAGCGCGTCGCCATGGGCCGTTCGATCGTCCGCAATCCGCAAGTCTTTCTGTTCGACGAACCTCTGTCCAATCTGGACGCGAAGCTTCGCGTCGCCATGCGCGCCGAGATCAAGAGCCTGCACCGGCGCCTGGCAACGACGACCATCTACGTCACCCACGACCAAGTCGAAGCCATGACCATGGCCGACCGCATCGTCGTCATGAACGGCGGCCATATCGAGCAGATCGGCAAGCCGCTCGAGCTTTACGACAACCCTCAAAGCACCTTCGTTGCCGCGTTCATCGGCTCGCCGGCCATGAACCTCCTGAATGGACGCTTCGACACTGATGGCGGAAAGCCTGTCTTCAAGACCAATGAAGGCGTCCTGTTGCCCCTGCCCGACAACACTCCCAGGGTTTCCGGCGTGAAAGGCGTCTACGGCATTCGGCCGGAATATCTCACCCTCGCGCCCGCAAATATCGGCATTCCCGCGCGCGTGGTGGTGGTAGAGCCGCTCGGTTCCGAAACGCATATAACGGCAATCGTGGGCGGGCAGACAATCGTCACCGTCTTCCATGACCGGCTCGATATCGAACCGGAAGAGACGATCTGGCTGCAGCCGCGGACGGAACGGATCTGCCTGTTCGATGCCGGCGGGCGCCGGCTGACCGATACGGCCGTCGAGCGAGACCTGCAACATTCGTGACGCCAAAGCGCCGCCGTAAGGCGGCACTTCAACCCGCGCCATGTCGAATTTGCGGGATACCTGTTCGATCAGTTGATCGGCCCGGCGACACCGGTCCTGACAGCCATATCGGCAAGACTGACATCGAGTGTTGCCGGATCGATCGACTGGCGCACCTTCAGCAACATATTGCCGAGGTCCTCCATCATCTCTCGCACGAACTTCTCGGTGCGGATGCGGTCTCCCGAAACGATGAAGCGCAGCAGGGATATATGGCTCCCGACAGTTGTCTCCATCGGAGCGCCAGCGCCGAGATAGGTATGATAGATCCATCCGGTGCGACGATAGAGTGTTTGAAGTGGAATGAGCGTGTTCGCCAGAAGCGGCTCTCCGGATGCCGTCAGGATTGCCCTGTTCAATAGGCGGTCGGTGACGTTGAACCGCTCGAGACTGAGATCCGCCTTGGAAGCCTCCAGGTCCGTAATGAAGGTCCTGAGGATCTTGTGATCCTGAGGCGTCGCCCGCTCGGTCGCAAGCCCGCAGGCAATCGCCTCCATTTCCGTACGCAAGGGAAGCAACGTCCGCTCCTGCGCCAGATTGACAGGCGCGATCCGGAGGCCTGAGCGCGGGCTGACATGGATAAGCTGGTTTGCGGAGAGGCGCTTGACCGCGTCGTGGACAGGCGTGCGGCCGAGGCCCGACTGCTGCTGCAGCTGCTGGATCGTGTAGCGTGCGCCGGGCAGCAGCTCGGTGGAAACGATCATGCTTTCAAGGCGATCATAGGCTTCCTCCGACAGGCTTCGAGACTGCTTTTCCTTTTTGATCATCGCTCTGTCGATCTTTTCCGGCTCGAATTCACCACCGTCCTCCCGCCCGATTCACGAAAGTCGGTATTGACTTTTGGCTGTCTATATCAAAATCATTGCCTCATGTGAAATTTCAGATTACTAGCCTGATATTTCTTTGAGGGAGGAATTTATGACAATCGAACACGCATCAGCCGTTGGCGCCATGCGGCGACCATCCACCAATCGACGCTGGTGGATCGGCGCGCTTCTCGCGCTCGGCGTTCTCGTCAATTATTTTGACCGGGTGAACCTGACGGTCGCTTCGCCGCTCATTCAGGACGATTTTCACATCGGCCCTGCAGAAATGGGCATCTTGTTCAGCGCCTTCGGCTGGACCTACGGTTTCCTGCAAATTCCTGTCGGAATGCTACTTGACCGTTTCGGCGTAATGCGGGTCATGCGTTGGAGCACATTCTCCTGGGGTGTCGCCTCCGTCATCACGGCCTTTTCGACGGGCATGCAGACGCTCTTTCTTTCCCGTATGCTCCTGGGCGTAGCGGAAACTCCGGGCTTCCCGGCCAATTCGAAGGCGACCGGCTATTGGTTCCCACGCCATGAACGCGGTCTCGCAACCGCGCTCTTCGATGCTGCCGCGAAATTCTCCAATGTCATCGCCATTCCGCTGGTCGCCTTCCTGATGCTGCATTTCGGCTGGCGCGGCGGCTTCCTGGCGACGGCTGTCATCAGCTTCGTCTTCTTTGCCATGTTCTGGCTGTTCTACCGCGATCCCAGTGCCGACAGGAACCTTTCCGATGAGGAGCGGACCTACCTGAAGGCAGGCGGCGCTGCCCAGGAAGGCGAAGCCTTGGCCAATGCCGTCGGCATGCTCGGCTACCTCCTGCGCAATCGCAAGGTCTGGGGCCTTTCGATCGGCTTTGCCGCCTATGGTTACGCTTTCGCCCTCTTCATCTTCTGGCTGCCGGATTATCTGGTCAAGGAGATGCACATGGACATCCTGAAATCGGCAAGCTTCACGACGATCCCATGGATCTTCGCGACGATTTCGGATCTCCTGATCGGCGGCTGGCTGATCGACCATCTCATCCGCAAGGGCCACGACGAATCCAAGGTTCGCAAGTCGATCATCGTTTTCGGCATGCTGATGGGGCTTGCCGTCGTCGGCGCCGGCCTCACGGCCGATCCCTATTGGGCCATCCTCTGGATCACGATTTCGTTGAGCGGCCTTGCCGCTGCCGCACCGGCCGGATGGTCGATCCCTGCGCTGATCGCTCCCAAAGGTGGCGCGGCCACGGTTGGCGGCATCATGAACTTCCTGAACAGCGTCACCGGCATCGCCGCGCCGATCATCACCGGCTTCATCGTAGGCGCCACGCAGTCCTTCAGCCGCGCCTTCCTTCTGGCCGGGGCGATGCTGGCGATCGGCATCGTCTCCTATGTCTTCGTCCTCGGCCGCATCGAACCGATCGCCGATCCGAAGGCATGATTTACATTCTTAGATCATGAAAGGGTTTCCATGAAAATCACCAATGCGAAGGTCATCGTCTGCTCGCCCGGACGCAACTTTGTCACGCTCAAGATCGAGACAGACGAAGGGATTTACGGCATCGGCGACGCCACGGTGAACGGCCGCGAACTGGCCGTCGCCTCCTATTTGCAGGATCACCTCGTTCCCTGCCTCGTCGGTCGCGATGCATCGCAGATCGAGGATATCTGGCAATATTTCTACAAGGGTGCCTATTGGCGCCGCGGCCCGATCACCATGGCGGCAATCGCCGCCGTGGACGTAGCGCTGTGGGACATCAAGGCCAAGGCGGCCAACATGCCGCTCTATCAACTGCTCGGCGGAGCCAGCCGCACGCATATGCTGGCCTATACCCACGCCAACGGCGAGACGATCGAAGAGACGGGCGACAAGGTCGCCGCCTTCAAGGAACAAGGCTGGAAGGCAATCCGCGTGCAAAGCGCCGTTCCCGGCCTGCCCATCACCTATGGCGTCGAAAAGGTAGGTTCGCTGGCCCAGGCGGAAGACAAGCCAAGGGAAACGTTATGGGATACGCCGACCTATCTGCGGTTCCTGCCGAAGCTCCTCGACCATCTGCGCGATCGCTTCGGTTATGATCTCCACCTGCTGCACGACGTCCACCATCGCCTGACGCCGCAGGAAGCGGCAGGGCTCGCGAAGGAGGTGGAGCGCCACAGGCTCTTCTGGCTCGAAGACGCAGTTCCGGCCGAAAACCAGGAATCCTTCCGCCTCATCCGCCAGCACTCGACCACGCCGCTCGCACTCGGCGAGGTCTTCAACTCGATCCATGATTGCCGGCAGCTGATCCAGGAGCAGCTGATCGACTATATCCGCACGACGCCGCTGCATGCCGGCGGCATCACGCATGTGCGGCGCATCGCCGATCTCGCCGGCCTCTATCACATCCGCACGGCCTGCCATGGCGCGGCCGACATGTCGCCGATCACGATGGGTGCGGCTCTGCATTTCGATCGCTGGGTGCCGAATTTCGGCATTCAGGAATATGCCTTCCATCCGAACGAAGCCAAAAACGTCTTCCCGTATGAATGGCATCTGAAGGACGGTCATCTCTACAGCGGCGAAAAGCCGGGGCACGGCGTCGACTTCGACGAGAAGGCAGCCGAGAAATACCCCTATCGGCAAGCCTATCTCGATGTCGCGCGGCTTTCCGACGGAACCATGTGGAGCTGGTGATTACATTGCAGGCCAGCCGGCTTTCCGGGCCGGCTGGTCCTTTCAGTCGACATCGCTTTCGCGGATCCGATCGGCAAGATCGAGAAAATTCTGCCTAATCCGGCGCAGAGTGAAATCAAGTCCAAACAGACGGCCGGTTTCGTTGAAGCCCATCGATTGGGCCTCTGTCGAATTCTGCAGAGCGCTGAAAGCGGCTTCGAAGGCCTCATCACCGGCGGAGAGCACCTTGGGATCGATCTCGCCGCCTGAACGAAGCGCCCGGCCACATGCTTCCGCGAAGCGAGCCTGCGCCTCGAGCACCCGCCCCGCCTGCAGCCCGATCGCTTCGACGATTGCCGGTGGAAAGGGCGTTTCCACGATGTGGCTGACATAGGTCATGTCGTTGCGAATGCGCCAGAGGGAGCGAGGGATAGCCTCAGAAATCCCATGCTTCGTCAACCAGAAGGCGCGCTCGCGCTGCGCGTCGGTCAAAAGCGTTTCCGTTGCCATCAGCGATTGACGCAGCGCGATATTGGCCTCCGAAGCCGAGACCGGCTCGCCTTTTTCGACTGCGGTTGCAAGAGTGCGTAATATCTGCGCCATGACATCGAGGGCCGATCCGAAACGATCGAGCACCATGGTTCGCGAACGCGTCGGCAGGATGAAGAGACTGGCGAGCACGCCGACGACACCGCCTAACGTGATCTCGGCGATACGGTCGATGACGAAAATCTCGACAGGAACGGCCGCCGAATGCGTCAGCATGACGATCGCCGCCGTCAGCCCGGCATTGCGCAGGCGAGGGACGCGCGCCGACACAAAACTCGAAAAGCCGACGACACAGATAAGCGCGATCCCGATAGCGAGTGGCTCTTGCGGTGTGACGAACACCGCTGCTCCTCCGAGCATAGCTCCGGCGACGGTCGCCACCAGACGGTCGACAGCCATGCCGGCGGTGGCGCCGACAGATGCCTGCATGACGATCAGCACGGTGAAGACGGCCCAATAGCCTTGCTGAAGGTGTAGGAGCTGGGAGACGGCATAGGTGATCGTGCAGGCGATCATGACCCGCAGTGCCTGCACCGCGGCGCGCTTGGTCTGGATCAGCGATATCCTGGGCTTTGGTGGGGGCTGGCTTTGAGGCGATACGGATTCGGTCATCGCGCTACTTTTGATCTGAAAACGTATGCTGACAATGGCCTTAGGGTCTTGCCCCTCCCCCTGCTGCAACGCCAATCGCAGGAAGAACCCGCAGCTTACAATGGCAGTGTTCGGCCTGATATGGAAGGAGAGCGAATAATAGCAAATCACCCGGTGTCTCGCCGTGCCCTCTGCGGAAGCACGGCTTTGACTGACCGTTACGGATCGGATTTTACGCTCAAACGGTGGCGGACGCCGCAGACGGCAGTGAGGTCTCCTCAACGAGAACCTGTCGCAGCCGTGCTTCCTGATCCGGCGAAAGCGAAGTGCGCAACAGCCGCGCATGCTCGCCCTTGAATTCGGCAAGGACCTTCTCGGGCTGAACCTTGCGGATCAGCAGGAAGAGCGCGGAACTATGCACCGGAATGGTTTCGGCAAGCTTTTCGATGAGGCCGTCGTCGATGCCGTAATCGGCCATCGATCCGGCAAGAGCACCGGAGCCGGCACCGATCGCACCGCCGACCACCAGGCCCGCAAGAGGATTGAGGAAGATCAGGCCAACGAGGGAACCCCACAACGCACCCGAAAGGCCGCCGCTTGCGGCACCGGCAGCGGTCAGATTGACGCTCTGCTTAAGACGGACCTTACCGGATTCGTCACGAATTGCGATAACGGCATCTTCCAGATCGATCAGATATTCTTTCTCGAGCTGAACGAGACGATTAAGGATAGCATCCGCCTTATCGGCATCATCGAAACCAAGCACTATGAGTTCTGACATCGAAGTCCTCCAGGTCGTTTTGTCGAGACAAGAAGTAGGGCATCGGGCCGACTAGTGAACAGCCGTGCTGATCAACCGGTAAGGATGAGTAGCATTGAACTGCGAGATCATTGCGACAGCCTGCTGCAGCAATTGTTCCGCTTGTTCGGGATCGTCGCGCGCCAGTTCATCGGCATGGATGCGGATCGCTTGCGCCATATTGGTCGAAAGCGCCGCAAATTGCTGATTGCCTTCGACGAGAGCCTCGCGTGCATTGCCCTCCAGCGTCCGGGCGGCGTCAATGAGGATTTCCTCGCGCTCTTCGACGCTGAGGTCTTCGATGGTCCTGGTTCTATCTTCCATTTTGGTCACTCCTAACAGACGTGATTGCAGCCGAGCTCATAAAGCCTCGACCGCTACTCACGTAGGAAGACGCAAATTCGGGTTCAAGGTTCCCTTCTGCCCATCCCGCTGGCCGCGAAACCTTGTCATCACGTCGCAGCCGATACGGAACAATGCGGCTGCCGTACGGTTTGATTGATATGGCCCGGCCGCCTTTTCACGCGGAAAAGCTACCGGCCGTGCTGCATTCGACGTGACGCGAGATCATGGGGATCAGGCGAACAGGACAATCGACATGACGGACACGCGACAAGACAAAGGCAATGCAAGGACCGAGCATGACGCCACGCATCATGGCATCGGATCCGTTCCTGCCGACCAGACCAAAGGCGAGATCGACGCGGCGTCGGAGCACGTCAAGGAGCGCACTCCCGACGATCTGCCCAATATCGAAGCGGAGAAGGAGGCCGTGCGTCAGCACGACGATGCCTTCGTCGTAAAGAGCGATCTCGAAGATGCGGATCAGCGTGAGGCTGCACCAGGAACCCGCGAGCAGCCGTAGGCTTCATCGGGATGATCTCACCCGCTCCATCCTTTTGCAATCAAGAACAGGAGACAGCCATGACCGACACCGACGAAAACGCCCGCGTTTGGGAGCTGGTCGACAAGATCGGCTTTTGCATGTTGACCACGCAAATATCCGGTAGCCTGCGCGCCCGGCCGATGGCGGCGCATCCGGAGCCAATTGAAAATGCAATCTACTTCCTGACGGATGTTGCGGGCCACAAGGATGAGGAGATCGCCCGCTGGCCGAATGTCTGCCTCGCCTTTGCCGACACCCGGGGTCAAAAATATGTTTCGATATCCGGGACGGCTGAAATCAGCAACGACCGCGAACGCGTCAGGGATCTCTGGTCCACGGGCGCCAGGGCCTGGTGGGACAGCGCCGACGATCCCTCGATCCGCGTTTTGAAGGTAACGCCCGTCTTCGCCGAGTATTGGGATAGCCCCGGCAGCATCATCAGCTACATCAAGATGGCGGCCGCCGCAGTCTCGAATACAAGACCCGACATGGGCGACAATGTAAAGGTCGAGCTTTAGCCTTTAGCTGGAGCCATGCCGCGCATATGTGGCGGCATGGCTTGCGTCAGGCCCTGAGAAGGGCACGAATTGCTATTCTTCCCATTCCTCGTCGTCGGCGGAAAGCAGATCCACCAGCGCTGCCACCTTCCCGGCGGGCAGATGGCGGCCTTCGCCGATCAAAGCCTCATCGCTGTTGACCCATGCCCACGCCTCGGACAGTTCCGTTGGCGTTGCACCTGTCGCAACAATATCAGCGATAAGGGCCTCGTCTACAGGGCCGAGTACGGAGGTGACGTCTTGTGAGGTCAATGTCATGTCCTGCTCCTCTTCCTGTTTGTCAGACCATGAGCATCCCTGGAATATAGAAACTCGGGGATGAACTTCCACCCGGGACCAAGCCGCGCCGGTGTGAAATATCTCCATCAATCGATTGAAATATCAGGGAAGATCTCCCTCACCGCAAAGGAAATCTTGCCGGTGAGGGAGGTGGATTGCATCTCAGTGCCGCGGTTCGCCGAAATATGGGCGCCAGCTTTGAAAGCGCAGGAGATCAAAGCGTGTTGCGTGGGGAAGCGCTTACTCCGCAGCCACAGCAACAGCATCCCGAGTTTCCTCGAGCGCACGCACCAGCGGAATGACGTGCTTGCCGAAATATTCGACCTCTTCCTGGAAATGCAGGAAGCCGAGAAGGATCAGATCGGCACCCACCTGCTTCAGAGCGATAATGCGCTCGGCAACCTGCTGCGGCGTGCCGATCAGGTTAGAGCGGAAACCGTCATTATACTGCACCAGATCCTCGAAGCTGGATTTCGCCCAATTGCCCTCGCCTTCCGGTGAAGCCTTGCCGGCATTCTTCACCTCGTGCCCGAAGGCTTTGACGGCATCGGGATTGGCTTTCTCGACAATCTCGGCAAGAACCGCCTTGGCTTCCTCTTCCGTCTCGCGCACGATCGCGAAGGCGTTGACGCCGATGCGCACATGATGGCCGTTCGCTTTTGCCTTGGATTGGATATCGTCCACCTGCTTGGCAATCTCCTCGGGCGTATTGCCATTGGTGAAATACCAGTCGGATACGCGCGCCGCCATGTCGCGGGCCGCACGCGACGAGCCACCCTGGAAAATTTCCGGCTGCGGATCGATCGGCTTCGGCTTCAGCGAATAATCGGTGAACCGATAGAAATCGCCACGGAAAGTGAAGCTGTCTTCGGTCCAGATGCCGCGCAGCGCCCGGATGAATTCCTCCGAGCGGCGGTAGCGCTCGTCATGATCGAGCCAGTGCTCGCCGATGGCCGCGAACTCGCCGCGAAACCAGCCGCTGACGATATTGACGGCGACGCGGCCGTTGGTCAGGTGGTTGATGGTGGCGATCTGCTTCGCTGCCAGCGCCGGCGTCCATGGTCCGGGCAGGATTGCCGCAATGACTTTCAATTTCGTCGTCGATTCCAGCAGAGCATGGCTGAAGGAAACGGATTCATGCTGAAACTCCGCGCCGTAGCCCGCGGTGAAGCGTATCTGGCTCAGCGCATAGTCGAAACCACTCGCCTCGGCGATCTGCGCAAGCTTTCTGTTGTAGTCGATCGTCCAGCTTGTGCGCTGCTCGATGTTCGAGATGACCAACCCGCCCGACACGTTCGGCACCCAGTAGGCGAATTTCAAAGCGTCTCTGTTCGCATCGCTCATCGATATCTCCCGGTTTAAATTGTCCTCTGCCGAGTACAAGGATGAAGATTCCAACCATATGACTACATTCTATAGATTCTATAGATTATCGAACAAACCTATCCCAAGTTTCCGCTGTTTTGCGAAAAAGCTGCGTTGCAAAGTCGCCCGATGGGGACGATGACGTGACAAGGAAGCTTAGGGCCTAAAAGTGGAAGGGCCGTCGAAGACCACAATGCAGCCGCAAAGCACGGAAATCAAAGCACCGCCGTTCCACACCTGATCGGACAATCGACCCAAGATCGCATAGGTCTCGAGCTGATCAGAATGTTGGGCCGACTGCGCCGTTCTTCAGCGTGAAATAAGCAAAGGCTGCTATGAAAAATGCAATGACGGCCAAAATTGCCAACAAACGCTTGAGCCAGGGAGGCGTTTGTCTCGGAGGTTTCGGCTTCGGACGGCGTTCAAACTTGATGACATTATCGAACATGACAATCGATTAGCGAAGATCAAACGGTTTGCCAATCCAGTAAGGACGTCGCCGGTGCGACCTCTCCGAAATTGGCCCGGCTAAATGCTCCATTCATCCAAACTCTCAATCTTATCCGCAACGCTTCGTGGTGCCGGATATTCGATTGAAGCTCATAAATCCCCGAAGGTGCCTTCTTGAATATCCTCAATAAAATTCGCCCCTGGAGCCCGCAGCAGCGTGCGCTGATTGTCCCCTTCCCGGCAAAACAGGATCTGGCCGAACGCAAATCCGCGGCAACCAGCGCCGACGGCCCGATTGTGGCGTTTTTTACCGAAGGCAGTTTTTATGAGCAGGAAAAGGAGCGCATGACCCACTCGGCGGAGCGGATCGGGCTGAAGGTATATGCAACGGCAGTGCCCAGCGCCGGCAGCTGGGTACTGAATGCCGGGCTGAAACCCGGCTTCCTTCTGCAGGAAAGGGCGAGGCTACGCGGGCCTATTCTTTATGTCGACGTCGATGCCGTCCTCCATCGCAATCCCTGGCCGGAGCTTCGTAAACTCGAATGCGATATTGCAGTCTATTACGAGTTCGATGCTCGTCTTATCAGCGCCACCATTCTCATCAACGATACGCTTGGCGCGGCACAGCTCATCGAGCGCTGGCGAGAAGGATGCCTTGCCAAGCCTGACGTATGGGATCAGGTGGTTCTGGAGGAAATCATCGCCAAGGATGCAGCAAGCGCGAAGCCCCAATTCCGTGTAGCCAGGCTGCCTGCGTCATTCTGCTGGATATTCGATCGGGTCGAGAATGGTGCTGTCGGCGACGTCTTCATCGAGCAGTTGCAGGCAAGCCGCGAGGCGACGAAGCGCAAACGCTGGTTTGGCCGCATCGGCAAACGGCTGAAGCGCCGTCGCGATCGGGTCGAGGAAATCGAACGCGTGCTAAAGGATGACAATTGGGGCACGCTTCGAACGAGCCCGCAACAGGATCAAACCTGAATCACAGCATGTCGCCGAGCGTCCAGTGGTTGTTCCATCGTGCATCGATCTCGTCCTCGACATTCTGATAGCGAATATCGGTGGAAAGGCGCAGTCTGTGCTGCCTGTCCTGATTGGTGGTGGAGGCGTGGATCATGAATGGTGAATGGAGCATGACGTCGCCTGCCTCATAATCGGCGATCAGCCAGCGCGTATCGAAGCGTTCCGCCATATCGGGCAGATCTTTCGAAACCCAGCCACCCTCCGTCATATTGCGGTTGAACGCGCTGACACGCTCTTCAGGGCTGAGATCCCTGTTGTTTTCGCCAAACTCCCGCTCCATCTCGAGGCCGATCGCGTGCGATCCCTCCAGATAGGTCAGCCCGCCCATTTCGATCGGGATGTCGCCTATCGGTATCCATGCCGTGACGATCCGGCTGGTGCCGCCGCGAAGATAGACCAGATCATAATGCGCCGGCGTCGCCGTCGCCGTTCCCGGCCGCACATGGCGCATGATCTTGCGCTTGTGCAGGTAGGAGATGCCCGACAAGAATTCGTCCATGAAGCGCGAAAGACGCGGCTGCGCGCAAAAGCCCTCATAGGCGACCGAGCGCACGAGCGACATCAGGCAACGATCGACCTCCCGACCTTCTGGCGCCGAAGCATACGATATGCCATCCCTCGGGTCCGTTCCCTCCTCGATCAGCCCTGTCTTCGCCATATGACCGAAGGCCCAGCCGCGAAAATCGATCACATCCCTGCGCGGCAGAAATCCCTTGAGCCACACATAGCCGTTCTCCTCGTAAAGCGTGCGGATTGCCTCAACACCGATGCTTGGATCGGTTGGGATGAGATAACCGAGCCGATGGGGCGCAGTGGAGAGAACCTTTCCATTGGCAACAAGGTTAAGTGCGCTCTTGCCGGGAAGGACGTTCTGCATGGGAATCGACATTTCACTCGCCTATGGTTTGATTTGATGGCCCATTGAATCTAGCAGTCAGCGATGGTTCATTCCATGGACGAAAGTAATACTGGACTTTTCGCTCACCATGATATCGACAACACATGCCATCTACCGCTCGCCACTTGCCGCCACCGGAGGACTGGCCGTCACCGGCAGCGGCAGGCAGCATGCCATACATGCCGTTAAAGCACGGAAGCTGCCGAGCTATGCGGTGGTGCTCGTCGAAAGCGGCCAGGGCTTTCTCGAAACGGATGCCGGCGGCCGCAGAAGCGTGAAAGGCCCGGCGCTCTTCTGGCTCTTCCCGAACCGCCAGCACTCTTATGGCCCCGATAGGCAAGGCTGGAGCGAGCGATGGGCGCTTTTCGAAGGCTCTCTCGTGCGCGACTTCCTGCGACTGCGCCTCATCTGCGAGCAGAATCCGCTCACCATCCTCCGTAATCTCGATAATGTGCAGCGTCTCTTCGGCACGATTCAAGACGATCTCATCGAGGATACCAACCTGTCCAGAGCCGCTGCCGCCGCCGCTCTCCATCAGATCGTCATTCTGGTCGCGCGGCAGGCGAGCCAGGCCGTTCCCTCCCCTCACCAAGGCTCGGATATCGGCGAAATCATCGAGGCGCTTCGCCAAAGAGCAACGGAGACCCTCGACATGGCAGCTTTTGCCGCCGAATACGGCATGTCACCCGCAACGCTGCGCCGGAAAATCACAGCGGAAGTCGGGCTGCCGCCGAAGGGTTTTCAGCTTCGCGTGCGCATGGATCGTGCCAAGGAATTGCTGACGATGACGGACGACAAGATCGAGATCATCGCCTCAAAGGTCGGATTCGATGATCCGTTCTACTTCTCCCGGCTATTCCACGAGCGCGAAAACTGCACACCACGCGAATTTCGCGCCCGCTACCGGAGAAGCTGATCGATCGAGATAGGCCGAACACGTAGCAACGAGCGGCCTTGTCACGCCGCATCATTCCCCGATGGCGCTCGCTCCAAATTCCGGCGCCGCCAAGCCGCCGGCGCCTCCCCCACCCGTTTGCGGAAAAAGCGCGAGAAATAGGCGGGATCTTCGAAGCCCACCTCTCGGCCGATGTCCTCAACGGAGCGGATGGTGAACATCAGCAGACGCTTGGCTT
The DNA here is from genome assembly GCF_002277895.1 of Rhizobium sp. 11515TR. Lineage (NCBI taxonomy): Bacteria > Pseudomonadati > Pseudomonadota > Alphaproteobacteria > Hyphomicrobiales > Rhizobiaceae > Rhizobium > Rhizobium sp. 11515TR. The sequence continues at coordinate 1,368,252 of NZ_CP022999.1, read as the reverse complement.
CCAGCAACCGCCGGTCCAAAAGCATTTCCTTGACGCTGTGTCCGAACACCTCGCGCGCCGCCTTGTCGAGCAGATGCGGCGTCGTGGCGAGCAGGTCGACATAGTTGCCGACCGGCCAATCGCTCTTGTAATGGCGGTCTATGGCACTGCGTAGCGCCAAGGCAAGCGTCACGGTCGGCGAAGCTGAAGGCAGCGCCGCGCTGCCGCCAAGCCGGTTCATCAGCGATAGCACGACGCCGATCAGCCCCAGCATGACCTTTTCGCTCTGGCCGCCGCGCTCGCGGTATTCCGCACTCACCATCTGCAGCAGCGTGTCGATCTTTTGCCAGGAAGGATCGTCCGGCCGCGCCGTCAGAAAGGTCGGCACGTCAAGGCTTAGATCCACTTGGGGTACCAAAGCCTTTAAAGTATCATCCGATATCGAGACGACGATGGCATCGGACTGATCGTCGACATCAAATCCATGAATGATGTTACTCGGCACGAAGCTGATCGTCGGAGCGGAAAAATTCCAAGTCCGATCCTCGATCCGGTAGCGACCACCGCCCTTGTACCAATAGGTGATTTGGCCCATCAGCGGGTGTTTATGAGACGCGACATGCCCGAAATGCATCGTTTTACGGTCCATGACCGTTTCCACATGCAGGAATCCGACATCCAGCGCCCGGCTCGGCACGCCATAGACAAAGAAATTCGGGATCTCGTTCTTCTGCGACATGCCGGAAAAAGTACCAGCGAATTGCCCCCTTTGTCCATGGTCGCGACGGGGCTCCGGACGTAGCATTGATCATGATCTCAAGGGAGGAATACGAGATGCGAGCTGAAGATCACCGTAGCGACAAGACCCGTCCGTTTACCGGCGCCGAATATCTGGAAAGCCTGCGCGACGGTCGAGAAGTCTATATCAATGGCGAGCGCATCGCCGACGTGACTGAGCATCCCGCCATGCGCAACTCCGTCCGATCGCTCGCCCGCATGTACGACGCGCTGCACGACGAGAAGACCAAGGAACGTTTGACCTCGCCGACAGATACTGGATCAGGCGGCTATACCCACAAATACTTCCGGGTGGCGAAATCCTCCGCCGAGCTTGTCGCCCAGCAGGGCGCCATCGCCGATTGGGCACGCATGTCCTATGGTTGGATGGGCCGTACCGCCGATTACAAGGCGGCCCTTATGAATACATTGGGCGCCAATGCCGACTGGTACGGTCCGTTCAAGGACAATGCGCTTTCCTGGCACAAGCGCGCGCAAGAATCCGTGCTCTTCATGAACCACGCGATCGTCAATCCGCCGATCGACCGTCACAAGCCGGCCGATGCCGTCAAGGATGTCTTCGTCCATATCACCAAGGAAACCGACGCCGGCATCTATATCTCCGGCGCCAAGGTGGTGGCGACGTCTTCGGCGTTGACTCACTATAATTTCCTCGCCCAGAGTTCGGCGACGGTCACGGAAGATCCGTCGCTCTCTGTCATGTTCATCGTTCCGATGAATGCGCCTGGGATCAAGATGTTCTGCCGCGTCTCCTATGAGCAGACCGCCAATACCGTGGGGCATCCCTTCGACTATCCGTTGTCGTCGCGCTTCGACGAGAACGACGCGATCCTGGTGCTCGACAACGTCTTCGTGCCCTGGGAGGATGTGCTTGTGCTGCGCGACGCGGCAAAGATCCTCTCCTTCCATCCGGCCTCGGGCTTCATGCATGGCTATTGCTTCCAGGGCTGCACGCGTTTCGCCGTGAAGCTCGATTTCATCGCCGGATTGCTGGCCAAGGCGCTGCGCGCGACCGGCGGCGATGCCTTCCGCGGCAACCAGGCGGCACTCGGCGAAATCATCGCGCTTCGCCATATGTTCTGGTCGTTTTCCAACGCCATGGCCTACAATCCGCAGCCCTGGGCCAATGGCGCGGTACTGCCGAACATGGAAGCCGCCCTCTCCTATCGCACCTTCATGTCGGAGGCCTATCCGCGCGTCATCGAAACCGTACGCAGGGTCATCGCTTCCGGGCTTATCTATCTGCCCTCTTCGGCCAAGGATTTCGGCAATCCGGAGATCGACCGCTATCTCGCGCAATATGTGCGCGGCTCCAACGATATGGGCCATATCGAGCGCATCAAGATCATGAAGCTGCTGTGGGACGCCACAGGCACCGAATTTGGCGGCCGCCATGCCCTTTACGAACTCAACTATGCAGGCGCGCCGGAGGAAGTCCGCCTGCAGGTGCTGAAGGGTGCTGAGCGCGGCGGGCGGCTGAAGGAGATGGAAGCGCTCGTCGATCAGTGCATGAGCGATTACGACGAGAACGGCTGGACCGGAGATACGTGGCTGCCGCCGCTCGGCGATACCTCCCCAGTCCGCAGCGCCGCCGAGTGAGGACGTTGCCATGGAGGAGCAACTCTCGAAAACCGAATTTCGCAACGCCATGGCCAGGGTTTGCGCGCCGGTCAACGTCATCACCACCAATGGCCCCGCCGGCCGCGGCGGCTTTACCGCGACGGCCATGTGCAGCGTCACCGACGAGCCGCCGACGCTGCTGGTCTGCATGAACAGCCGCTCGGCGCAAACAAGCCTATTTCTCGATAATCGCCGCTTCTGCGTCAATGTCCTGACGCAGGAGCACAAGGAACTGGCCGGTTATTTCGCCGGCCAACGCGCCGATATGGAGGAACGCTACGCCGCGGCGGAATGGATCAACTTCCGCTCCGGCAGCCAGGCGCTTTCCGATGCCATCGTCTCCTTCGATTGCCGCCTGACGGAAGCGCGCCTGGTCGGCACGCACCATATCTTCATCGGTGAAGTCATGGATATCCGCAGCCGCAAGGACGGACATGCGCTGCTCTATTTCGACCGCAACTATGTGCATGTGCCGACACAGACGGGCAGCTTCGGCGGCTAGGGCCGCATAGATGGCTGGCGATCACAAGAAACGAAAACAGGGTGCCGGCGATAACACGGCACCCTGCTTGCATGAGAAAGCAGCCCGTCAGAGCTGGATCCATGCCGTCTTCAGGTCGACATACTTGTCGAGCGCATGCAGCGATTTGTCATGACCATTGCCCGATTGCTTGACGCCGCCGAGCGGCACGCTGTTATCACTGCCGCCATAGGTATTGACATGCACCACACCAGCGCGGATGCCCCGCACCATTCGATGGGCGCGCGACAGGTTGGAGGTCCAGACGGCTGCGGCGAGGCCATATTCGGTGGCATTGGCGATCTCAAGTGCTTCGGCTTCCGTTTCGAAGGGAATGATAGACAGGATCGGCCCAAAAACTTCTTCCCGCGCCAGGGTCATGGATGGCGTCACGTCGAATACGGCGGGCCGCATGTAATAACCTCCCGTCTCTTCCAGGATACGCGAGCCGCCGGTGCGCAGAGACGCGCCCTCCGAAACCGCCTGCGAGACATAGCCAAGATCTTTCTTCAGCTGGATCTCGCTGGAAATAGCTCCCGCTTCCGTCGTCAACTGTAGCGGATCGCCGACTTTCATGCTTTCGGCGATGCGAGCCACCTTCTCGGAGAAGGCTTCATGAATCGACTTCTCCACAAGCAGCCGAGAGCCGGCGACACAGACCTGGCCGGAATTGCGAAAAATGCCATAGGCGGAAACCTTGGCCGCCTGATCGAGATCGGGCGCATCGGCAAAGACGATGTTCGGCGACTTGCCGCCAAGCTCCAGGTAGACGCGCTTCAGGTTCGAGCGTGCCGAATATTCCAGAAGCCGCCGTCCGACAGGACCGGAGCCGGTGAAAGCGAGCACATCGATATCCATGTGCAATCCCAGCGTCTCGCCGCAGACCGCGCCGCGCCCGGTCACGACATTGAGCACGCCTTCGGGCAATCCGGCTTCGGCGCAAATTTCGGCAAGCCGCAGCAGCGTCAGCGACGCGCCCTCGGCGGGCTTCAGCACGACGGAATTGCCGGCGGCAAGCGCCGGCGCGATCTTCCAGACGCCGATCATCATCGGGAAATTCCACGGCACGATGGCGGCAACGACGCCGACAGCCTCGCGATGCACGAGACCGAGAATATTGTGAGCCGTCGGTGCGATCTCGCCATAAACCTTGTCGATTGCCTCGGCATAGTAACGAAACGTGCCGGCGGCGCTGCCAGGTTCGGCCTTCAGCGCCATCGAAATTTCCGTGCCGTTGTCGCGCACGCCGAGAACGGCGAGTTCAAGCGCGTTCTTCTCGATCAGTTCAGCAATTTTCAGTAGTACCTTCTTGCGTTCACCCGGAGCCGCTTTCGACCAACTGCCTTTTTCGAAAGCCTGCCGCGCAGCTTTGACCGCGAGATCGACATCCTCCGCGCCGGCATCGGCAATCGTGGTCAGCTTTGTTCCGTCGATTGGTGAAGTCACATCCATCGCCGCACCTCTCACCGACTGGCGCCAGGCGCCGCCGATGAACAATGCCTGCGGGGAAACGGATAATGTCCGGAGCTGGTCGATCTTGTCCTGCATCTCATTTCTCACAAATAGGGTGGCGGGTCTTTCCGCCACCACGATTGGAACTTGTTCAGGCTTCCTGGCCGGCACCGAGGCGGGCATAACCTGCCGCATCGGATGACTTCAGACGAGCCGCCGCGATGAACCCGATGATCCCTGCGATCAGCACGAGCCCCGGCAAGACTACCGCAAGCACGCCGTTGGCGCCGGCAATCGCGCCGAAATTCGCCGAGATATAATAGACGAGCGCCAGAAGGATCAGGCCCGTCACAATTGGCAGCACCTTGATAACAAGTACATTGCGCTCAAGCCCCGGATTGCGGCTGAAGAACACCACGATCGAGAAGGCGGTGAACGCCATCAGCAGGATAATTGCGAGCGTCGCGACATTGGTCAGCCAGGAGAACAGCGCCAGCACCGGATCCTGACCTGTCACCGCAAAGAGTGCAACGACGAGCACGGCAATAACGGTCTGGATGATCGAGCCGACATGCGGACTCTGGAAGATCGGATGCGTGACACCGACCGACTTCGGCAGCAGGCCTTCGCGGCCGGCGACATACATGTAGCGGGCGACGCCGTTGTGAAAGGCGAGAATGCCGGCAAACAGGCTGGTGATGAAGAGCACGCTCATGACGACGGTGATCCAATGGCCGACATAGCGTTCAGCGAGGCCGAAGAGGAAGGTCGTGGGATCGGCAAGGCCTTGCAGGGTCGGGACGAGCTTGTCGACGCCAGCGCCAGTTACCATCAGCCAGGAGGTCAGCATATAGAACAGGCCGATGATGAGAACGGAAATATAGGTCGCGCGCGGTACGGTCTTTTCCGGTTCGCGAGCTTCTTCGCTGTAAATGGTCGTCGCTTCGAAGCCGATGAAGGCGGCAAAGCAGAACAGGAGGCCGATGGCGGGAGTCCCACTCCAGAAGGCGGTCGGCGTGAAGGGTACTGCGGAAAGACCAGCATCGCCGCCCTTGACGAAGATCGCGGCATCGATGACGAGCACGACAAGATATTCGAGAATGACGAGCACCGTCAGCACCTTGGCTGAGAGATCCACACGCCGATAGCCGAAGACGGCAACGAAGGCGATACCGATAAAGCTCCAGACCCACCAGGGAAGATCAAGGCCAAGCTGCTCGGCAAAGAAGCCCTTGGTCGCGGCGCCGAAAAGCCCGAGAACGCCGACCTGCATGGCATTATAGGCAAGAATGGCGATCAGTGCCGCTGCGCCGCCCATGAGGCCGCCAAGGCCCTGGGCCGTGTAGGCATAGAAGGCGCCTGCATTGCGAATATGACGCGCCATGGCGACGTAGCCAACCGCAAATAATAGCAGAATACCCGTCACCAGCAGGAAGGTCAGCGGAATGCCTGGCCCGTTGCCGAGCATCATCGAAAGCGGCACGCCGCCGGCAACAGCCGTCAGCGGCGCGGCAGCCGAAACGACGAGGAAGGTCACGGCACCGACGCCGAGACTGTTTTTGCGCAGCTGGTTTTCAGCGGCACCTTGCGAATTTGGCGTGTTCATCTGCGTTCGTTCCCCTTGTTTAAGAGCATCCGATCATCGCCGCGATTGCACGCGTGCGACCTCCACCGAAAACCGGACTGACGAGCGGGGCTTATGCTTTTGTTGATTTAGCCGCCGTCAGCGCTTATGGTTCATTATTTGAACCACAGCTTCAAATATAGACTTGCAAACATTGCCGGCCTCTGTCAAGTTATTTCGCATGTTAAGTATCTTGGGTCGCTGCTATCGTGTCGCGGCGCAGGGTCAAGCTGATTTGACGGGAAGCCGAGGCTGGACGCACGGAATCAGAACCTGACCAACCCAAGAGGAGGAATGATGAGCACGATCGGAAAGGCGCTGGCATTGCTGGATACCCTGTCACGGCTGGACAAGGAGGCGGGTCTGACCGACATCGCCCGCCTGTGCGCGCTGGACAAGGCGACGGCACGACGCTTTCTCGTGGAGCTGGAAAAACACGGCTTCGTCGAGCAGGATCAGGACACGCGCCGCTACCGCATCGGTTCGGCACCGGTCCGCCTCGCCCGCATTCGGGAGGCGCGCTTTCCTTTCCTGCGGATCGCAATTCCTTTCATCAAGGCGCTTGCCGAAGCCTCGACCGAGACCGTTCATCTCTCGGAATTCTCAGGCGGACAGCTCTCGACCATTCACGTGGAGGATTCGGCGCGCGCGCACCGCATCATCGTCGATGTCGGCAGCCTCCTTCCCTTCCATGCGACGGCATCGGGCCTCGTCTTTCTGGCCTTCTGCCCACAGGTGGAAATCGACGCAGCGCTTAAAAAGCCGCTCGAGAAATTTACCGATCACACCGTCACCGATCCCCAATTGCTGCGTAAGATGCTCGCTGAAACCGCAGCACGAGGCTTTTCCATCATTGACCAGGGCCTGGAGGCCGGCGTCATCAGCACCGCCGCGCCGGTGCGCGCGCCAGGCGGCCGCCCGATTGGCTGTGTGGCAATCGCCGCTCCGCTCTCGCGCACCAACACGGCCGCCATTCACGAATTCGGCGCGCAGGCCGCCGCTGCAGCCAACGCGATCTCAGAAAAATATTACGGGTCGGAAAGACCCACGGGAACCATTGCGAAACTCAGGAGGACGGATTGATGAGCCCGGAGGCTCCCTCACCACGGATACTCGTCATCGGAACCGGTGACACCAAATGCGACGAGCTGCAATTCATGGTATCCGTCATCTCCGAAGCCGGCGGCCGACCGGTCATGATGGATGTGAGCATTCTCGGCGATCCACCTTACAGCCCCGATTATTCCAAGCATGACATCGCGAAGGCTGCGGGAACCACGATTGCGGCGATTGCCGAAAGCGGTGATGAAAACAGCGCCATGGCAGCTATGGCGAAGGGTGCGTCGGCCCTCACCCTCCGCCTCTATGAAGACGGACTCATCGACGGCATCATCGTGCTCGGCGGCTCCATGGGCACGGATCTGGCGCTCGATGTCGCTGCCGTCCTGCCGCTCGGTGTCCCGAAATTTGTGGTTTCGACCATCGCCTACTCCCACCTCATTCCGCCCGAACGCATTGCGCCCGACCTGATGATGATCCTATGGGCCGGCGGTCTCTACGGCCTCAACAGCATCTGCCGCTCCGTGCTTTCACAGGCGTGCGGCGCGGTGGTCGGCGCTGCCAAGCACGGCACCAAGCCCGATCGGGAGCGGCCTCTCGTTGGCATGACGTCGCTTGGCTCGTCCTGCCTCAAATATATGAAATATCTGCGGCCCGAACTGGAAAAACGCGGCTACGACGTCGCCGTATTTCATTCGACGGGCATGGGTGGCCGCGCCTATGAGGCGATCGCCTCGAAGGGGGACTTTGCCGCCGTCTTCGACTTCTGCATCCAGGAAGTCAGCAATCATCATTATAGCAGCGTCGTCACCTCTGGACCTGATCGTTTGGAAAACGCAGGCCGCGCCGGCATTCCGCAGATCATCGCACCCGGCGCGGTCGACATGGTCGATCTTCAGGCGTGGCAGGACTTGCCAGCGATTTTTGCGGATCGTCCCTATCACGCCCATAACAGGCTGATTGGGTCGGTAACGACATCGCCTGAAGGCCGACGCGAAGTCGCGCGGCTAATCGGACAGAAATTGCAACGCGCCGAAGCGAAAGTCGCCTTCCTGCTGCCGACCGAAGGGTTACAGGAATGGGATAAGCCGGAGGAGCCGCTGCATGACCCCGAGGGCCTCGACGCCTTCATCGATGAGATGCGCCGCGCCGTTCCGCCCTCTGTCGCTCTTCACGAGATTGACGCCCATATCAATGCGCCCGCCTTCTCTGCCGCCGCCCTTGCCATCTTCGATCGATGGGTCGCCGAAGGCGTCATTCCGGAGGGGCGGCCATGACCCAAGACCGCGCACTTATCCTCGACTTTGGTGGTGTCGTTACGCGCACCTTGTTCGAAACGCATGACGTCACTGAGCGTACGCTTGGCCTTCCCAAGGGATCGCTGACCTGGCTCGGCCCGTTCGACACGGCGACGGATCCGCTTTGGGTCGCAATGCAGAACCGCGAGATCACAGAACGGGACTACTGGCTGACCCAAGCAGGCGAAGTCGGCAAGCTAGTCGGTGAAAACTGGACGGACATGCAGACCTTCGTGCGCCGGGCGCGCGGCGCCGAGCCGGAGCTGGTTCTGCGCCCGGAAGCCCGCGACGCCATCCTGCGCGCCAAGGAGGCCGGCCTCAAGCTGGCGATCCTGTCGAACGAGCTCGACCTCTTCTATGGCGTCGAGTTCCGCCAGCGTTTTCCGCTGATCGAACTTTTCGACGTCATCGTCGACGCCACCTACACGAAGATCCTGAAACCCGATCCCCGCGCCTACGAGCTCGTCCTTGCAGAGCTCAACCTGCCACGCGAGGCGTGCGTCTTCGTCGACGACCAGAAGAAGAACATCGAGGGTGCAGAAGCCGTGAACCTGCCTCACGTTCATTTCGACGTGACCCGCCCTGCCGAAAGCTATGCCCGCGCACTTGCGATGCTGGGGCTCTGAACCAAGAGGAATTTGACATGCGTGAGACCAATTTCATCATCGAAAACAACGCACGCCACCTGTGGCATCCGATGGCCCATCCGGCCGAGATGCAGGCCAATCCGCCGCGCATCATCAACTCCGGCGAAGGTGTCGAAATCGTCGATATCCAGGGCAGGAAGGTGCTCGATGCGGTGGGTGGCCTCTGGAACGTCAATCTCGGCTATTCCTGCGAGCCGGTGAAGAAGGCGATCCGCGACCAGCTCGATGAGCTGCCCTACTATTCGACCTTCCGTGGCACGACCAACTCACCGCTGATCGAACTATCCTATGAGCTTGCCGAATGGTTCAAACCGGATGGTCTGAGCCGTTCCTTCTTCACCTCCGGCGGCTCGGATTCGGTCGAGACCTGCCTGCGGCTGGCGCGCCAGTACCACAAGGTCAACGGCCAGCCGGAGCGCACCAAGTTCGTCGCGCTGAAGAAGGGCTACCACGGCACGCATTTCGGCGGCGCCTCGGTCAACGGCAACCAGAATTTCCGCCGCAACTACGAGCCATTGCTACCGGGCGTCTTCCACCTGCCCGCTCCGTTCACCTACCGTAACCCATTCAACACCACCGATGGTGCCGAGATTGCGGCGGCGATCGGCAGGCTCTTCGAGGATGAAATCGCTTTCCAGGGCGCTGACACCATTGCGGCTCTGATCGTCGAGCCGGTACTCGGCGCCGGCGGCGTCATCGTCCCGCACGAGACGTTCCTGCCGCTGATGCGCGAGATCTGCGATCGCCACGGCATCCTACTGATCGCAGACGAGGTGATCACCGCCTTCGGCCGCACGGGCGCCTGGACCGGATCGCGCCTCTGGGGCGTGCAGCCGGACATGATGTCGACGGCCAAGGCGATCACCAACGGCTACTTCCCCTTCGGCGCTGTCATGATCTCCGACAAGGTGGCGCAGGTCTTCGAAAGCAACAAGGGTTCGCTCGGCAGCATCGGCCACGGCTACACCTATTCCGGCCATCCCGTCGGTGCCGCAGCCGCCCTTGCCACCTTGAAGGAAACCAAGCGGCTCAATGTCGCCGACAATGCCGCGGCCCGTGGCGAAGAGCTGCTCGCCGGCCTGAAGAAATTGCAGGACAAGCATGAGCTGGTCGGCGACATCAGAGGCAAGGGCCTGATGTGCGCTCTAGAGCTCGTCAGCGACCGCGCAAAGAAGAGCGGCGCCGCCAAGGATGTCGTGCAAAAGGTACAGGACGCGACCTATGACGCCGGCGTTCTCGTCCGCACCTCTGGCACCAATGTCATCATGTCGCCGCCGCTGGTCGTGACGGCCGAGAATGTGCAGACCATGTTGACGGCGCTCGACGCTGGTCTCACTGCCGCGAGGGGCTGATCATGTCCGACAATGCAACCCTTATCGCGCGCCGCGAACGGCTTCTCGGCCGGAACATGTCTCTTTTCTACGACGACCCCGTGCATCTCGTGCGCGGGGAAGGCGTCTGGCTCTGGGACGCCGACGGCCGCAAATATCTCGATTGCTACAACAATGTGCCACATGTCGGCCATTGCCATCCACGCGTGGTGGAAGCGATCGCGCGGCAGGCCTCGACGCTGAACACGCATACGCGCTATCTGCATGAAGGCATTCTCGACTATGTCGAGCGGCTGACAGCAACCTTCGACAAAAGCCTGAATGCGGCGATCCTGACCTGCACCGGCAGCGAAGCGAACGACGTAGCCCTGCGCATGGCACAAGCCATGACCGGCAAGACCGGCGTCATCGCCACGAACCACACCTATCACGGCAACACGGCGGCAGTGTCGCAGCTGTCGACCCGCATGCCGCCCGTCGGCGGTTTCGGCGGTCATGTTCGCCATGTGCCCGCGCCGGACAGCTATCGTCCGCTCGGCGGCGAAGGCGGCGATGCCTTTGCCATTGCTTTCGCGGCAGAAGTCGAGAACGCGATCGCCTCGCTTCAGGACAGCACGCATGGCTTTTCAGCCATCATCATCGACCCGTTCTTCGCCAATGAGGGCTTTCCGGATCTGCCGCCAGGTTTTCTCGACAAGACGGTTGCCGACGTGCGCAAGGCCGGCGGTCTCGTGATTACCGATGAGGTACAGCCCGGTTTCGGCCGCACCGGCTCGCATATGTGGGGGCATCAGCGTGCCGGTATCGTTCCCGATATCGTGACGCTCGGCAAGCCGATGGCCAACGGCCATCCGGTTGGCGGCGTCATTGCCAATGTCGATACGATTAACGCCTTTCGCAAGGCATTCCGCTACTTCAATACCTTCGGCGGCAATCCGGTTTCCTGCGCGGCGGCCATGGCCGTGCTCGATGTCATCGGGGACGAGAACCTCATCGAGAACGCCCGCAATGTTGGCGAATATACGCGCGACGCGTTCAAGCGGCTGGCCGAGAAGCACTCAATCATCGGCGACGTGCGCGGCAGCGGCCTCTTCATGGGCACTGAGTTTGTGTTGGATCGGCAAACGAAGGAGCCGGCCACTGCCGAGGCGACCCGGATCATCAATGCCATGCGCGACCGCGGCGTGCTGATGGGCAAGATCGGCATTCATCAATGCGCCACGAAGATCCGCCCGCCCATGCCATTCACCCGGGATAATGCCGACTTCATGTTGTCGATCTTCGACGATGTCTTAACTGGCCTGTGAGGCAATATGGCTGACCAGTTGCCTCAGGCCATCCGTGACGCCCTGCAGCGACGTGCGCTGGAGGCACTCGACCATTGGCCTGCGCAGGCCCATAAACCTGTCCTGATAAAATATCGGGAGAATGCCGTTTTCCGCATCACGCTGGAAGATGGTCAGTTCGCCGCACTGCGGCTCCATCGACCGGGCTATCATGATGAGACGAGCCTGCGCTCCGAGCTGCACTTCATGGCGGCGCTCAAGCTCGGCGGCCTCGACGTGCCCAGCCCTGTTCCCACAAGCGGAAGGCAAAGCCTCGTCCGACTGCCAGCCAACAGGCATTTTGCCGAACAGCATGCCGACGTGGTGAGCTGGATCGACGGCGTGCCGCTTGGCCAAAGTGGCGTGCCGCTGTCGCATTCGGCAGAGATACAGGTCGACATCTTCTTTCGCGTCGGACAGAGCATGGCGACCATGCACGAACTTGCCGACGCGTGGCAGTCGCCCGAGCGTTTTCGACGCCCGGCATGGAACGTCGAAGGTCTGGTCGGCGAAAAGCCGCTATGGGGTCGCTTCTGGGATTGTCGGGGCCTTTCGTCCGAGAGCACCACTGCGCTCTCGGCATTACGCGATGAGTTACGCCGCGCCCTTGCGGATGCAGAAGCTCAAGACCTCGATTACGGGCTGATCCATGCCGATCTGGTGCGGGAAAACATCTTTTTGAGGGGAGCCGACGGCAACGTCGCCTTTATCGATTTCGACGATGCAGGCCAGGGTTTCCGCCTCTTCGATCTCGCCACGACCCTGCTCAAGAACCGCAACGAACCCACCTATCCGGCGATCGAGCAGGCGTTGATATCAGGCTATCGTAGCCGGCGCGCCCTCCCCGACGCCGCTTTAGCGAGCCTGCCTCTATTCATGCTGCTGCGGAGCCTTACATATATCGGGTGGCTTGCCGAGCGTCCGGAGATTCCCGACGCCGCCGAGCGGCTGTCGCGTTACGTCAATGAAAGCCTGGAGATGGCGAGAAAGCTTGACACCGCCGCTTGACATCTTCCGCACAATTATTAACATGTTAAGTAAATAAGAGATCGGGAGGATTCAATGCCACATCTCGCCATCGAATATTCGGCCAATCTGGAGGGCCGCGCCGATATCGGTGCGCTCTGTGAGCGGCTGCTGAAGACAGTCCTGGAGACCGGGCTTTTCGAGGTTGGAGCCGTGCGGGTGCGCGCCTTTCGCGCCGAGCATTACGCCATCGCCGACAGACTGCCCGAAAACGCCTTCGTCGATCTGAACTTCCGCATCGGCCAGGGCCGCACGGAGGGCGAAAAGAAACGCACCGGCGAGGCGATCTTCGCTGCGGCGATCGATGTTCTCGGCCCGCTTTTCGAGACGCCGCATTTCGCCCTTTCGCTTGAGATCCGCGAGATCGATGCCGAACTCAGCTGGAAGAAGAACGCCATGCACCCGCGGCTTCGCGGCAAGTGATATTCCCTTCGTGGGACGACATAACACCAAAGGAATAGACGATGTCCAAATTGCAGGAAAACATCGCAAAGGCTGAAGGCTTTCTCGCCCGTTTCAAGGATCGCGGCGTTCTCAACCGTATCAATGGAGAGGATGTTCCAGCCGATGACAGTTCGACCTTCGAGACCATCTCGCCTGTCGACCTGAAACCGCTTGCCACCATTGCCCGCGGCAAGGCAGCCGACATCGATCGTGCTGCGAAGGCTGCGAAAGCCGCCTTTGCCGAATGGGCCGCGATGCCTGGTGAAGCCCGCAAGAAGCTCCTGCATAAGATCGCCGACGCGATCGTCGCGCGCGCCGAAGAAATCGCCTTCGTCGAGTGCATGGATACCGGACAATCACTGAAATTCATGGCAAAGGCCGCTCTGCGCGGTGCGGAAAACTTCCGCTTCTTCGCCGATCGCGCCCCAGAAGCCCGCGACGGCAAGACATTGCGTGCCGAAGGCCAGGTGAACCTGACGACACGCGTGCCGATCGGCCCGGTCGGCATCATCACGCCCTGGAACACGCCCTTCATGCTGTCGACCTGGAAGATCGCGCCGGCTCTCGCTGCGGGCTGCACGATCGTCCACAAGCCGGCCGAATTCTCGCCGCTGACGGCGCGTTTGCTTGTCGAAATCGCCGAGGAAGCCGGCCTGCCGAAAGGTGTTTGGAACCTCGTCAACGGTCTCGGCGAGGACGCCGGCCGCGCGCTTACGGAACATCCCCTGATCAAGGCGATCGGCTTCGTCGGCGAAAGCCGCACTGGCTCGATGATCATGAAGCAGGGCGCCGATACGCTGAAGCGTGTGCATTTCGAGCTCGGCGGCAAGAACCCGGTCATCGTCTTTGCCGATGCCGATCTGGAATGCGCAGCCGATGCCGCCGTCTTCATGATCTACTCGCTGAATGGCGAACGCTGCACCTCGTCCTCGCGCCTGCTGGTCGAAGAAAGCGTCTACGACAAGTTCACCGCGATCGTCGCCGAGAAAGCCAAGCGCATCAAGGTCGGACATCCCCTTGATCCGGACACGGTCGTCGGTCCGCTCGTCCATCCCGTGCATGAAAAGAAGGTGCTGGAATATATTCAGATCGGCCGTTCGGAAGGTGCGACGCTTGCAGCCGGCGGCGAGAAGGTCAACGGCCCTGGCGGCGGTTGCTATGTCTCGCCCACCCTCTTCACTGGCGCCAACAACCAGATGCGCATTGCTCAGGAAGAAATCTTCGGGCCGGTTCTGACCGCCATTTCCTTCAAGGACGAAGCCGATGCGCTGGCGCTGGCCAATGACGTCCAGTACGGCCTGACCGGCTATCTCTGGACCTCCGACGTCACACGCGCCTTCCGTTTCACGGATCACCTCGAAGCCGGCATGATCTGGGTGAACTCGGAAAATGTGCGCCACCTGCCGACCCCCTTCGGCGGGGTCAAGAGCTCCGGCATTGGCCGCGACGGCGGCGACTGGTCCTTCGATTTCTACATGGAAACCAAGAACGTCGCCTTCGCCACCAAGCCGCACGCCATCCAGAAACTCGGCGGCTGAGCCGCTAATATCTATGAGTACGCATAAGAGGAGGAACAAATGCCCCTGCCGAAACCCAATCTCTATCCGCCCTTCAACATCGTGCGGCTCAGCCATGTCGAATTCGGCGTTACCGATCTTGTCAAATCCCGCGCCTTCTATGTCGACACGCTCGGCCTGCAGGTGACGGATGAAACGGCTGATACGATTTACCTCCGGGCAATGGAGGAGCGCGGTCACCACTGCATCGTGCTGAAGAAATCCGACAAGGCCGAAGCCCGCGATCTCGGCTTCAAGGTCTTCAGCGACGACGACTTGGACAAAGCGGCACATTTCTTCAAGGGCAAGGACCTGCCGGTCGAATGGATCGAGCGCCCCTATCAGGCGCGCACCTTCCGTACCCGCGACCCGCACGGCATTCCGCTTGAATTCTATTCGAAGATGGACCGCCTGCCACCGATCCATCAGAAATATGCGCTCTACAAGGGTGTGAAGCCGCTGCGTATCGACCACTTCAACTGCTTCTCGACCAATGTCGATGAAAGCGTCGCCTTCTATAACGAACTCGGCTTCCGCGTGACCGAATATACCGAGGATGCGGAAACAGGCCGCCTCTGGGCCGCCTGGACGCATCGCAAGGGCGGCGTCCACGACATCGCCTTCACCAACGGCAGCGGTCCGCGCCTGCACCACACCGCCTTCTGGGTGCCGACGCCGCTCAACATCATCGACCTGCTCGACCTGATGGCGACGACAGGCTGGGTCGCCAATATCGAGCGCGGCCCGGGCCGCCATGGCATCTCCAACGCCTTCTTCCTCTATATTCTCGATCCGGATGGCCACCGCATCGAGATCTATTGCTCGGACTATCAAACCGTCGATCCCGATCTGGAGCCGATCAAGTGGGATCTCAAGGATCCGCAGCGCCAGACATTGTGGGGCGCACCCGCTCCCAAATCCTGGTTCGAACATGGTAGCCTGTTTGCCGGTGCGGAAGTGGCCGAGCCCGACTTGAAGGCACAGCCGATTATCGCGCCTTAAGCGTTACCCCTGAGAGTGGGTGAAAACGCCCACTCCTCATCAACGTTCGAAAGCGCGAGGAGTCCGTCATGAATTTGAAAGACGCAACATTGTTCCGGCAGGCCGCATTGGTCGGCGGCGAGTGGATCGAGGCCGATCCCTCCAACGCGATCAAGGTCGACAACCCCGCAACGGGCGAGATCATCGGCCTCGTTCCCAATCTGGGCGCGGCCGAGACCAAAAAGGCGATTGCCGCAGCCGAAGCCGCGCAGAAGGAATGGGCCGCCCGCACCGCCAAGGAGCGCTCCAGCATCCTCAGGCGCTGGTTCGAGCTGATGATGGAAAACCAAGATGATCTCGGACGCATCCTGACGGCCGAACAGGGCAAACCGCTGCCCGAAGCCAAGGGCGAAATCGCCTATGGCGCAAGCTTCATCGAATGGTTTGCGGAAGAAGCCCGCCGCGTCTATGGCGACATCATTCCCGGTCACCAGAAGGACAAGCGTATTCTGGTCATGAAGCAGCCGATCGGCGTGGTCGCGGCGATCACACCGTGGAACTTCCCGAATGCGATGATCACCCGCAAGGCCGGCCCGGCCTTTGCGGCCGGCTGCGCCATGGTGCTGAAACCGGCATCGCAGACACCGTTTTCGGCGATCGCGATTGCGATCCTCGCCGAACGCGCCGGTCTGCCCAAGGGTCTCTTCAGCGTCCTGACCGGCTCGGCCCGTGCCATCGGCGGCGAGATGACCGCGAGTCCCGTCGTGCGTAAGCTCACCTTCACCGGCTCGACGGAAGTCGGCGCCGAACTCTATAAACAGAGCGCACCGACCATCAAGAAGCTCGGCCTGGAGCTCGGCGGCAATGCGCCCTTTATCGTGTTCGACGATGCCGATCTCGATGCCGCCGTCGAAGGCGCACTGATCGCCAAGTTCCGCAACAATGGTCAGACCTGCGTCTGCGCCAATCGTCTCTATGTACAGGATGGCGTCTATGATGCCTTTGCCGAAAAGCTCTCCAAGGCTGTCGGCTCGCTGAAAACAGGCAATGGCTTCGACGAAGGCATCAACCTCGGCCCACTGATCGATGAGGCCGCCCTGGCCAAGGTCGAAGAACATGTTGCCGATGCCCTTTCCAAGGGCGGCCGAGTCGTCGCTGGCGGGCATCGCCATCAGCTCGGCGGCCGCTTCTACGAGGCGACGGTGCTTGCCGATGTGACCCCTGCCATGGCTGTTGCCAGAGAAGAGACGTTCGGGCCGGTCGCTCCCCTCTTCCGCTTCAAGGACGAGGCCGATGTCATCGCCCAGGCTAACGACACCGAGTTCGGCCTTGCCTCCTACTTCTATGCCAAGGATCTCGCCCGCGTCTTCCGCGTCGCCGAAGCGCTCGAGTATGGCATGGTCGGTGTCAATACTGGCTTGATCTCGACGGCCGAAGCGCCGTTCGGCGGCGTCAAGCTCTCTGGCCTCGGCCGTGAGGGTTCGCGCTATGGCATCGAGGAATTCACCGAAATCAAATATGTATGCCTCGGCGGCGTCGTCTGAGGTCAAGAGAAGGCCGTGAAAGCATGACCCATCCCAGATTCCTGTCCTTTTCGAGAAACGGCCGTCATGGCTACGGGCTTGCGGTCGACGGCGGTGTCGTCGACCTCTCTGCCCGCCATGGCGCGACATGGCCGACGCTGCGCGAAGTGATCGAGGCCGGTCGCCTCGCTCAACTCGCAGAAGAAGCCAAATCATTGAAGCCTGATTTCGCACTTGACGAAATTCGCTTCGAGATTCCCATTCCGTCGCCGGAAAAGATCATTTGCGTCGGGGTCAATTTCCCCGACCGCAATGAGGAATACAAGGATGGGCAGGCCGCCCCCTCCAACCCCTCGCTTTTCATCCGCTTTCCGCGGTCGTTCACCGGGCACGAACAGCCCTTGATCCGGCCGCCGGAAAGCCCGCAGCTCGACTATGAAGGCGAGGTCGTCATCGTCATCGGCAAGGGTGGCCGGCGGATTGCCGAAGCCGACGCCTTCACCCATATCGCGGCCCTCTCGCTCTGCAACGAGGGCACAATCCGCGATTGGGTGCGGCATGCGAAATTCAACGTCACCCAGGGGAAGAACTTCGACAATACCGGCTCGATCGGCCCGTGGCTGATCCCCTTCACGGATGCGGCCCAGCTTGAAGACATAGCGCTCACGACCCGCGTCAATGGCGAAGTGCGCCAGAGCGACCGCACCAGCCGGATGATCTTCTCCTTCCGCAAGATCATCAACTACATCTCCACCTTCACAACGCTGGTGCCCGGCGACGTCATCGTCACAGGAACGCCGACCGGTGCCGGCGCCCGCTTTGACCCGCCGATCTGGCTGAAACCCGGCGATATCGTCGAGGTCGAAGCCGATGGCCTCGGCATCCTGAAAAATACCATTGCCGACGAGGTGCGCTGATGCTGTCGCAAGATGAAATCCAGGCTGCGGCCGAAAGCCTAAATCAAGCAGAGCGGACGCGCGTCCAGACCGGACTCCTCTCCCTCAAGCATCCCCAGATGACGATGGACGATTCCTATGCCGTTCAAGGCGCCTGGGTCAAAAAGAAGATCGCGAGCGGCCGCAAGCCGATCGGCTGGAAGATCGGGCTGACATCGAAGGCAATGCAATATGCCCTCAACATCAACATCCCGGATTCCGGCGTGCTCTTCGACGACATGGTCTTCGAAGACGGCGCGACCGTGCCGGCCGACCGCTTCATTCAGCCGCGCATCGAGGCCGAGATCGCCTTCGTCATGAAGGCGCCGCTCAAGGGCCCGAACGTTTCGACCTTCGATGTGCTGAATGCCACCGACTATGTGACACCGGCCCTTGAAATCCTCGACACGCGCATCCTTCGCGTCGATCCCGACACGAAAAAGGCGCGCACCATCGTCGATACCATCTCCGATAATGCCGCCAATGCCGGCATCGTCACCGGCGGCCGCGCCGTGCGGCCCGGTGAGATCGACATGCGCTGGATGGGTGCGATCGTCAGCCGCAATGCCGAAGTGGAAGAAACCGGGCTTGGCGCCGGCGTGCTCAACCAGCCCGCACGCGGGATCGCTTGGCTTGCCAATCGGCTATCGCAATATGGCGATGGCATCGAAGCCGGTCAGATTGTGCTTGCCGGCTCGTTCATCCGCCCGATCGAGGCGCGGCATGGCGATACGATCAACGCCGATTTCGGTCCCTACGGATCAGTCAGCCTGTTCTTCGCATGAAGGAGTGAACCATGCCTGCGCCCAAAAACCTCTTCAAACAGGCCCTTAAGGAAAGGCGGGCGCAGATCGGCCTCTGGCAGGCCCTCGCCAATGCCTACACGGTCGAAATCTGCGCCGGTGCCGGCTACGACTGGCTGCTGCTCGATGCCGAGCACGCGCCGAACGATGTCCCGCTTCTCGTTTCGCAATTGCAGGCGATGAAGGGCACGACAAGCCATGCAATCATCCGTCCGCCGGTCGGCGAGACCTGGATCATCAAGCAGATGCTCGATATCGGCGCCCAGACCCTGCTGATCCCGATGGTCGACAGCAGGGAGATGGCCGAAGCCATGGTCAGGGCTGTCAGATACCCGCCGCATGGCGTGCGCGGCGTCGGCGCAGCCCTTGCCCGCGCCTCCGCATTCAACCGCATCCCCGACTATCTGCCGACGGCCAATGACGAGATCTGCCTGCTGCTGCAGGTGGAAAGCCGCGGTGGGCTTGCAGCGCTCGACGACATCGCCTCGACAGAAGGCGTCGATGGCGTCTTCATTGGACCATCCGATCTTGCCGCCGACATGGGCTATCTGGGCAAGCCGGGCGCCCCTGAAGTGCAGGCGGAAGTCGAAAAGGCGCTCACGAAAATCCAGTCGCATGGCAAGGCCGCCGGCATCCTGATCGGCGATCTCTCGCTGGCCAAGCGCTATCTCGAACTTGGCGCCACTTTCGTCGCGATCGGCAACGACGTCACCCTGCTTGCCAATGCCACAATCAAGCTCCTTGACGATTTCAAGAAGGCAGATGCTGCCAAGCCTCCTCAAGACGTCGAGGTCTATTAGTCGCTAAGGCGGCTGCGGTCATAACTCGCCAATTCAATGGATCAATAAAACCGAAGGATTCCCTCATTCCTCGCCGGCCGGGCCGGTCTCCAATTTCAGCGAGGCAAGCTCCTCCAGCATATCGAGGAGCTTCTCCACCCGCTCCTCGCCGAAGCGGGCATCGATATCGGCATAGACTTTCTGGCTCTCCGGCATCACGTCCTCGACGATTGCCTGCCCTGCCGGGGTGATCTGAAGCAATACTCTGCGTCCATCGGCATTATCCTTGTGCTTGGTGATGAAGCCGCGCTCCTCGAGCGCGCGGATCATGCGTGTGAGGCTTGGCGCCAGAATGGATGCTTTGTCGGCCAATTCGGTCGCGTCAAGCTGGCCGCCTTCATAGAGGACGCGAATGACACGCCACTGCTGCTCGGTCACGTCATGCGCCGCAAGGATCGGCCGGAAATGGCTCATGACCGCTTCACGGGCGCGCAAAAGTCCAATTGCAAGGGAACGGCGCCGATCGCGCAGCGGCCGCTTCGTTTGTTTTTCTGCGGTTTCAGGTTCGGGGCGCGGCCTTACGCCACTATTTGTTCTGTTTTGCATCTTTTGCATGTTCGCTTCGATTACGGCCCTCACTGATTAACATGAGAATCATTCAAAGCAAGGCGATCGCATGATATCAATCAAACCCCGCGGCAAGGATCGTCGCCGCGTGGCGCGCTTTCTCGCGATGGACTATGGTACCTGTACCAGGCGACCGCTGCCTCTGATCTCGGAACGCCGCAGCACCGGATGTCCGTAGAGTTCGATATTGCCGCTTCCGCTGATCGAGATGTCTGCATCCGCCGCGGCGGCGACTTCCGCATCGCCGCTGCCGTGAATTCTGATCTTCACGGATTGAGCGGCTAGGTCCTTGAGACGTGCAGTGCCCGAACCGGATACCTCCAGATCGACCGAGCGCGCGCTTCCCGTGGCCGTGACACTGCCGCTTCCGGATATCCTCAGGCGCAGATCTGCCTGATCGAGCTGCGATAGAGCGAGATCGCCGCTGCCCCGCACCCTCCAATCAGTGACGAGCGGTCCTGACAGGCTGACATCGAATTTGGAGTCGGACCAACCCGGATTGCAATCCATGCTCAGCCTTCCGCCCTCGAGCCGCACATGATCGAGAAGCGCGGGATCGCCGGTGATGACGGCCTCCGCCTTTCCGCCCGGCTGATAGTGAACAGAGGCCGGGATATCGATCGTCAGGCTGCCATTGGAGCTGAAAGGCAGGATAACCTGCTGTCCGCCGGATACCGCAGATCCGCAGCTGGATTGCATGCCACCCCACCAATGCGCTGCGCTTGCCCAATCCGGCCCGGAAAGTCCGATGCCGAGCGCAAGAAAGACGAATGCACAAATCAGTCCGGTCGTCGCGACAGTCGCCAGTTTCCCGTTCATTGTCCATTTCCTCCAACGATGTGCAGTCCGGCGCTCAAGCTCGACCTTCGTCCACTTGCGCCAGGCGGAAATGCAGGCGGGCATATTGCCCAAGCATGCGGATGCCCAAACTCAACCCCATCAGCAGCAAAGCACCGCCACCCACGAAGCAGCTCACAAGCCCGGCACCGACAAGCAGGCGGGCCAGCATGCCGACGGAGGGCAAGCCGATATGGAACAGCACGGTCGTGACGATGATCTTCAGGCCAACGGCGCCGACGGCCACCAATGCGATCGCAAGGCCGAGCGTGACGAACATCGCCACAAACAGCAAAGGCAGCAGGAAGAAGATATCGACGATGGCAAGGCCGGCCAGCGCCATCATGGCAGCTACCAGGTTCGGCACGCTCCAATGCGCCTCGAAGCGGCGCAGTCCGACATCCGCGCGCAGCTCTCGCGCAATCCTGGCGGGATCGCCGAGAGCGGCGGAAACCTCCTCCTCGCTTCGACCAGAGGCCTCGGACTCGGCAAAATGAGCGGCATAGTCGGCCACGATGTCATCGACCTCGTGAGGAGGCAGGCCTGCAAGTCCCAATCTCAGCGTGCGCAAAAAGGCTTCCCTGGTCATGGCAAATCCTCGAGTAGCTTGTCGACGGAGCCTGCTAGCGAGCGCCAGTCGCGGCGATGCGCTTCGAAAATCGAACGCCCCAGCGGCGTGAGCCGATAATATTTACGCGGCGGTCCGTTGCTCGACTCGACGATGCGGGTCGCAACCAGGCCGTCATTCTGCATCCTGCGCATCAGCGGGTAGATCGTTCCTTCGCCCATGCCGACCGCCGCAACCAGCGTACTCGCAATTTCATAGCCGTAGCTTTCGCCCCGCGAGAGCACGGCCAGGACGCAAAGATCGAGCACGCCCTTCCGCAATTGAACTTGGATCGAGTCAGTCATGAACGCCTCAGCTTTACAGAACGAATATAACAAGCTATCTGTTTATGCAAGATAGCTCGATGGCTTTCACAACCGGCATAAGCCGCTTTCGCGTCATCGTCTGGCCTATGGACCGACGGCTCCCTGCCATCGCAGCCCATCGTGCAGCGTACATCTCTGGTTAAATGGAGCCGTTGTCATGATCCGCTTCAGCCTTGCCCTCGCGGCCACGCTCTTTCTTGCCGCGCCATCGGGATATGCGGCAGGTTTGAAATTCATCCGCATCCCAGGTGATGCGGATAACCCGGCGATCGATGCCGCTATGTGGTCTCCTTGCGCAACCCCTCCGATAGAAGTGAGGATCGGAGCCCTGGCAGTTCCGGCAACGCCGGATTGTCCGATTGCAGGCGAGGAGTTGCCACTCATCATCGTCTCGCATGGCTATGGCGGCTGGTATCTCGGCCATCACGATACCGCCGAAGCACTTGCCGACGCCGGCTTCATTGTCGTTGCCATCAATCATCCGCACGCCAACCATGCCGACATGAGCCAGGCAAACGGTCCTGGCGTATTGATCGAGCGACCTACCGATATCAAACGCACCGTCGACTTCATGCTTGATGCGTCTCCCGACGCCGGAAAAATCAATCCGCAGCGGATCGGCTTCTACGGATTTTCCCTAGGCGGATATACCGGTCTCGTCGTTGCCGGAGCCAATCCGGATTTCACCAAACTGCCGCCACGCTGTTCAGATCCGAAGGCGGCGGGCTGCCCCCAGCGGGCCATGCTCAGCCTCCCCGACAACCGCCATCGCAATCACTGACCCACGATCCTCGCATCAGGGCAGTCGTTGTAGCCGACCCATTGAGCATCGTCTTCCCGAGCGCCGACAGCGTGAAAGATGTCAAAGTTCCGCTTCAGCTTTGGGGCTCAGAACTTGGAGGGGGTGGCGGAGCATCTCCCGAAAATGTTGCAACGCTTGCACGCCTATTGCCAGAGAAGCCTGATTTCCGGATCGTCCCCAATGCCGTACATCTGTCGTTTTTAACGCCTTGCCCGGAATTAAGGCCATCATCCGATGCCTGCATTGACGCTCCGGGGTTCGATCGCGTCGCATTTCATAAGCAATTCAATACGGCAGTCGTTGCATTTTTCCGCAAACACCTGACGAAGCCGTAACCAGCGAACATACCCGCGCGTAAGACGCCCTTATCGCGTGGAATTATGCGCAGACATTATCGGTGTTGAAACTCGCCCGCGAATCCGATCAGATCATGGCATGACGAAAACGATACGCATTGCGGCAGCTCTGGTGTTGCGCCCGGATGGGAAGACATTGCTCGTACGCAAGCGCGGCACGACTGCCTTCATGCAGCCCGGCGGCAAGCTGGACCGCGGGAGACGCCAGAGATGGCGCTCATCAGGGAACTCTTCGAAGAGCTAGGCCTTACGGCGGAGACTAAGGATCTGACTTTCCTCGGCGGTTTCCAGGCAGCAGCGGCCAACGAACCGGACCATACCGTCGTTGCGGATATATTCCGCCTACAAGTAGGTAATATTGCAATCACGGCAGCGGCAGAGATCGAGGAAACCCGCTGGGTATCACCACAAGATCCGGGAAATATCACCATGGCGCCGCTGACCGAACATCATGTCCTGCCATTCCACCGGCAACAGTCACATCCACGATGTGACTGACGTCCAACCCAGGCAAGCGAAAGCCGGCAAGTCCCGCACGTCCTTGGCAAAAAATATCCGAACGCCGACGCCACGCATCTGCCACAGGTGCAATTTGAATATTGTGGTAAAATGAGAATATAACAGTTCTAAACTTCCATCTCCTGATATTTACTATGAAAATAAACCAATGATAAAGAATATCCAAAGTCACGTCAATTTTTATTGAAAGCAAAAACAACATTGGATACATAAATAAAAAACATTGCGTGAGGCCGAAAATGAAAAGGGAAAATACTGCCAGCCATGAAAGGTATATTGAGCTCACGAGCAAGATTGTCTCTGCCTACGTACTTCGCAATGCGACAACGCCGGAAGACTTAGCCAGGCTCATCACGGAGACTTATTCTGCACTGACAGGCTCTCAGCAGGCCGCCTCATCAACGACGACGGTGGAAAAGCTGTTGAAGCCGGCCGTGCCGATCAAGAAATCCATCACCGACGACTATCTGATCTGCCTCGAAGATGGTGGAAAATACAAGTCGCTCAAGCGCCACCTGAACAGTAAATATGGTCTGACGCCCGAAGACTATCGAAGAAAATGGGGCTTGCCCGCGGATTATCCAATGGTCTCTGCCTCCTATGCGGCCGCAAGATCGACCTTGGCAAAGAAGGCTCTCCTGGGCCATACGAAAAACGTAGCCGACATTCCTCCGGCGATCGAACCACCACGGCGCCAACGGAAAGCCGGTTAATCCGGATCGTTTCGTCACACGTCATAATCATGCGATCCGCCTGCATGTCAGCATATGACCCGAGCCGGCGCCTCAGGATTTCGCTTGCCGGCCCGGATGCGGCCGACATCGCATCCATCAGGCGGTCTCAATTGTTCTGGCGTTGACAGTGATCGCACGGCCGGCAAACCAGCCGTTGATCGCAGCACCGAGACCGAGCAGCAGGAATAGGACGGAGCTCCAGGCAAAGCTTCCAGTCCAACCGTGGATCATGCCGACGACGAGCGGGCCGATCGCGGCAAGCAGGTAACCCACGAATTGCGCCATGCCGGAGAGATGCGCGGCAACATGCGCATCGGGCGAACGCAATACGATGACGGTCAGCGCCACCGCAATCAATCCGCCCTGTCCGATGCCCTGGAGCACGGCCCAGAACCAGACCGTCCAGAGCGGAGCAAAGAGCAGACCCAGCAAGGCAACGACGGCAATTATGCAGAGGATGACATTGATCGCGCGCTGATCCCGACCCTTGACGGCGATATGAGGCGCCACCAAGCAGGCGGCCGCCTGTACCATGACCGAGGCAGATACGATGACGCCAGCCGTCACACCGTCGAGACCACGTTCACGCAGAATGGGCACCAGCCAGCCGAAGACGCAATAGGCAAGCGCCGATTGCAGCCCCATGAAAAGCGTTACCTGCCAGGCGATGCGGTCACTCCACAAACCAGTAACACGAAAGCCGGTGCGCCGCGCCTGGCTGCGCGCACCGATTACCTGCGGCAGCCAGAGAAGCCCGACGGCAAAAGCAGGCAAGGCCCACACGGCCAGCGCGCCGCCGAGCGATCCGCCGAGAGCGTGTTCGACGGGAAGCGTGAAGCCAGCCGCGCTTGCAGCCCCCGCGCATAGCGCCATCGTATAGCAACCCGTCATGAGTGCCGCCTTGTCGGGAAAATCGCGCTTGACCACGCCCGGCAACAGGACATTGCCGATAGCAATGCAGGCGCCGGCCAATGCGGTGCCCAAGAACAGCAGTGAAATCGAAGAAAAGCCTCGCAGCGCCGTGCCCAGCGCGAGCAGGAGAATGACACCGAGCAGGACGCGCTCGGTCCCCACGCGCTGCGCCAGCCTTGGTGCAAGCGGTGAAAACAGTCCCATGCAAATGACGGGCAAGGTCGTAAGAATACTGGTGCCGAAGGCGGAGAGGCCAAGTCCGGTCCGTATCTCCGGCAAGAGCGCCGATGCGCTCGAGAAAACCGGCCGCAGATTGAAGGCGATGAGCACAAGGCTCGCACCCAGCAGAAACCTGCCGATCGGCGACTTGCCTCCATGCAGGAGCGGTGCAGGAACTTCATCGGCCTCGGCATCGATCAATTCGACGGAGGCGAGATTTTGCGGGGACACGGTCATGACATAAGCAACCGATCAAGAGTAGCGACGATGGGAGCCATGAAGCGGCGCACAGCTTTATCGGCCGCTTCGGGATTGCCGGTTTCGATGGCATCGACGATGGCGATATGCGCCTGCATATCCGGCTCGGGAATGTCTTCACCCAGCGTCGCCTCGATTGTCTCGGCGATCGAGAGGGAGAAGAACTCGTAGATTTCGATCATGGCCCTGTTCTGCGAAGCCGTGACGACAGCCTTGTGGAAGGCAAGGTCGCGCTCGATGAACGCCGCCTTGTCGCCGCCGGCATAGTTGCCGCGAGCAACCAGCAAGGCGCGCAATTGCGAAACGGCTTCAGGTGAGTGACGCAGCGCTGCGAGCCTTGCGGCCTCGACCTCGAGCGCAAGCCGGGCCTCGAACTGATCCCTCAACCCTGCGCGGCGCACCATGTCCAGCGGCCGACCGACATCTGTGTTCGACCGGACATAGGTCCCGGACCCTTGCCGTGTCTCGAGATAACCCTGGGATACCAGGACCCTCACCGCCTCACGAACCGTGCCGCGGCTGATGGACAACATGGACGAGAGAGAGGCCTCGTTGGGCAGCTTTTCGCCAACGAGCCAGCGACGGCCGGTGATCTCGCTGCGAATTGCCTCCACGGCCGTATCCGCAAGCGTCGTTTTGGTCAGAGCGCGCATCATTGGATTTCATCAAGTCATCGGATGACCTGATCATTTAGTTAATCGATGATCTGCAGTCAATCATATTTTCAGCAAGTGAACGCCCGGCCAGTTACGGCGATGTGGCGGCATCTGTGAAACCGAAGGCGAAGATGCCGGGCCATTGCTGGATCCGGGATCTGGCAAATCACTCGAAATCAGGGTGAAGGGCTTGCAGCAGATTTGACGCTCGCTGGAGCTTGTCGGAATGAAATAATGCCTGTCCTATGGCATGAAATCCCTATCTGATGGCGCCCGAACGGGCCATGGCCGCCAGGCCGATCGCCGCGACCAGAGAGAATGCGGCCGGAAGATAGAAAACATGCGGAAGCCCGAGATAGGCAACGCCGACACCTCCTACACCGCCGCCAAGAGCGCTGGCGAGCGCCGAGGAGCTCATGAAGATCGCCGAAGCCGTCGCGACTGCATTCGGGAGCAATCTTTGAGCAACGATCAGTCCGAGGACCATGTAGAGGCCCCAGACTCCGCCCATCAGGATCTGGCCGGCAAACATGCCCATGGCCGTCGGCCAGGCCGCAAAACAGAGGTTGGCCATGACGCCGCAGATCGCGGCGACACACATCATCCATAAGATGCCGATCCGTCGCGCCAGCACGACGCTGAAGGGCATGAGGATGAGTTCGATGAATGGCTGCGTTCCGATCACCGAGCCCTGAATGGAGGGATCAAGCTTAAGCTGGTCCTGCATATAGGGCAGCAGGAATCCGTACTTGATCGGCTCGCCGGCATAGACGAGGACGTAGAGACCGGTGAAGGCCAGCAGCGGCAGCATATCGGACCAGCCGACGCGACCAACGGCATCGGTCTTCTTGTCGGCTCGCTGCCCAGGACCAACAAGCGCTTGTTGCGCTCCGAGCGGAATGATCTGCGCGAAGAAACAGATCGCCGTTCCCCACAGCATGGCGCGAAGCCCGATTTCGACAGCAAACCAGGCGCCCAGAAACGGCCCGATGACCCAGCCCGCGGTCAAAGCCATGCGGATGATGGCCACGACGCTGTCATTCGCGCTGGCACCCCTAACTTTGAGATCGTCATGGATGGCGGTGAAGAGCTGCGAGGTGGCAGATCCGGAAAAACCCAGAAGGACGGTGCCGATCACGAACGGCATCCATGGTTTCGTCGAAAGGGCGATCCCCGCCCAACCAACGGCGCCGGCAACGGCACAAAGCCGGAAAAGACCAAGACGCCTTCCAGTTCTGTCGGAATAGCTGCCAACGAGATAGCCGGCAATTGGTGCGGTGAGGCCGCTCAGATAATAGAGCCCCGCCACTGGCAAGGACGCCCCAAGTTCCTTGACGAGGAAAAGAACGATCTGCGGCAGCGAGGCGGATGTCGCAAGCCCGGAGAGAAACAGCGCAAGCGTCGCGCCGCGATACAGCGGCGAAGCCCATACCTGCTGAATGGCGGTGGCCCTGCTGGAGGTGGTCGGGGATTGCGCGTCCATAGCCCCATCATCCGTCTTAACCGGTTGTCGAAACGAGTTTTCCGGTTGATCGGCGGGACGCCCTGATCGATTGCAGCAAAAGCGAATTCTACTGTCCGATGGACCTCACGCCTACGTCCGGGGTGCTGCATATCCTTCGATCAAAGCGGATCGGGACGCAAACGGATACATCAAGCTTGAACCCATCCAGCAGGGATTGTCCACATCATTCATCACATCAATGGCGGCAACCGGACTCAGCCCGGCATTGCTCTCGAATAGGCTGCCAGAATGAAGCGTTCGGCCTGGAACAGATATTTCTCTAGCGCGTCGGCAGCACTTGCCGGCGCCCCCTCCTCCAGATGCGCAAGAATAGTCGCGTTCTGGCCGACATAGGGTGCGTGCAGATATTCGGGATCGCGGATCAGTCCGAAGACGAGACGCAGCTCAAGCGAGATCTGCGCATAGAAGGCCGAAAGCCGCGGACTATCGGCAAGCTCGACGATCGCGGCATGAAAGGCGATATCGGCGCTGCCGACCTCCAGCCATTCGCCACGGTCGCGATGCTGCACGGCAGCCTCGATGGCAGCCCGCATCTTGTCGACGCTCGGATGGCGGTGATGCGCATTGGCAAGCGCCGAACACTCGATCAGGCGGCGAATATGGAAGATATCCATGATCGTCGAAATGCTCGGTGTGGACACGAAGACGCCGCGATTGGCTTCGTGACGCAGCACGCCCTCTTTCGTCAGCAGCCGGAAAACTTCGCGCAGCGTGTTGCGAGAGACCTGCAGCTCCTCGCAAAGAGCCGCTTCGGACAGGTGGCAACCTGGCGATAGCATACCGCTGATCACGCGCTCGCGGATGCGAGCAGCCGTCAGTTCCGCCAGCGTCTGCCCCGCCTCAGCGACTGATGTGGGCTCGATGCTCGCAAGATTTGTCTGCTTCATTTGCCCTCCCGGTGCCTGCACTCAATCGTCTTCGATATCTGCCCATATCAGGCATTTGCTGGAAGCGAGCGATGTTCTTGCTTGCCTGCGGCAGTCGCACCGCCCTAACGGTGCGGTCAATTAGACGATAGGACGATTTTATGCAGGTTTGTCCCAATTTTTGATTGGCAACACGAAAATTGTTGAACAATATAGACCAGATTGTTGTTTGATGCTATCTCATGCCCTAACAAATATAATGGGAACGCGGATAAAGATGTTCATAAGACGCCTGTTTTGTAGAAAAACATCGCTAGCCCCTGCCGGGCCGCAACGGGTGTCCGCATGAGCATGCTAGTATCCGGCCATGGCGGCGATCTCGGCGAGCGCATCTGCATCATCGACGCGAAATGTGACACGGCAATCGCCTCCGATGCCATGAACGACCTGCCCAATACCGAGGTAAGCGCATCATGACTGCTGCAGGCGACCACAAACCGCTTCTGTCTGTAGCGGATCTGACCGTGCGGTTCGGCGAAAATCGCGTCGTCGAAGGACTTTCCTTTTCGGTCGAGCCGGGGCGAACGCTCGCAGTTGTTGGCGAATCCGGCTCCGGCAAATCCGTAACCTCGCTTTCGGTCATGCGTCTTGCCGATATGATGGGCGCGCGCTTCGAGACCGGTAGCATCCTCTTCAATGGCAAGGACCTGCTGAAGCTCTCGCAGAACGATATGCGCTCCGTTCGCGGCAAGGAGATCGCCATGATCTTCCAGGAGCCGATGACCTCCCTTAATCCCGTTTTCACCATCGGCGACCAGATCTGCGAAGTCCTTCTTCTTCATGAGAAGATCGGCAAGTCCGCCGCCATGGCCGAGGCACGGCGCCTGCTGGAAATGGTGCGCCTGCCGGATGCGGCGGCCCTCTTGAACCGCTATCCGCACCAGCTTTCCGGCGGCATGCGCCAGCGCGTCATGATCGCCATGGCGCTGGCCTGCCGCCCGAAACTGCTGATCGCCGACGAGCCGACGACTGCGCTCGATGTGACGATCCAGGCACAGATCCTCAACATCATGCGGGACCTGCAAAAGGATCTCGGCATGGGCATGATCTTCATTACCCATGACATGGGTGTGGTGGCCGAAATGGCAGATGACGTCGTGGTCATGTGGAAGGGCAAGAAGGTCGAGGAAGGCCCGGTTCGCGAGATATTCGCCAATCCCAAACACCCCTATACGAAGGCACTTCTCGCCGCAGTGCCGAAGCTTGGCAGCATGACCGGTCAGGATTTTCCGAAACGCATGCCGCTGACCGTGCTCGACGGCGGCGAGCCGAAAATCGTCGGTGAGGAACGGGTCCAGAATACTGCCCGCTACGACCAGCAGCCGCTCTTGTCCGTGCGCGATCTCTTCGTGCGCTTCGATATCAAGAAGAATATATTTGGCAAGGTCACGCACCGCTGCAGTGCCGTCCAGAAGGTCGCTTTCGATATTCATCCCGGGGAAACCCTGGCCCTCGTGGGCGAATCCGGCTCCGGCAAGTCGACGATCGGACGCACCATCCAGCAACTGCAAAAGGCGCGCTCCGGCGAAATCACCTTCAACGGCAAGAGCTTCGCCGCCATGTCGCAGTTCGAACGCTTTCGTCTGCGGCGCGACGTACAGTATATTTTCCAGGACCCCTTCGCCTCGCTCGATCCGCGCAAGACTGTGGGATTCTCGATTGCGGAGCCGATCAACACCCACGGCATCATCTCCGGATCGAAAGAGGTTCGCCGGAGGGTGGACGAACTTCTGGAGCGCGTCGGGCTGACATCTGCCCATGCCGATCGCTATCCGCATGAGTTTTCCGGCGGCCAGCGCCAGCGCGTCTGTATTGCCCGTGCCCTTGCTTCCGATCCCAAACTCATCATTGCCGACGAGGCGCTTTCCGCTCTCGACGTGTCGATCCAGGCCCAGATCATCAATCTCCTGATGGATCTCCAGGCCGAACGCGGGCTTGCCTACCTGTTCATCAGCCATGACATGGCCGTCGTCGAGAAGATCAGCCACCGCGTTGCCGTGCTCTATCTCGGCCAGATCATGGAGATTGGCAGCCGCCGCCAGGTCTTCGAGACACCGATGCACGCCTATACGCAGCGCCTGCTCTCGGCCGTGCCGATCGCCGATCCGACGCAGGAGCGCAGAACCACCTTGCTGGAAGGCGAGATCCCCAATCCCGTCCGCCGTGTCGGCGATGAGCCGCCGATCCTGGCTCACGAGGAAATCACCGCAGGCCACTTCATCGCCAAGAGCGCCTGAACGACCACCAACCATCGCATCGATCTGAAGAGGAAACAGGTTCAATGAAAAGAATGAAATGGGGATTGAAGACTGCTCTGATCGCACTCGTCATGTCGAGCGTTGCCATCACCGCCGCTCCCGCTTTCGCGGCCGGCAAGCTCACCGTGTCGTCGTCGCAAGATCCGGGCAGCTGGGACCCGATCGACACCTTCCTGGTGGCATGGGCTGCCGTTTCGACCAATATCTTCGATGGCCTCACCTATCGTGGCCCCGATCTCAAGCTGGTACCGGGCCTCGCCGAATCCTGGGAAGAACTGGACCAGGGCAAGCGCATCCGCTTCAAACTGCGTCATAACGTGAAGTTCCATGACGGCGAGCCCTTCAATGCCGAAGCGGTGAAATTCACCTTCGATCGCCTGCTCGGAGAACAAGGCGCCAAGGGACCGCAGCGCTCGAACTACACCGCGATCGAAAGCATCGATATCATCGACGACTACACGGTAGACATGAAGCTGAAGACGCCTGACCCTGTGCTGCTGACGAAGCTTGCCGGCTATGGCGCGATGATCGTTCCGCCGAAATACATCAAGGAAAAGGGCGAGGATTACTTCAACCTCAACCCGGTCGGCACCGGCGCCTTCAAATTCGTCTCCTATACGCCGAAGGTGAACATCAAGCTCGACGCCAACCCGGATTATTGGGGCGGCGCACCGAAACTCTCCGAGCTTGAATATCGCTTCATCAGCGAGCCGGCGACGGCCGTTGCCGAGCTTCAGGCCGGCCGCGTCGATATCGTCATCCCGCCGACCATCCCGATTGGTATGCTGCCGGTCATCCAGGGCGATTCCAAGCTTGAAATCGCCAGCGTTCCCGGCCCGACCGTGGACTCGCTGCGCTTCAACACCCGCGACGGCATTACCGCCGATCCGCGCGTGCGCAAAGCGATCATCATGGCCGTCGATCGCGACACGATTGTCAAGTCGATCCTTGCGGGCCAGGGCACCGAGATCGTCAGCTTCCAGAATTCGCTTTCCTTCGGTTACGATGCCGATCTGAAGCCGCTTCCCTATGATCCGGCAGGCGCCAAGAAGCTGCTCGCCGAAGCCGGCGTGAAGCCAGGCGCAGCATTGCAGATCGACATTCGGGGCAACGACGCGACCATGAACGAGGTGGCGCAGGTCGTGGCAAGCTATCTGCAGATGGTCGGCCTCACTGCCACCATCAAGCCATATGAAACCAACGTCCTGCTGAACGACATCATTCCGCAGGGTAAGACCGGCGCGATGTTCCAGCAGAAATGGGGCGGCTGGACGTTCGACTACGACAACACCGCCTATTCGATGTATCACTCCGGCGAAAAGTGGAACCCTTATGAAAAGGATGCCGCTCTGGACAAGCTGTTGGAATCGCAGCGCCCACTCACCGATCGCGCCGAGCGCGAAAAGGTGCTGAAGGACATCGGCAAATACGTCGCCGACAAGGCGCTCGAACTGCCGCTCTACAACAGCAACGCGATCTACGGTGTCAGCAAGCGTGTCAAAGGCTTCGCCCCCGCTCCTGATACCCGCATCAAGCTGAACGAAGTCACCGTCGACTAGTCATCAAGCAAGACGCCGCCGGCTCGGTCGGCGGCGTCACTAGAAAGCTCTCGGGGTAAGAACGTGGCCGGTTTTCTCATCAAGCGATTGCTGCAGGCGATTTTCGTCGTGATTGCCATCACCCTTCTCGTCTCATTCGCCATCCGTCTCACCGGCGACCCTGCCGTGATGATGTTTCAGGGCGGCGGCAGCATGACCGAAGACGACCTGGCCTGTATCCGCACAGCCCTTGGCACGGATCAACCTTTCCTCGTGCAGTATTTTAACTTCCTGAAAGGACTGCTGACGCTTAATTTCGGTCGCAGCTTCACAGGCAGCACGCCGGTCTCGCAGCTGATCGCCACTGCCTTGCCCGCGACGCTGCTGCTCGCCTTCATCTCCATGGTTGTATCGATCGCGATCTCCATCCCGCTCGGCATCAAGGCGGCGACGGCACGCGGCAAAGCGGCGGATCAGATCATCCGCGTTCTCTCGCTGCTCGGCCTCTCCTTCCCGAATTTCTGGCTGGCGCTGATGATGGTGCTCCTGTTTTCCATCACGCTCGGCTGGCTGCCGCCGAGCGGCATGGTGGGAATTTCGAGCTACGTCATGCCGGCGGTGACCATGGGCGTCATCCTGACGGCGACGAATGTGCGCCTGGTGCGCACCGCCATGCTGGAAACACTGCAATCGCAATATATCATGGTCGCGCGCGCCAAGGGCCTCAGCGAAATCAAGGTGCTCTACAAGCACGCACTGCGCAATTGCGCGATACCGCTCATCACCTATTTCGGTATCCAGTTCGGCGGGCTGCTCGGCGGCATCGTCGTCATCGAGCGCGTCTTCAACTGGCCCGGCCTCGGCACGCTGGCATTCGATGCCGTGGGCGCCCGCGACTACCCGGTTTTGCAGGGCGTGATCACCGTGCTGGCGCTGTTCATCGTCGGCGTCAACCTTCTCGTCGACATCGCCTACGGCCTTGTCGATCCCCGTATCCGCACGGAGTAACGCTGATGACCGCCACGATCTCACGCCGCTCGCGCTTCCTCAATTTCGAATTTATCTTCGGCGCATTGCTCACCGCTGTCATTTGCCTTGCTGTGCTGCTCTCCGACATTCTTTTTCCAGGCGGCGCGGAAAAGATCGATCTGATGGCGAGGCTTGCAAGGCCCTTCTCCAGCCTCGCCCATCCCTTCGGCACCGATCCGCTCGGCCGCGATGTGCTGGCCCGCGTCGTCGCAGGTGGCAAGATATCGCTGACCGTCGGCCTCACCTCCGTGATTGGCGGCGTGGTGGTCGGCGTGCTGGTAGGGCTTGCCGCAGGCTACTATCGCGGCATCTGGGATATGCTGCTGATGCGCTTTGCCGACGTCCAGCTTGCCATGCCCTTCATTCTTCTGGCGATCACCTTCATCGCCATTGTCGGCGGCAGCCTCACCAACACCATCATTCTGCTGATCGCATCGCAATGGGTGCAATATGCGCGCCTGGTGCGCGGTTCGGTGCTGAGCCTGCGTGAGCGCGAGTTCATCCTCTCGGCGCGCGCGATCGGCGTCAAAGACTGGCGCATCATCTTCCAGCATCTGCTGCCAAACCTCATCGGTCCAGTGATCGTATTGATGACGCTGAACATCGCCACCAACATTCTCCTGGAAAGCAGCCTGACCTTCCTCGGACTGGGTGTCGACCCGACAATTCCGAGCTGGGGCGGCATGCTGGCCGATGGCCGCACCTATCTGCAGACGGCGTGGTGGGTGAGCCTTTTCCCGGGCGTCGCAATCCTTTTGACCGTGCTCGGTCTCAATCTCCTCGGCGATTGGCTGCGCGACAGCCTCGACCCGACCGGCAGAACGACAAGGTAGACATCATGACCGTGATTTTCGAGAGACGTTTTGAGCGCACGCTGTCGCGCCTTGTCGCCGATGGCAAGCCTGGCCAGAACTTCGAGGCGTGGACTTTCGATGACAGGGAAAGCCGCCAGCAGGCTGAACGTGCGCTCGCGGAAAAAGGCATAAGCGCTCGCATTCGCAGCGCCTATAAGCCGCTGGTCAATGCCTTCATCGAGGACATCGACCTGCATGATGTGGATACGATCGAGATCCGCTATCCGGTTCATCCCAACGCACCGGAAAACCGCTTCCGTCTGGAAGCCTATCCGCTCGCGGCAATGGTGGGAAATCGCGAGATCACCTTTATTGCAAGAGCTGACAGTGACTTTCATTATGGCGTTCTGCTGAAAGGCAATGCCGGCGAAGAGCGCCAATTGAAGGTGCTGGCGCCCAATCGCGTCCATATCGATGCCGCCGGCGAAACGAGCGTTTCCCCGACCGGCTGGCTCTTGCGGGATGGCAATGCGACGGGCGACCGGCTCGCCACCGACTATGAACAACTCTTCGAGGAGACCATTGCCGCGGTCACACACTTCGACTGGGGCACAAGCGAGCCCTATTTCGAAGAATTGAACATTCGCGTTGCCCTGCCGGCGCTGGACGAGGCCTTGCCCGTCGGCGACGAAGTCATGAGCCTTCGCGAGGCGCTGCATGAGGACTTCTATTTCTCGCTGCTCGAATTCTTCCAGAAGAAATCCAGCCGCCCGCTCGGCGACCGCGGTTTGAAGCCGGGGCAGATCGTTCCGCAGATCCTGCAGTCCTCTGGCCAAATCTCTGTCAAAGTCGAAACGCAGCTGCTATCCACTCGCTACTGGGATGGCCCGGAACAGCAGATCGAGACGGCAACCGAACCTCTGGCCGTACAGCAGATCGAGGCCGAGCTTGACAAGCTTGGCGGCGAACCCTTTGAAGCTGCTACCCGCTCTGGCCGCACAGTTCGAGCGCGCTACGTCAAGGGCAGCAACGCGGCCGTGATGATCAGCGGTGGACAGCACGCCAACGAGACGACCGGGGGTGCGGGTGCCTTGCGTGCGGCCCGTCGGCTTGCCAAGATCGAAGGCGCGCATTTCACTATCTCGCCGCTCGAAAATCCCGACGGTTACGCCCTTCATCAGCGCCTGCGCACCGACAGCCCGCGGCACATGTATCATGCCGCCCGCTACACCGCGCTCGGCGACGATCTCGAATATCGGACCGAAGAGACTGCCGGCTCCCATCTCTTTGAAAAGAAAATCCGCTTCCAGGCGGAAAAGCTGACCGGCGCACGGCTGCACATCAACCTGCATGGCTATCCCGCGCATGAGTGGACACGCCCACTCTCCGGTTATGTCCCGCGCAATTTCGCCATGTGGACGCTGCCGAAGGGCTTTTTTCTGATTGCCCGCTATCATTCCGGCTGGGCGGCTCAGGCCGAGCAACTTCTCGATAAGGTGACCAGGCACCTCGGCACCATCCCCGGTCTGCTGGATTATAACGACCGCCAGATCGCGCTCTACGAAACCCATGCTGGCGAAACAGGCTTCCGCATCGTCAATGGCTTCCCCTGTCTCGCCAATATCGACGACCGCCATACGGTGCCCATCACCTTGATCACCGAATATCCGGATGAGACCATTTACGGCGACGCATTTATCGCCGGCCATACCGCGCAGATGGAAACAGTGCTTTCCGCCTATGGCGCCTGGCAGGAAATCATGGCTTCGAGCTAGGCCGTACGCGTCGAACGGAGCATATCGAGAAGCGCGGTCATGGCGCTCGTCGTATAGGCGTCCGATCGGCGTACGAAGAGCGTATCCACCATCGACCGCTCCGGCGGGAGCTCGTGGATTGCAACCCTGCCCTCTTGGGCGGCGGCAGCGACGACGCCTCTCGGCAGAAGAGTGATACCGACGCCGGCCGAGACGCAGCTGACGATCGTATCCAGAGAGCCGAATTCCAGCGGCTTCGAGGTGACGATACCCATATCGGCAAGAAGCGACTCCAGCCGCTGACGGTAAGAACATCCGATCTGGAAGACGATGGTCTTCAGATCGGCAATGCCGGCCAGATCTTCCATTCCGCCAATGGCAGGCGTTGTAACGAGAACAAGCTCCTCTTGAAAGATCACCTTGTGATCGAGATCGGGATGGCTGACGGGACCCGCCACGAAGGCGCCCTCGACCCGGCAAGAAACGACATCGTCGATCAATCGGCGGGTCGTGCCTGTTGTCACCACAAGACGCACCTGTGGATAGGTCTTGGCAAATTGGCCTAGAAGAGGCGACAATCGCAGCGCTGTCGTCGTTTCCAGGCTGCCGAGGGAAAGCGTTCCGCCCGGCTCGCCATCATCCTTGGCGGCAGTACGGGCATCGGCCAGAAGTTTGGTGATGCGGCCGACAAATGGCAGAATTCGTTGTCCCGCCGCTGTGGTCGACACGCCCCTTGCATGCCGCTGGAACAGGCTCACACCCAGCTCTTCTTCCAGTGCCCGGATCCGCGCCGTTACATTCGATTGAACGGTGTGCAGTTCCTGCGCCGCCCGGTTCATGCTGCCGTGCCGCGATACCGCCTCGAAAACTTTGAGATCCGATACATCCATCTTCTTATCTCCAATAGAGATAACTGCTCTCATAATAATTCATTTTTTATGATATAACGCGCGGCGTATTCTCTCAAGCACAGATAGTTGAGAGAGTTCCCATGACCGAAGCCGCCACGCACGAAACCGACCGGAACCATCATGATGCCCATATGGCATGGCGTGCCATCCTGTCGGCATTCTGCGCTTGCCTCATCGGTATCGGCCTTGCCCGTTTCGCCTATACGCCACTCCTGCCCGCCATCATCGATAACAATTGGTTCGAAGCCTCGGCGGCTGCCTATCTCGGTGCCGCAAATCTCTCCGGCTATCTGGTCGGTGCATTGCTCGGGCGGATGATCGCCGCACGTACTTCCACCGTTTTGACGCTGAGGATCATGATGCTTGCCGCAACGGCAGCCTTCTTTGCCTGCGCCTTTCCTGTCAACTTTCCATGGTTCTTTGCGTGGCGTTTTGCGGCCGGCCTTGCCGGTGGCAGCTTGATGGTTCTGGCGGCGCCGACCGTCCTGCCGCTGATCACACCGTCTCGCCGAGGGCTTGCCAGCGGCGTGATCTTCATGGGCATTGGCGCCGGTGTTGCCCTATCAGGTACGCTGGTGCCCTTGCTGCTGCAACAGGGCTTGCGCGAAACCTGGCTCGGCCTCGGCGCCCTGTCGCTGCTTTTGACGATCATCGCCTGGGCCGGATGGCCGCACGATGTCGCCGGCCACACCGCCGCAAGCCATCATGCCATGCATGTCCCGGAACGCTGGACGCTGCGTGCGCTCTACATAGAATATGCGCTGAATGCCGCCGGCTGGGTTCCGCATATGATCTTCCTCGTGGATTTCGTTGCCCGCGGATTGGGAGAGGGCCTGCAGGCCGGTGCGGAATATTGGGTGCTGTTTGGCCTTGGCGCCACCATTGGTCCCATTCTTGCCGGTCATCTCGCGGATCGCACCGGTTTTGCCGCAGCGCTGCGGTTCGCCTTCCTTCTTGAGGCTGCCGCAGTCGCCATTCCCACCTTTGGCCTCGGGCAGGCTTGGCTCATCGCTTCGAGCCTGATCGTCGGCGCCTTCGTAACCGGCACGGTGCCCCTGATGCTCGGCAGGATCGCAGAACTGCTTCCGCACCATCCGGCGCAACAGAAAGTCGCCTGGAGCCTGGCAACCGTATTCTTTGCGCTGTTTCAGGCGGCAGCCGCCTACGGACTTTCCTTCGTCTTCGTCCGAACCGGCGGAAACTACGGCGTGCTCTTCTTAGTCGGAGCCGGTGCAATGGTTCTCGCTTTGGCGATCGACCTCTCTGTCGCGGTGTTTATCCGCACTCCGCAGAAACACGCCCAGGATCATGATTCATAACAGCAGGAGAATTGGACATGGCAGAACTTTTGACTGAGATTACCGGCAGCGAAAACATGTTCGGCGAAGGCGGCGCACTCGATGCCCTTATCGGCTTCTATCGCGCCTTCAATGCCGGCGACCTGGAAGCACTCGCTGCCAACTGGGCCGATGGCGACAGGCCGAGCATGGACAATCCGATCGGAGGCATTCGGCGCGGATGGCCGTCGATACGTGATGGCTATGCGAAGCTGTTTGGCGGAAAGGCGAAGGTCCAGGTCGCATTCCACGATTTTACCAATCAGGGCGGCGACGACTGGCACCTGTTCGTCGGGCGTGAGAGGGGAAGCTGCGTCACGGCCGACAGGAGTATCGAGCTTCGCATCCGCACGACGCGCTGGTTCACCCGGATCGGCGGTGTCTGGCGTCAGCTTCACCATCACGGCTCCATCGAGGAGCCTGCTCTGCTTGCTGCGTATCAGGAGATCATCTTCGGCGCGCCATTGGAGCGCCCGGCGTAGATGTTGTCACGAGATTTTGGCCCTCTGCGCGCTACCTTGCCCACATGGCGCCAAAGTTTCACGCGAGTTGGGATTCATGAGGCATTTTCTGCTGCTGTTCGCCAGCCTGTCCATTATCTGCCTGGGGTCATTTGCACCGCCGGCATATGCGGAGGGATTCGTTCGTGCCGATCATCGGCAGATCGTCGACGGCAAGGGCAATCCCCTCATCCTGCGCGGTCTCGGGCTCGGCGGCTGGATGGTGCAGGAAGGCTACATGATGGGCCTTGCCAATCTCAAGGCGCAGCACATCATTCGCCGCCGCATTTCCGAAGTCATCGGCGAGAAAAGGACCGAGCAATTCTATCGATCCTGGCGCGAGAATGCGGTAACGAAAGCCGATATCGACGCGATGGCCAAATGGGGTTTCAACAGCGTGCGCCTGCCGATGCACTGGAACCTGTTCATCAAGGACAGGCACGGCAAGAACATTGTCTGGAACGAAGAGGGCTTTCGCCGGATCGACCTTTTGATCCGCTGGCTGAAAGCCCATGACATGTACTTGATCCTCGACCTGCATGCGGCACCTGGCGGTCAGGGTCACGACATCGCCATTTCCGATCGCAATCCGAACAAGCCGTCGCTCTGGCACAGCGATGAGAACCAGGCAATGATGATCGCGCTCTGGAGCGAGATCGCCCGTCGCTACAAGGACGAACCGACGATCGCGGGTTATGACCTCCTCAACGAACCGAATTGGGGCTTTCAGGACAAGAAAGACAAAGGCGGCTGCCGCGAGACCGAAAACCGGCCGCTGCGCGACATCTATCAGCGCACCATCCGCGCCATCCGCGCGATCGATACCCACCACATGCTTATTATCGAGGGCAATTGCTGGGGCAACAATTATGCCGGCGTCCTGCCGATCGATGACCGCAACACGGCGCTCAGCTTTCACAAATACTGGACACCGACGACGCAGGAATCGATCGAACCCTTTCTGAAGCTGCGCGAACAATATGACATGCCGCTATGGAACGGTGAATCCGGCGAAAACAATAATGATTGGTATGCCCACGCCGTGGCGCTGCAGGAGAAAAACGGCATCGGCTGGTCGTGGTGGCCATTGAAGAAGATGGGCGCCGGCAATCCGCTGGAGATCAAGACGAATGCAAACTATCGCCGCCTGATTGCCTATCTCCGCGGCGAGGGCAAGAAACCTTCCGCCAAGAGCGCCTTTGCCGGATTGATGCAGCTTGCAACCGACAGCCGCTATGACGGGAATATCCATCATCAAGCCGTGGTCGACGCCTTGATGGGACCTTCGCGCAAATCAGGCACGGCCGAATAGATCACGGTCAATCATTGGCGCTAGTGCTCCATATCTCCCGGAATCCAGCTATCCCATTGCATGCCGGATGGTCTTCGAGAGACGCAGCAGAAACGGAGGCCGAGACGAAGCCACAAGCTTCCACGAGAGGATGGTCTTTGCCATATCCCGAGGCAGGACGCCGATCGAAAGAAACCATCCGGCCAGCATCAGGCGACGCTTTCGCGATGCGTTCATCTTGAGACTGGCAACCGCGCCGGCCGCGGCAAGGGCAAGCCTGGAATCATTCGCGACAGGATGCTTGTCCCTGTCGATACAAAGCGATGCCAGACGCTCCTCCAGATGGACGGGATCGTGCAGGCCGGCATCATCAGGCATATCCAATCCGATTTCCGTTGCCTGATCCGATAGGGCCTCCAGCCGACGGAAATCATGCGCTATGCGCCAGCGCGCGCGCTGACCGAGCCTTTCGGCGAAGACGGAATGATTGGCGCCATGTATGCGATAGGCGCCGAGGCAATCTTCGATTGACGTCACTTCGCCATGGAGCGGCGCAACCGTGGCAAGATATCCATCGGCGCCCTGGCGAAACTCCGGTTCCGGGACCGGCATGACCTTATCCAGCACCGAACGCTTGAATGCCAGACCGCTGGTAACCGTCGTCTGATAGCGGCCTTTCCGCAGCAATTCCGGCGTGACGTCGCCGGAATCGAAGGGTAGTTCTACGGGTGGAAATACATCCTTTACATGCATCTGTTCATCAACGATATGCAGCCTGAACTGCACCTGGGCTGTCTTCTCTTCCCAGGCTTCGACAACCTCTGATACCGCATTCGGATAGAGATAATCATCCGCATCGAGAAACAGCACGATCTCGCCGTGGCTGGATGCGAAGCCCGTGTTGAATGCCGCAGCATGTCCACCGTTCACCTCACGCAGACATGTCTTTATTCGAGGGCCATAGGAGGCAATGACATCAGCTGTCGCATCGGTCGATGCATCATCGACGACGATGACCTCGGCATCGTCGTAATCCTGCTCCAAGGCGCTATCGATACTGCGCCTTAGAAAATGCGCGTAGTTATAATTCGCGATGACGATGGAAACGGGAATGCGGTCTTGGATGGAATACATCGCATTGAACCTCGCAGATCTGCTTTGGTCGCGGCGAACCTTCTCATTCAGGTCCTGATGGATGACGTCGATACTGGCTGGGATATATCCTGACGCATAAGTAGTATTAAGTTATATGCCATGCAGCCGATGCTTGGATCATGTCGATCCGTCTTTCCGAACCTCACCAGTTTTATGGCTTTTGAATGACCGGCCGGCATGATGTGAATGCCGGCCACCCTATTCATTCGATAGATTCTTACTTCACTTGATAACGTCGAGCTGCGGTAGACCTTGAAAGATTGGGCTTCAGGGCCTGGCGTGCATCTTCATAGGCCTTCTGCAGATCAACATCTTCGAGAGCCGGGATCGTCGCCAGTTCGCCCCGATCAAAGCCAACCAGCGCGGCATCGACCATCTCCTCGGTCGACATGACGATCTCCGATGGCAGATGTTCGAGGGGGACGCCGGCGACCGCCCAGAATTCCGTTGCGGTCGCGCCGGGCAGAACTGCCTGTACGCGAATGTTCTTGTCTGCCAGCTCATGCTTCAGGGACTGGCTGAAGGCAAGGACGAAGGCTTTGGTGCCGCCATAAACGCCATTCAGCAATTCCGGTGCGATTGCGACGATCGACGCGATATTGATGAGGGAACCGCCGCCACGCTGAACAAAGCCTGGCACCGCTGCATAGGTCAGCCGCATGAGTGCAGTGACATTCAGATCGATCATCTGCTGCATCTTGTCGACATCGGCCTCCAACAAGGGTGCCGCCCCGCCAAAGCCGGCATTATTGACGAGAAGCGTGATCGCTTCATCCGTCTTCAGCACATGCTCCACACGACGCAACCCGTTCGGCGAGCCGAGATCTACGGCGATCACTTCGACCTTGCGTCCCGTCTCGGTACGCAGCCGATCCGCAACCGCCGAAAGCCGGTCTTCATTGCGCGCCACCAGAATGAGGTCGTAGCCCCGATGGGCGAGCCGGTGCGCATAGACGGCGCCAATGCCCGAAGAAGCGCCCGTTACCAATGCCTTGCCCGATGAATTTGTCATTGTTTCCATTCCTTGTCCTGCGGCGTCACTATTCCGCTGCAATAACAATAGGCGCGAATGTCTATGGCTTAAATGTCATATTCACCACGTTTTCAGACATCGAAACGGTAAACACTGGTTGGAATCGTCGAAAATT
Organism: Rhizobium sp. 11515TR; assembly: GCF_002277895.1. Taxonomy (NCBI): domain Bacteria; kingdom Pseudomonadati; phylum Pseudomonadota; class Alphaproteobacteria; order Hyphomicrobiales; family Rhizobiaceae; genus Rhizobium; species Rhizobium sp. 11515TR. The sequence goes on along the minus strand of NZ_CP022999.1, from coordinate 1,325,533 downwards.
GATGCCGTCTGCGACCGATAAATGCTATAAACGCCTTTTCCAGCCGTGAGCTTTGCCATGCATTCCATCGGATTTCTCGTCTTCCCCGGCTTTCAGGTCATGGGATTTACTGCAGTGACCGCCTTCGAGGTTGCAAATCTGACGAGCGGGAGGGAGCTATATCATGTAACGCTGCTATCGGAAGCAGGAGGGTATGTACGCTCATCGGCGGGGTTCAGTGTCGAAACGGAAGCATTTGACGACGCTGCTTTCGATTCTCTTTTCATCGGTGCGGCGACGGAAGTTTCATCCACATCTCCCGCGATCCTCGACTATATCCGTCAGGCCGCAAAATCCGCCCGGCGCGTCGCGGCTCCGTGTACCGGCGCCTTTGCTCTGGCTGAAGCTGGCCTGCTCGATGGTCGCCGCGCAACGACACATTGGGTCTTTGCGCGAGAGCTGCGGGATCGCTTCCCCGCGCTGAAGGTCGATGAAGACAAGATTTTCATCATCGATGGGTCCATCTGGACATCGGCGGGTATGACCGCCACCATCGACCTCGCCCTTGCGATGATCGAGAAGGATCACGGCGAAGAGCTGGCACGAACGGTAGCCCGAAAGCTCGTCGTCTATCACCGCCGCGCCGGCGGGCAGTCGCAATTTTCCACACTTCTCGAGCTGGAGCCGAAATCCGACCGTGTTCAACGCGCGCTCGACTTTGCCGGACGAAACCTGCGCAAGATCGTATCGGTCGAGGAGCTCGCGGAGGCGGCAAGCCTCAGCCCACGCCAGTTCAATCGCGTCTTCCGTAGCGAAACCGGCCAATCCCCCGCCAAGGCGATCGAGAACATGCGAGTGGAGGCTGCGCGACTGATGATCGAAGACGGCCGCCATTCGATGGACGAAATCGCCACCGAAGTCGGCTTTGCCGATCGCGAGCGCATGCGTCGCGCTTTCCTGCGCGTGCTCGGCCAGCCGCCGCAGACGATCCGCCGCAATGTTCGCGCATTCGGGTAGATGTAGCCGGCGAAGAACGAAGTCGCGGCCGCCATCAAGGCCTTTAGCGGGAAGAAGTGAGATCGACCGAAAGGAGCGGCCTGTACCCGCTCTTTTCGAATTGCTGCATGGCATGGAATGAGCCTTCTCCGAGCGGAACGTCATTGCGCCCACACCGCGATCGCTCAGCTCAAGGAGAAGTCTCGCTCAGCACGTTTGCCTGTGGCAGTCTCATACCGCTGCCACGAAGCACTCACTACAACGATTGCCGCGTGGTCTGCCGGCTGCATCAATCAACTATCTGCAGGTTTGATCCGATGCAGTGGGAGCTCCAACCAATATGTCAGCACCAATAGCCGCATGGTCACCTTATTGGGCTCGTATCCGTCTTCCGGTTCAGTTCAATTCCTGGCGCCGGCAATGTCGAGGATACATGCGCCATGATGCTTGTTTCGATGGCGCAGCTACACATCTTCGATGACATAAGCATGTCTCAAGCAAAGAAAAGCCCGCGCGAAGCGGGCTTCTTAGTCTTATTCTGCCGCGCCTCCAGCCTTCGTCTTGCGCGTGCGTTTCGGCTTTGCTGCCTCTGCAGCAGCCGGTGCGGGAGCAGCAACGGAAGCAGCCTTTGTCCGGGTAGCTTTGGGTGCCGCAGCTTTTGGTGCTGCCTTGGTAGCGGCAGGCTTGGCGGCGGCCGACTTTACCGCTGCCGCGGGCTTGGCAGCCTTCGCCTTCGTCTTCGAGGCGGTTGCCTTGCCTCCAGTCTTTGCCGCGTTCAGGAGTGCGACGCGACGTTGGCGGTTCTGCTCGAGAGCCTGCTGGAAGCCGACATCATTCTCGGCATGAAAGGCCAGATCATCGAGAAACTCAGCCACGTCCTTGACCGTGTCGACAACGACGTAGCTCAATCCACGACCGGCATTGACGGAGTCACGACCGACCGTCACACCAAAGCCACCGGGAACACGCTGAAACCAAGTGGAACGCCACTTCTTGAAGCCTGCCGCGTCTCGCTCGTACTCCTCCAGATATGCCTTCTGTTCCGCTACTCGAGCACGAAATGTATCGACAACATTGCGTGCGCCAGCCTTCGGCTTATCAGCCTTTTTTGAAGTCCATTTCTCAAGAAAGTTTGCCATTGATCCGATCTCTTCAGGTTAGCGTTCTTTGTCAAGCCGCCGTTGCTTAGGAAGCGATGACGAAGCTCCTCCGCATGGATGCCCGCATATATGTAAAGGATAGATGTATAATGGCAACATAATACGTCATTATTGCCGATAATCGGGCTTTGCAGCCGCCTTTGGAGAGCAAAGACGCTCAATTTTCGCCAATTTTTCGACCCGATTGGCAATTTCCGGACATGATCGGAAAACTTCGGCAAGGCGTGCTGCGGCGCATACTTGCTTGGAAATGCTCTATGGCGGCGCACAAACCTGCGGGCGTGTCGATGGGTAGTTGATGCCGTCTCTGGCTCTTCCCGTCACTTTGTTGTCCGGCAAACTCTTATGCGTTCACCTCTACGAGACCGAGGGTGGAGATAGCAACCTCCGGCCTTGGTCTGTATTCACCTCGGGATCACTCCATGATCCTGTGAGTTCTTCCTCTCTACGACGCGCCTTCGCCAGCTCGCCATACGGATCCAGCACAAACTTCGTTGCAACACCTTGATCGAAACTCTCATGTCCTTGTTCAGCATCTTCGAGCGAAATGATCCCGGAGTTGGCAATATCTGCAATCGGCAGCCTATCCTGCAGGATCGCCTGCTCGAGCTGGCGATTGTATTTCAACACCGGCGTCTGTCCCGTATGGAAGGATTGTGCCTTTGCCCTGCCGAGACCGAAGCGTAGAGACAGGCTGCCCTGTTTCGCGGCACTGTCTACGGCACCGGGATCTTCCGTTACATACAGTCGGGGAATACAGATCGAACCGGCGGCTCGTGTCGTCTCCATCATTTGATTGAGCACGATCACCGGCTGCTCGCTGCTGAATGACCACGCGTCTCGAAGCCGACTGCATCGATCGCACTATCCACTTCATGGATGCCGACGACTTCGGCGATCATATCGCCCAGACGATCGCTCCTGGAAAGATCGATAGTTCGAAGCCAACCTTGGCTGCATGTGCAGAGCGATCCTTATCGAGCCCGACCGACGCTGTCCGCGCCGGTCAGGTCCAGAAATTATCAGACCGCCCGCTTCAACGCATCGCCAAGCATGGAGACGATCGTTTCGATCTCTGCGCGCTCGATGATGAGCGGCGGAGAAAGAGCGATAATATCGCCGGTTACGCGGATCAACAGGCCCTTCTGGAAGCAATCGACGAAGACATCATAGGCGCGCGTGCCCGGCGCGCCATCACGCGGCGCGAGTTCTACGGCGCCGACGAGACCGAGATTGCGGATATCGACCACATGCGGCAGGCCCTTCAACGAATGCAGAGCATTCTGCCAGTCCTCGGCCAGTTCGGCCGCGCGCGTCAGCAGGCCTTCCTCCTCGTAGATTTCCATGGTCGCAAGACCGGCGGCGCAGGCGACGGGATGGCCGGAATAGGTATAGCCGTGGAAGAGCTCGATCTGGTTTTCCGGACCGCTCATCAGGCCATCATAGATCTTGCGGCTGGCAAAGACGGCGCCCATCGGTATCGTGCCGTTGGTGATGCCTTTTGCCGTCGTGACAAGATCGGGAACAACGCCGAAATATTCGGTTGCAAACGGGGTGCCCAAGCGGCCGAAGCCGGTGATCACTTCATCGAAAATCAGCAGGATGCCATATTTGTCGGCGATGGCGCGCAGCCGCTCCAGATAGCCCTTCGGCGGCAGAACGACGCCGGCAGAACCGGACATCGGCTCGACAATGACGGCGGCGATCGTTTCAGCCCCGTGCAACGCGACCAGCCGTTCGAGGTCTTCCGCAAGCTCGATGCCATGGGCCGGCGGACCCTTGCTGAAGGCATTGCGCTCGATATCGAGAGTGTGACGCATGTGATCGGCAGGGATCTGCGGGAAGACGCGGCGATTATTAACGAGGCCGCCGACGGAAATTCCACCGAAGCCGACGCCGTGATAGCCCTTTTCCCGGCCGATGATGCGGGTACGCGTGCCCTGGCCAATGGCGCGCTGGTAAGCGATGGCGATCTTCAGCGCAGTATCGACCGACTCGGAGCCGGAGCCTGTGAAGAACACGCGGTCGAGCCCGGCCTCAGGCCCACCAGGTGCATGCGCGGCCAGCTTTGCAGCAAAGTCGAAGGCAATGGGATGGCCCATCTGGAAGGTCGGAGCAAAATCCATCGTTGCCAACTGACGTTCCACCGCTTGCGCGATCTTCTTGCGGCCATGGCCGGCATTTACGCACCAGAGGCCTGCCGTCCCATCGAGCACCTTCTTGCCGTCGACATCGGTATAATACATGCCGTCGGCGGCTGCGAGCAGGCGCGGAGCCGCCTTGAACTGCCGGTTTGCCGTGAACGGCATCCAGAAATTATCGAGAACAGGGGTGTTGGAATGCGTGATCTTATCCATGGTCGCCTCCATTGCGTTATCCCTGACATCAGCGATTTTCCTGTTCCGAACAAGACCTTTTCTTGCTGAATTTAACTCATTGATTTTGCTTATACCGCATGAGATATTTTCGATATTTCGAACATCTAAAACCTGAGACCGTCATGTCCGTCGATATCGGCAATCGCCTACGTCATCTGCGCCTGGCGCACAATCTCTCCCAGCGTGAGCTCGCTAAGCGTGCCGGCGTTACGAATTCGACGATCTCGCTGATCGAATCCAATTCGGCCAATCCATCCGTCGGTGCGCTGAAACGCATCCTCGACGGCATCCCGATCGGCCTTGCTGAATTCTTCGCCTTCGAACCGGAAGCACCGAAAAAGGCTTTCTATGCGGCCGAGGAGTTGGTCGAAATCGGCAAAGGCCCGATTTCCTATCGGCAGATCGGCGAAAACCTCTTCGGCCGCAGCCTTCAGATTTTGAAGGAGTGCTATCAACCGGGCGCCGACACCGGCAAGGTGCCACTGGTGCATGAGGGAGAGGAAGGCGGCATCGTGCTTACCGGCCGCCTGGAGGTGACAGTGGATGACGAACGCCGCATTCTCGGCCCGGGCGATGCCTACTACTTCGAAAGTCGCCGCCCGCATCGCTTCCGCTGTGTCGGGCCATATCCCTGCGAAGTCATCAGCGCATGCACGCCGCCGAGCTTCTAGTGGACGAGTAGGCCGGATGGCCTGCGCTTACGATCGGCATCATGCCATGCCCTCTGCCATCATGAGTTAATCTTGATATATCCGACCAATAACCTCCATCATGCCGTATGGGAAAGATGCCGCAGCGGCGGGCTTTCTTCCGTCGGGTCCGGCAGGCCAAGATTGGAGCGAAGGGTCGCAGCGACATATTCTCTGCGATAGACGCCTCGCTCCTGCAAGACCGGCACGACCTTTTCGACGAATTCGTCGAAGCCGCCTGGAGTGAGGTGCGGCGCGAAGACGAAACCGTCCGCAGCGTCAGCCTGCACATAGCGATTGATCTCGTCGGCGATGCTTTCCGGCGTTCCGACGAACTGCTTTCGAGCGGTAACGCGAATGGCAAGTTCGCGGATGCTGAGGCGATCCCGCTGGGCAATCTCGCGCCACGACCGCGCCGTCTCCAGTCGCCGTTTGATATCCTGATTGCTGGCGCGGCCTTGAACCAGGCTCTCTCCGGAAACATCCGGTTCGATATCCGGTAGCGGTCCATCTGGATCATAGCTCGAAAGATCCCTGTTCCAAACCTGCTCTAGAAACACGATCGCGCTCTTTGGACTGACTTGTTGCAGACGTATCGCTTTCTGCTTCTCGCTGGCATCTTCCTGTGTGTCACCTATGACGAAATTGGCGCCAGGCAGGATTTTCAAAGCGTCAGGGCTGCGATCATATCTCGCCAAGCGCTTCTTCACATCCGCATAGAAGGCCTGTCCCGCCTCAAGCGAGCCATGGCGAGAGTAGATCAAGTCGGCGTGGCGAGCCGCAAATTCCCTTCCCTCGTCGGAATCTCCGGCCTGGGCTATGACAGGGGCGCCCTGTGGCGACCGCTCAAGCGCGGACCGTCCGGCAATCTCGAAATATTTGGACCGGATCGAAAATTCATCGCTGCTCCAAATGTTTTGTGCGGCCTCGATAAATCCACGCGCACGTTCGTAGCGCTGCTCATGGGGAAGATGGTCAGCACGGCGAAAATTCGCGCCGGTAAAGGCGTCGGGCGAAGTGACGACATTCCAGCCGGCACGTCCGGCAGACAGGATATCCAGCGTCGCCAATTGCCGGGCCAATACATACGGCTCGTTAAAGGTGGTCGTCAGTGTGCCGATCAGGCCGACATGTTCGGTAATCGCGGCAAGTGCCGTCAGAATGGCAAGCGTGTTCGGCCGGCCGGCAACATCCAGCTCGTGAAAACGCCCCTTCTGCTCACGAATACGCAAGCCTTCCGCCAGAAATATGAAGTCGAATTTTCCTCGCTCCACCGTTTCGGCAAAATGGCGAAAGGATGAAAACTCGATCTGACTTCCTGCAGCCGGATCGCTCCAGACCGTGAAATTATTGACACCCGGAAATTGGGCTCCAAGAATGACTTGCTTCTTCGTCATGGGGCTCTCCCTGGAAATTCACGCTGCATTGGTGTAGCGATTGCCGGCTGCCGGCAGGCCAAATCGACCTCTCAGCGGACCCGTAGCGACCGGGCCAACAGACGACCGGGCCCTCAGCGCCGGAATAAGCTCGTCGATCACATATGCCGCCTGCGCCGCGGGATCGCTGAGAGCGAGGCGAATGCCGGCGATACTCGACCTGGCGAGCTCGCCAATCTGCGCCACATAATCGTTAACCGATTTCGGCGCGGTATCGATTATGACGTCGGCAACGAACGCCCGCACACTGTTCTTGTCCGCAGTACCGATAGTCCTGATGACATCGGCGATGTCCAGGCGATCCGGATGAAGGAAGACGATATCGGCGGCCGAGGCTACTGATGAGTCCTCACCATGACGATACGCTGCCGCGACAACCGGCTGGCCCTGTGGCGGGCGCGGCGTGATGGAAGGGCCGAGAACCTGAAAGCCACTGCCCTTGAAATTGATGTAATGCAGCTTCGAGCCATCCAGGAAGCGCTGGCTTTCCTTATCTCGAATGACCGCTCCATCTTCCCAGCTGTCCCACAACCCCCGCACGACATCGACGACATCAAGCGCGTCCTGACGCAAGGCGGCGCTTTCCGCTGCAGGAAAGCCATTGAGGGCACCAATGGCTTGCCGGGCATGAACGGCTCTCGATCCATCATAATGCTGAGCCAGGAAACCCGCCCTGCCCTCGCTGACGAAATCCAGCGTGGCGACGGCGGTCGAAAGATGAAACGGCTCGAGGAAATTGACTGCCGCGCCGGGGATGATTCCGATATTGCCGCTGCTCGCCGCAAGCCAGTTTGCAAGCAGCACGGCATCCAGCCCATCGCCGTCAGGACGGGCAAAACCATCTTCCAGCGTCACAAAATCGACCACCGTGTCGAAACGCGCAACAAGCGCCCGCCAGAATTTTTTCTGAGCGTCGCGCGGATTGCGGGATTGCGCAGCAACATCTAATCCGATGCCGACCCTGAGACCATTTGGATGCGTCATGTGAAGTCCTGTTTCGCGATATTGTGGAGCTCGAAGGCAGATCCGATTTCTTGCCGGGATCTGCCGATAGCCATCGGAGCCACCATGCCCGTCACGCAGCAGAGGTTTCGTGAGCCGCCAGGCGGGCGATGATCAGCTGCTCCTGCCCGGCCTTCAGCGCGGTCACGCGCGCCGTAGCCTCCTCAAAGGAGGCGGCAGGCGGATAGATCGGCGTCTGACCGGGTAGCCCCGCCTTTTTGCCGATATGCTTTTCGAAAGGCAGGGAGCGATAGAGGCTCGGGTCGACGGTCGGGTCGAAAAGGGGGCGATAGCCGAGCGACAGATAGAAGGCCACGGCCTCCGGTTGGCGAAAGCCGGTGCTAAGGTAGGCCCTGTTATAGCCGAGTTGCCCGGCACTCTCCTCGAGCGCGATCATGATGCGGCGCGCCAGTCCCTGACGCCGGAGATTCGGATGCGCCCATATCCGCTTGAACTCAGCGGTTTCGTCGTCGTGGCTCATGAAGGCACCGCCGGCAATGGTCTGACCGTCGCGCTGCAGCAGGAGAAAATCGCCAAGCGGCGGCGCGAACAGGGCACTCGGATAGCGCATGATTTCCGCTCGCGCGCCGCCAGGACGGCTTGCGGCGCCGTATCTGCCATCATACTCGCTGGCAAGGCCATCGATCAGCGGTTCCGCCGCCGGGTCCAGCAATGACGACCGGACAATGATATCGTTCATGCATATGCCTCCAAACAATGTTCTGAAGGCTGCCCGGGGACGGTCGTCAGGATCGCCGATCTTGCCGACCACTCCGCAAACTCCGCTCAGCGCTTCGCAGGCAGAGCATGCATGATCGATGGTGCGCTTCGCACGGCACGATCTTTCATTGTGCGGTCGATGATTGAAACATCGTTGCCCGATTTGTTTGTCTATTAAAATTATAGATTATATCATCAAATCTATGTAACCAAGCGTGCGTCACAAGTGGACCAACTCGCCGCCCTGTTTCGAGGGATACAAGAGCATCGGGAGATCGACGCACAAACGCCTGGATATGCGCGACCTGTTTATTCGCACCAAACCTAGTCGGCAGAAGATTGCACCCACCTCGAAATGAAGTCACCGATGAAGAATAGCGATGCCTCCAGCATGTAGGCATATTCGCTCTGAATATAATGAATTAGTGGCTCTCGCGCGGAACCTTGGCGCCACGTCCTCCGACCAAGAAATCGAGATCGGCGCCGGTATCGGCCTGCATGACCGTTCGAACGTAAAGGCCCTGATACCCCGATGTCATGGGCGGCACCGGTTCCTTCCAGGCCGCGCGCCGTCTTGCAAGCTCATCGTCGGGAACGTCGAGAACCAATGTACGGGCCTCAACGTCGAGTGCGATAAAATCCCCTTGCTCGACGAGCGCCAGCGGACCGCCGGCGGCGGCTTCCGGCGATACATGCAGCACCACGGTTCCGTAGGCCGTGCCGCTCATGCGGCCATCGGAAACGCGCACCATGTCGCGTACGCCCTTTTCCAGCAGCTTGCTTGGCAAAGCCATGTTGCCGACCTCGGCCATGCCGGGATAGCCGCGTGGGCCGGCCCCCTTCAGAACGAGAACGGAAGTCTCATCGACATCGAGGTTCGGATCGTCGATCCTGGCATGGAAATCCTCGATAGTCTCGAAGACGACGGCGCGGCCGCGATGACGCATCAGATGCGGCGATGCGGCCGATGGTTTGAGCACCGCTCCATCAGGCGCAAGATTACCCTTGAGGACCGCAATTCCCCCACTGTCGACGAGCGGATTTGACCGGCTGCGGATGACGTCCGGATTGTGGTTGACGACATCGGCAATATTATCTCCGACACTCCCCCCGATACGGTGAGTGCGTCGAGATGGAGGAGGTCGGAAATTTCCTTCATCACTGCCGGAATACCGCCGGCATAACAGAAATCCTCCATGAGGTATTTTCCCGACGGCATGAGGTCGACGATCGTCGGTATGTCGCGCCCGAGCCTGTCCCAATCCTCCAGCGACAGGTCGACGCCGATACGCCCGGCGATGGCGAGCAGATGAACGACGGCATTGGTCGATCCGCCGATCGCGCCATTGATCTTGATGGCGTTTTCGAACGCCTGCTTTGTGAGAACCTTCGAAAGCCGCATATCTTCCTTGACCATCGCAACGGCGCGGCGCCCGGTCATCCGGGCAAGCCTCGCCCGTCGGGCATCGACGGCAGGCCATGCCGCATTGGTCGGCAAGGCAACGCCCAGCGCTTCGACCATCGACGCCATGGTCGAGGCCGTTCCCATTGTCATGCAGTGGCCGGGCGAGCGTGACATGGCACTTTCCGCATCCATGAACTCCTGCCGGCTCATGGTGCCTGCCCTCACCTCCTCGGAAAATTTCCAGACATCCGTGCCGGAGCCGATCGGCTTGCCGCGAAAATTACCATTCAACATCGGCCCGCCTGAAATGACGATCGTCGGCAGATCGCAGCTTGCCGCGCCCATCAGCAGCGATGGCGTGGTCTTGTCACAGCCGGCCATCAGGATGACGCCGTCCATGGGATTGCCGCGGATTGCCTCTTCGACATCCATGGAAGCAAGGTTCCTGAAGAGCATCGCAGTCGGCCGCAAATTGGACTCGCCGCAGGAGAAGACCGGAAATTCAAGCGGCAATCCGCCGGCCTCTAGGACACCGGCCTTTATATGCGTGACCAGTTCGCGGAAATGCGCGTTGCACGGCGTAAATTCCGAAAACGTATTGCAGATGCCGATGACGGGGCGGCCGTCGAACACATCATCGGGCAGGCCACCATTCTTCATCCACGAGCGATGGATGAAGCCATCCTTGTCCACTCCGCCGAACCACGCCTGTGACCGCCGCTTTGAATCCTTGGTCATGATTGCCTCTTTTGTATTATAAATCATTTTTTTGTTATACAAATAGGCAATGACGGTCAAGCGCGGTAGCGCTTGTGACCACCGGCTGAAGACGCTAGACATGTCTCGATTTTTGGGAAAGGCAGATGGCCGGAATGACTTCGGACGCCGATGATGCGAGCCTCGGCACCAACAAGAGATACCACGACGCGATCGTGCATGCGCTGGGTGAGCGGATCGTCGGTGGCGCGCTTGCGGCGGGAGCCTCCATCGGAACGGAACAGGAGCTCTGCGATCATTTCGGGACATCGCGTACCGTCATCCGGGAAGCCATCAAGATCTTGTCGGCCAAGGGTCTTCTTGAAAGCCGCCCGAGAAGCGGTACAAGAGTGACCGATCACTCGGAATGGCTTCTGCTTGACCCGCAGGTCCTCGCATGGAGGCTCGGCGCGGAAAACGGCAGCGAGAGGGCACGTATCGATCTCTATGAACTCAGGCAATCCTTCGAGCCGGCAGCAGCGGAGCTTGCCGCCACCCGCGCGACGCCGCAGATGCTGCAGAAAATGAAACATGCCCTGCTCGGCATGACCCTCGCCTCGACCGCGGACGAAAAGATCGAGCACGATCTCGCATTTCACACCGCCATTTTGGCAGCGACCGGCAATGCCTTCTATCTGGCATTGGGGTCGCTGATCTCCGTGGGGCTGAAACATGTGTTCAAGGCGGGACTGCAACGGACTGCAAAGGAAGACGAACGCTGGATACGCCGTCACCAGAACGTCTATGAAGCCATTGCTGGCGCCGATGGTCCGGGTGCTGCCGAGCAGATGAAGAACCTCCTGCGCGAGGCGCTGGAGGTCCAGAAGCTGGAATTGCCGCAATCCGGAAATTAGGAGCAGATCGGCTTCAGAAAGATCCGAGCCTCTTCGCATGCAAGGCGACAAGTTCCTCGCCGAATGGTGTCGGACGCATGGCAGGCGCGCGATCGTGAACCGTAAGCCCCGCCCGCTCAGCAAACAGCCGCTTGCCGTAGCACATCAGATGCTCGATCCCCTGCATGACGGCAACGGCGGATGGGAGCATGGCACGATAGATTTCCTCGGCATGGACCTCATTCCCGTCGCGAAAGGCGGTGTATGCGTCGACCGCATAGTCGATGAGATCGGGAGCGAGAATATAGCCGGCGCAGCCTGCCCGCAGCCCGTCAAGCAATTCCAGCCCACCTCGACCGTTGAAAACGGGCACGCCCTCGCCGATCGCTTCCATCAACGCCTCGACCTCGATGGCCGAGCCCTCCGCCTTCAACACCCTTACATTGGGATGGGCAGCGCGCAATGCCGCGAGATCCGGTCCCGTCAGGCCGCGGCCGAGAAAGGCAGGAGCATTCTGGATCGCCACCGGCAGGTTCGTCGCATCCGCGACACGGCCGAAGAAGCCAATATATTCGCCTGCGCCGAAAGTGCCGACCGGTGGCGGCTGGAGGATCACCCAGTCAGCGCCAACGGCTTCGGCCTGCCGCACCTGCTCGACCTGCTCGGCAACCGAAGTGCCGAAGATGGTGAAGGCGAGCGGCAGACGGCCGGCATTGTCCTCGGCAAGCCATCCCATCACGGTCCGGCGCTCGGCGGCCGTCAATTTGGAGACCTCGGTAGCAAGGCCGAGCGCTACAAGCCCATGCACGCCTGCCGCCACGCAAATCTCGGTCTGCCGCTTCATCGCCGACCTGTCGAGCTTTTCCTCCTTATCGAAGAGTGCGTAGAGGATCGCATGGATACCGTGCAGTTTCTCAGGTTCGAATGCCATCGCGTTTCGCCTTATTGTTTAGAAAGCCGAAGGGCCGGCACACCTTTGCGGACGATTACGATGCCGAGGAGGCCACCCACGATCAACGCGGCAGCCACCAGCGTCAGCGCCACATCATAGCTTCCGGTCGAATCCTTGATCCAGCCGATCACCGGCGGCAGGGCAAGGCCGGCGACATTCGCCAGCGCATTGATGAGCGCGATCGATACGGCTGCCGCAATTCCCGAGACGAACTCGGTGGTGACAGCCCAGAAGATCGGAATAACCGCCCAGTTGAGTGCCACCGAAAGGACGAGCAGTATGTAGGCCAGGTGTGGATCGCCGGCATGGGTCGCACCGAGAAGACAGACACCGGCCAGGGTGAGCGGAAGCCCGAGATGAAACGCGCGCTCGCCGGTTCGATCGGAATGCCTGCCATTGAAGAACATGAAGATAAAGGCAGCCAGAAACGGCACCGCCGAAAGCAGGCTTACCGCGAGATTGCCGCCGCCGGACAGGCTCTTGACGATCAGCGGCATGAAAAGCGTGATGCCGATCGTCCCGAAGGCCTGAAGCAGCCAGAAGAAGGCAAGCATCCAGACGCGAGCGTTGGAAAAGGCGGCACTCCAGGATGCATGATGCGAGACTGACGCCTTCTCCTCCTCGACAGCAATGGTTCGCTCGAGGCCATCCTGCTGCTCGGCAGTGAGCCAGGCCGCGTCTCGCGGGCGATCGGGCAGAAACTTCAACACGACGAAGCCCAAGACGATGGCGGGTATGCCTTCGATCAGAAACACCCAGCGCCATCCCGATAGGCCGAGAATGCCGTGCGCATTGAGCAGCAGGCCGGAAAGCGGCAAGCCGATGACCGATGCAAGCGCTGCGCCTATATAGAAGAAGGACATGGCGTTCGCCCTGTCGCGCGACGGATACCATTTCGCGAGATAGAAGATGATACCCGGCGTGAAGCCCGCCTCAGCCGCGCCGAGAAGGAGGCGCATTCCATAGAGCTGATGGGCGCTGGAAATGAACGCCATGCCGGCAGCAATGACGCCCCAGCTGATCATGATGCGGGCGATCCAGCGGCGTGCGCCGAACCGGGCCAGCAGCATATTGCTCGGTATTTCGAAGACGATATAGGTCGCGAAGAAGATGCCGGCCGCCAGCCCGTACATCTGGCTCGTCAGGCCTAGTTCCTCATTCATTCCGAGCGCGGCGACCGAGATGTTGGACCGGTCGATATAGGCGACCAGGTAGAGCAGCATCAGGAAAGGCAAAATGCGCAGATTGATGCGGCGAACCGCCTCCCTATTGGTTTCGAAGTTCATTCCCCCTCCACGGCGCTCATTGGCGCCCAACAAACATCATACCTTTAACATATGATGTTTGTTGGGCAAGAAGCTATTTGCTTTTGTCACCGCATTCTGATTGGTCTCGTTGGCGATGGAGGTGAAGGATCGACGAATGACGAAGACAAAGCCGAACAGGACGACTGCCCTCGTGGAGGCTCTCGGCATCCGCATCGCATCCGGGCAGATACTGCCCGGCGCCTATCTTCCCTCGGAAGGCGAACTGGAGCAGGAATTCGGCGTCAGCCGCACGGTCGTGCGCGAAGCGGCGAAGATATTGTCGGCCAAGGGTCTCGTGACCGTCAGACAACGCACGGGCACGCGAGTGGAGCCACGAGAGCGATGGCAGTGGCTCGATGGCGAACTGATTGCGTGGCTGTCGCGCGGACGGATCTCGCACGATGAGCTCATGGCTTTTGCCGAAGCCCGCCAGATCATCGAGCCCGGAGCCGCCGCACTGGCGGCATTGCGGGCAACCGATCTGGAACGTCAGGCGATCCTCGACACCTACCGCCGCATGGAGCGGGACCAGAAGAACCCCACCGCAGCCGTCGCGGCCGACAAGGCCTTTCACATGTCGATCCTTGCCGCGACGCACAATCCGGTGCTGCAAAGCCTGCGCCAGGCGATCGAATCCATTCTCGATGCTGTTTTCCCACATACGGTCGGGGCATTCGCGGCCAATCTTGAAAACCATGCCGCAGTCGCCGAGGCGATCGCCGCTGGTGACAGTATCGCTGCCAGACACGCCATGGAGGCCGTTCTCGACCGGACGTCAGGCTTCCTTGGACATGCGCGGGAGCAGGCGACATCATAGCCATCAGGATTTGCTCGCCAAAGCGAGGACTATGAGGACATGGATTGACGGGGAAGGACCGGACCGCGAAAGGGGGTTCGCCCCTCGTAAACGGAACGCTCTCACGGCCGGTCCCCTATTTCCTGCAGGCCAGGCCCGCAAGAGGCGGCGCTTTTGCGCGCCCATTGCGGCAATATATTGTCTAACGCTAAAAAATAGGCAGCAAATAAAATCGCGAGATACTAGCTTTTCATTGCTGCCTCGCGCCAGGATAGTGGTGTCGAATATACTCCCTCACCACTTCTATCGGCATTTTCAATCCGCAGGCGCTCTATAATGACCTCAAGATCGATCCATCGCTCCTCCATCGAAACAGCGCGTCTCCGCCTGCGCCCGACGTCAGCAGCCGACGCAAAACGCGCATTCGAAATTCAGAGTGATTGGACAGTGACGCGGATGCTGAGCAACGCCACCTATCCGCCTCACCAGGAGGATGTCGAGAACTGGTTTTCCAGCCATCGGCGCGAATGGGCCGAAGGCTCCGCCTATCGCTTCGCCATCGAACAAGCCGAAAGAATGATCGGTGTCGTCGATGTCGATGGCGTTGTCGGCAGCACGGGCAGTCTTGGATATTGGCTGGAAAGGCAAGCCTGGGGAAAGGGCTATGCCTTCGAGGCGGCGCAGGCGCTGATCGGCTTCGTCTTCCACGAAGTCGGCCTCTCCAGGCTCGAATCCGGTCACAAATCCGACAACCCGGCCTCTGGACGGGTGCTGACCAAACTAAGCTTCCGCCAAGTGGGCAGCAGGGAGCTTTTCTCGCGGGCGCGCAGCGAAACCATCGTTCAATGCTGCTATGTGCTCGAGCGATAAATGCCGTGAACCCACAGCGCGGTGCTAAGCCGCAGCGTCCTCAAAGCTCGATTTCGTAGACCCGCTCATGCGTTGCGACGAAACCCTTGCCTTCCGGCGTCACCCAGCCACGAAACATTCCCGGCGTATTGTAAGGCGCAACGGCAATACCTTGAGCATCTATAGCCACCAGCCCGGCGCCGATCTGATGCGGCGCCAGATCGTGATTGATCAACCCCTCGGTCGCGGTCGCGATATTCTGCTTCAGATAGGCCATGCGGGAGGCAATCTCGTGTCCAACGACATAGCGGATGAAGAACTCGCCCTTACCCGTTCCAGACACCGCGCATATACCATCGCGTGCATAGGTGCCCGCACCGATGACCGGGCTGTCGCCGACGCGTCCGTCAGGCTTGTTGTTGTAGCCACCCGTCGAGGTGGCGGCGGCAAGATGGCCGGCGGCATCGAGCGCCACCGCCCCGACCGTGCCATGCTTTTCGTTCTCGGTTCCTTCGGTGCCGGCAGCGGCATGGCGCTTCATCGCCTCCAGCGCCTCGACTCGCTTCGGTGTGGTAAAATAGGATTGCGGCTCGATCTGCAGCCCCTTGGCTTCGGCAAAGCGATCCGCAGCCGGACCGGTCAGATAGACGGCACGGCCATCCTCCATCAATGCGCGGGCAGCCTTGATCGGATTGCGGATCGCGCGAGAGGCGCTGATGGCGCCCGCCTCCAGCGTCGTCCCGTCCATGATCGAGGCATCGAGTTCGTGCACGCTGTTTTCGTTGAGCGCTGCGCCATGGCCGGCGTTGAAATACGGGCTGTCCTCCATGATCACGACAGCTGCCTCGACGGCATCGACCGCGCTGTCACCGGCCTGCAACCGTGCATAGCCTGCACGCAAAGCGGCAGCCAGGTCGCGGCGCGCGCCCTCCCATTCCTCTGGCGTCATGCTGTCTTCGGGCATGACACCGCAGCCACCGTGAATTGCCAGCGCAATCTTCGTCATTTTCCACTCCGATCCGGCGCCGGTGCAACCTTTATGCCCAACACCGCTCTCCTCACCAACGCCCGATCAGCCTGATCGGAACGCCATTTCAGTTGAAGGCGATATCGCCGATGACCCTTACTCTTATGCGGCGCGCTCCGCCAGGAAGATAGGCGATCGGAATATCCTCGACTTCGAGCGTCTTCACGCTTTCGCGGCTCGCACCGGAAGCAACGGCTGCATCCTGCGCCTCCACTTCCGCCTTGGCGATGGCGTCGTCGCGGCTCAATCCCGAAAACACCTGGTCGACTTCACCCGACACCTGCGCCATCGCCGCACCGAGCGCATTGGCAACGCCGGCATTTTCAACGCGAAGAACTTCGGAAGCTCCCGCGATCTTTTCCGGGATCAGGAAGGCGCCGCCGCCGACGGCGATCAAGGGCACGTCCTCTGCCGACGTCTTCATCTGGTCGAAGCTGTCCGTCACCATATCGCGGATTCGTTCGAGGCTTGCCTTAACGAAGGCCGGATCGAGATCGCGAACGCGATCCCTGTCTCCCATCTCGATCAGACCGGCGGCGACGGCGACGTCCGAAGTCGTCAGCGTGTTGCCGCCAAATACGCGCGCCTCCGTCAGGATGCGATAGCCAACCGAACGCGGGCCGATCTTGCCGGTTTCCGGATCGATGATCGTTCCGCCGCCAAGGGCGATCGGCAGGAGGTCGGGCATGCGGAACAGGGTGCGCACGCCGCCGATGTGGACGATATTGTTGGCCTCGCGCGGAAAACCGCCGACGAGGCAACCGATATCCGAAGTGGTGCCGCCGACATCGACCACCATGGCGTCGCTCAAGCCGGTCAGGAAGGCGGCACCCCGCATCGAATTCGTCGGACCGGAGGCAAAGCTGTGAACCGGATTGGCGGCCGCGGCATCCGCCAGCGCCACCGTACCGTCGTTCTGCGTGAGGTAGAAAGGTGCGGTCACGCCTGCTTCGCGCAGCGCATCCGAGAACGCCTGTACCGTGGTCCTGCCGAGCGACTGCAGCGCCGCATTGAGAAGTGCGACGTTCTCGCGCTCCAGCAGACCGATCCGCCCAAGCGTATGTGACAGCGTGATCCTCGCATCCGGGATCACCGAGCGGACGATCTCGGCAGCCCTGACCTCGCATTCGGTCGTCAGCGGCGAGAAGGTCGCCGAGATGGCGATAGACGTGATGCCGGCATCGCGGATCTTCATCGCGGCTTCGCGGATTTCGTCGGGGATCATCGGCACGAGCGGGCTGCCGTCATATTCGTGACCGCCATGAACCATGAAGATGAGCGGATCGACCGCCGCGTGCAAATCACTAGGCCAGTCGCACATGGGCGGCAAAGAAGCACCGGTCGGCAGCGCAATGCGGATCGCCGCCACCCTTTCCAGTCGCGCCCGTTCGACAACGGCATTGGTAAAGTGCGTGGTGCCGATCATGACGGCGTCGATCGGCCGGCTGGACGCGCCGGCATGGCCGGCCACATGGCTGAGAGCCGCCTTCACGCCCGACATCACGTCCTGTGTCGTGGAAACCTTGATGGAAGCGATGATCGTCTCACCGTCGATCAGAACGGCATCCGTATTGGTGCCGCCAACGTCAATGCCGATGCGTTTCATGCGAATACCGATCTGAAATCAATGTCGTAACCGAAGGCACGAGGACCGACCGCAACGATCCCTGCAGGCGAGGTCAGGAGTTCGGGTGCGGGCAGCGCAATAACGGTTACACGCTGGCCGTAACGCACGGATTCCGTGCCGATGGCGCTACCGGAAATCGTATCGAGCAGGCAAAGGAGGTCCGGCGTCATCGCCACCGGCTCGCCATCGCGGAAGGCGACGGCCCACTCATTCTGGAAGGCCAGTTCCATCCGCGAACCCTTGTCGGCATCGATACCTTCGATCACGGACCGCCCACGAAGGAAGCCGCCGGTGGTTTCGCGCGCCACATCGATCACCTTGCCGCGAAACAATTGTTTGCCGCCCTCGTGATCGAGAACCGCCTTTACCGGATCGTCATGACGGGCACGCGCCTCGATGACGGCGCGACCAAGTTCCGTAGCCTTCGTTATGGTGTAATGGATGCCCCATTCCTTCACCTCGCGACCGGTGCGCGGCGCCTTGCAGGTGGCGGCAGTCGAGCCAACCTCCGTGCAGACCTTGCGCGAAATTCGCTCCATCCATTTCCAGGATGCGGCCTTCGTGACGATGACCTCATTCTCGCGTACGTCGACGAGGGAAAGCGGATACATCGGCAGATTGCCAATGGCGAAGGAGGTCATCTGCGCCTCGGGATAGGCGCGTCCCATCGCATCGGCATTGACGACCGGCCGGCCCAGCATCGCCGCGGCGAGAAAAGAGGAGAGCGCATTCGAACCACCGATCTCGACGCTCATGATCGCGCGAAAGGGCTTGCCGAGATAATCCTCCATGACCTCGACGGCGCGCGCCAGATGCACGGGATCGCTGAGACGCTCCTGCCCGACCAGCGGCGCGCCCATCTTCGAGACGACCGCGACCATATCGTCGTCATCGAGCGCCATGGGATCCATCACCTGGACTCGACGGCCCTCGGCATAGAGTCTTCGAAGGTTAAGGGTCGAGATATAGGGATTGCCACCGCCGCCGGTTCCCAGAATCCAGGCTCCCGTTGCGAGCGGCTCGATATTGTCTTCGGAAAATTCCTGAAGCATGTTTCACCTTCGGCAATAGCTCCCCCGACCCCGTATGGGGCCGGGTCTATGTCATGTGCAGGCGAAGGTCAGTTCGCCTTGCAGTCCCAATGGAAGTTCGAGAAGTTCAGATCCCAGCTCTGCATCGGGATGAACGCATAGCCCTGAAGGCACTTGTTTGCCGCATAGCGCCGGTTTGGCGATACCGCCCATACGTCGGGTTGCAGGTCGGCGAGCTTGACCTGCAGCTCCTTGTAGGTCGCGTTCTGCTCCTTGATGTCGGTGGTCGACCTCGCCTTGTCGATCAGCGCATCGACCTCGGGATTCTGCAGCCATTCCATCGACATCCACGTGCCGGAAGCCTTGGAGTGATACTGGTTATAGAAAATTGCATCCGGCGACGGATAGTTGGGCGAGATGTTGACCTGTGTCGAGGCCGGTGTGGTCTCGGGTTTGGAGGAGAGCTCGACGATGCGGTTCCAGGGCTCGGGCTTGATGTCGAGCGTGATGCCGATCTGTTCGAGATTGGCCTGCATCAGCAGCGCCACTTCGGATTCGAAAGCGAGCGAGGCGACATAGCTGTTGACCAGCGTGATCTTCTGACCGGCATATTTCGATTTGGCGAGCTCCTCCTTCGCCTTTTCGAGATCGAAGACGCCGGGCTGGATATCGTCGTTGTGCGCATCCTTGAACACGGTCGAGAGCGGGCCGGTCATATCGAAGCCCGGATAGATCGCTTCCTGAATGGTCTTGTAGTCGGTGGCATAGGCGATTGCCCGGCGCACATGCACGTCGTCGGTCGGATAGACCTTGCTGTTCAGCTTGATGACGAAGCCGCCGGCCGTCGTCGACTGGAGCAGCTTGTAGCCCGGCATCTTGCCGATGGTTTCATAGGTGTCGTTACCGAGACCATGCGAGGAGAGACCGAGCTCGCCCTTTTCGGCAAGCGCCTTCACGGTGGCGTCGTCGCTCGTCTGGACGAACCGCACTTCGTCGATCGGCGTCCCCTTGGTCCAGCCCAGGAAGTAATCGGGATTGCGCGCGATCACCATATCGGCGGAGCGATTGTAGCTGACAAGCTTGTAGGGACCGGAGCCGGCAGAATGCTCGCCCACATAGGCTTCGCCCCACTTGTCGTCCGGCTTGGAATTGGCTTCGATCAGCTTCTCGTTCAGCGCCATCATCAGCGGCGTCACGGCCATGAACGGCGAGAACTGGCGATCGAGCTTGACGACGACGGTCTTGTCATCGGGCGTGGTGACATTGTCGGGCTGCACGAGGCCGACGATGAGGTTCGAGGGGCCCTTGTTGATGCCGATCAGGCGGCGGATCGACCAGACGAAGTCGGATGCCTTGACCGGCGTGCCGTCCTGGAACTTGGCGTCATCGCGAAGATGGAACGTGTAGGCCAGCCCATCCTGGGAGATATCCCAGGATTTTGCCAGATGGGGCACGATCTCGCCCGAAGGGCTGACGGTCGTCAGCGCGTCATACATGTTCACGATCGCCATATAGCCCGTGTAGTCTGTGACCTTGGCCGGATCGAGCGAGCTGAAAATCTGCATCGTGTTGACGGCAATCGACACCTTGTCGGCCGCCGACGCAGCAACCGAAGTCAGCGGCGACGCCATGACGCTCGCGAGCAGAAGCGCCGAAAGACGCCGATTTCTGGAACCCATCTTCATTCTAGTTCTCCTCTTTGATGCGGGAACTGCCCCGCTTATGGTTAGGCTGCCTTCCGGCCCGGAGCCGGCAGCGGCGAATAGGTGATGTCCGGATAGCCGAAGGCAGCCGGGCCGACGACATCGAGCGCACGCGCGCTGCGCAACAGCTCGTGGCAGGGAATGGCGACGACGGCGACGCGCTGGCCGTAGCGCAGCATTTCGGTTGTGATCGGATAGCCGGTATCGACATCGAGCAGCACGATCAGATCCGGCACGCAGACCTCGATCGCGCCATCGCGGCGGAAAACCAGGAACTCGTTCTGGATCGCCACGTTCGCCGTCTGGCCGTTGCAATCGTCAAAGCCGGCGAGCTCCATGTCGCCGACAACGAAACCACCACGCAGATGGCGCTTCAGATCGGTGATCTTGCCGTTGAACACCCGCCGCCCGCCTTCCAGCGCGCAGACGGCGGCAATCGGGTCCTCCTGTGCCTTGCGGGCGCGGATCACCGCTTCGCCGAGCGCGATCGCCTTGGTGAAGCTCTTTGGAATGCCATACTGATGGACGTAATGCGCCTGCATCGGCGCCGTCGCCAGCATGGCACCGCCACCCTGCGCCACGACGCAGGCGCGCGCCATCCGCTCGTGCCAGACTTCCGACACGGCATGGCTGAAGATCACGGCATTGCCATGCAGGTCGCACATGACCGAAGGCGTCGAGCTGTGGCCATAGATCGAAAAGGTCGTCATCTGCATTTCGGGGAAGGCACGGCCCATGCCGTCGCAATCGAGGATCGGCAGGCCACCGAGAGCCGCTGTGACGAGCGGGTTCATCGAATTCGCGCCGCCGATCTCTTCGCAGACGATCGCATCGATCGGCGTGCGGATCAGCTCTTCCATGGCGCGCAGGCAACGCAATCCCTCACGCCCCTCGCGGATGCGCTCGACGCCGACGACAGGCGCACCGATGCCACCGATCGACATGCAAAGTGCATCCGGCTCTATGGCGTCGGTCGCGAGAACCTTCATCTCATAACCGGCCTTCATGGCTTCGAGAACGAGGAGCTTGCCCTGGTAGGGGTTGCCGCCACCGCCGGTGCCGAGAATGCCCGCCCCGATTTCCAGCGCATCGAGATCCTCCGGCGTCAGCCGGCGCAGAGCGGCGTCATCATATTTCTGCTTGCGCGTCTCAGGCATGATGGCCTCCCATTTCACCGACGACTTTGACGTGGATGCGCGTGGCATTGCCTGGCAGATAGGCAAGAGGCGTATCCTCGCGCTCGATAACTTCCAGGGTTTCCGCAAGAGCGCCCGCCGCGATCGCCTTTTCGCGCGCCTCCGCTTCGGCTTCCGCAAGCGCGCTCTCGCGCGTGCGGCCATTGACGAGCGAGAAGACGCGATCCGTTTCACCGCTGATCTGGGCGATGGCGGCGCCGACAGCATTTGCCACGGCGAAATTCTCAGGCATGATCACTTCGAGATCACCGATACGGTCGGGCATGAGGATCGAACCGCCGCCAACAGCGATGACCGGTACCGGCGTCGAGGAAATTCGACTGCGCTCGACGCAAGCTTCCAGCATGGCGTTGATCTTTGCCACGGCCGCGTCGACCAGACTCTTGTCGAGATTGGCGACCAGTGCTCGATCACCGACTTCGGCCTTGCCGGCGGCAACAGCGATGTCAGTGGCGGTCAGGGTCGATCCACCAAAGCAGAGCGCCTCCTTGCGTACGCGATAGCCGACCGACTTCGGTCCGATTGTAATGCCCCCTTCACCCCTGATGACGAGCGAACCGCCGCCGAGGCCGATCGAAAAAACATCGGGCATGCGGAAATTCGTGCGAACCCCGCCGATGTCGACGGTCGTGGAAGCCTGGCGTGGAAAGCCGTGCGATAAAGAGCCGACATCCGAAGTCGTACCGCCAACGTCGACGACGACGGCGTCCTTAAGCCCGGTCAGAAACGCGGCGCCGCGCATGGAATTGGTAGGGCCGGAGGCAAAGGTCAGCACCGGAAAGGCACGCACGACATCGGCGGCCATCAGCGTGCCGTCGTTCTGGGTGATGTAGAACGGGCATGGGATACCAGCCGCCGCAAGCGCCTTGCCGAAGGCTGCAACGGTGCGATCCGCCAGCGACAGCAGGCTCGCATTCATGATCGCCGCACTTTCCCGCGCCAGCAGGCCGTGACGGCCGATATCCTTCGACATCACCACCGGCAGGCCGGGGCAATGCTGCTGCAGGATTTCCTTGGCCCGCACTTCCATCGCATCGTTGATACCGCTGAAGACGCAGGTCACGGCGGCAGCCTTCAGGCCCTTCGTACGAATTTCGCCGGCAATACGCACGATGGCATCTTCATCGAGCGGCGAAAGCTCGCGTCCGTCGAATTCGTAGCCGCCCTTGACCTGATAACCGTGATTGCCGACGATCTCGCGCAGATCGTTGGGCCAATCGACCATCGGCGGCAGGCCGGCGCCCGACGGCAGACTCAGGCGGATGGCTGCGACCTCATCCATATGGCGGCGCTCGATGACCGCATTGGTGAAATGCGTCGTGCCGATCATGACGGCGGCGATACGGCCCCGATCGATGCCCGAGGCATCGACAACCTTCTCCAGCGCCTCGATCACGCCCGAAGTCACATCTTCGGTCGTCGAGGCCTTGACCCCGGCAAGAACGGTCTTTCCCTCCAGGACGACGGCATCCGTATTGGTGCCGCCGACGTCAATTCCAACGCGATACACGTTAGGCTCCTCTTCGATCAGTCTGTGGTTTTGACGAGGAAGCGCATGCGCTCCTCCTCGGTCACGATGGGCTTCAGGCGTTCCTCCTCGTCGGTAACGACCGGGATCGCCGCGATCAGCGCGCGCGTGTATGGGTGATCGGGGGCGGCGAAGACCTGGGGCGTCGCTCCCTCCTCGACGATCTCGCCTCGCAGCATGATGGCGATGCGCGAGCAGAAATTGCGCATCAGCGAAAGGTCGTGCGAGATCATCAGATAGGTCAGACCCAGTTCCTCGCGCAGCTGCAACAACAACTCGATTACGGTTTTCTGCACCGACACATCGAGCGCCGCCGTCGGCTCGTCGAGGATCAGAATCTTCGGCTCGGCGGCAAGCGCGCGGGCAATCGCCACGCGCTGCTTCTGGCCGCCCGAAAGCTCATGCGGATACTTTGCCAGATAGGATTGCGGCAGCCGCACGAGATCCATCAGTTGCTTCATCCGTGCTTCGCGGGCTGGTCCATCCATGCCGATGGATTTCAAAGGCAGCGCGAGCGTTTGCTGCACATTGCGCTTGGGGTTGAGCGACGTGCCGGGGTTCTGGTAGACGATCTGCGTCAACCGCCTGCCGCGCCCTGGTGCCGGCGCATCGATGGCAACGCTGCCCGATGTCGGGCGAGACAGGTCCATGATGATGCGTGCAACCGAGGTCTTGCCTGAGCCGGACTCGCCGGCCAGCCCGAAGATTTCGCCCTGACGCAACGTCAGGTTAACGTCGCGAACGGCATGGAAGCCGGGCTTCCGGCCATAGATCTTGTTCAGCCCTTCGACCCTGACGATAGGCGCGCCATTGCTCTGCGGCAGATCGGTCACGCGCTTACCGTAAAGCGGCGGCACGGCGTCGAGGAGCGCCTTCGTGTAGGGTTGATGCGGGGCAGTGAGTATCTCGCGGCAAGGCCCCGCCTCGACGATATCGCCGTGATGCATGACCACCACTCGGTCCGCCACCTTGCGCACGACACCGAGATTGTGGGTGATCATCAGAAGAGCCATGTTCTCCTCGATCACCAGCTGGTTGATCAGGTTCAGGATCTCATCCTGGGTCGTCACGTCGAGCGCAGTGCCCGGCTCATCGGCGATCAGAAGCTTCGGCTGGTGCAACAGCGCAAGCCCGATCAGAACGCGCTGGCGCATGCCGCCTGAAAGCTCCGACGGATAGGCATTCATCACTCTTTCAGCGTCAGCAAGCTGCACCCTCCGCAAGACCGCGGAAATTCGCGTCCGCCGCTCCGCTTTCGACGAGCGAATGCCATCACGCTTGTCCGCAAAACGCATGACGTCATCGAGATGCGTGCCGATCTTGAAGACCGGGTTGAAAGAGGAGAGCGGGTCCTGCATGATCAGGGAAAAGGCCGTGCCTTTCAGCGCCTCGCGTTCCCTTCGCTGCATTTTCAGAACGTCACGTCCTGCGACAGAAATAGCGCCGGAATTTATGGCGGCATTCTTTGGCAGGGTGCCGATGATTGCCTTTGCCGTTACGGACTTGCCCGACCCCGTCTCGCCAATCAGAGCGACGCGCTCCCCGGCAGCGACGGTAAAGGAAATGTCTCGCAGCACCCGCCGGGTACGGCCGTAGGTCGTGAACGAGACATTCAGAGCCTCGATCTTGAGAAGCGGCTCGCTCATCGTTTAGCTCTCCACATCAAACATGTCGCGCAAGCCGTCGCCCAGGAGATTGAAGCCGAGCGTCACATAGAAGACCGCGGCCCCTGGGCACACGACTTCCCACCAGTAATCGGGCATGAACTGGCGACCGTCGGCGACCATGGAGCCGAGATCCGGAATGGGTGGCTTCACACCGAAGCCGAGGAAGCTGAGCGTGGCGCCGAACAGGATGACGAAGGCGGCATCCAGCGTCGTCTTGACGGAGATGACCGCCACGCAATTCGGCAGGATTTCGCGAAAGAGGATATGCATCGGTCCGGCACCGGCAAGGCGAGCCGCCTCGATGTAATCTTCCGACGCGATGGACTTGGAAACGGAGTAGATCAGCCGTGCATGCCATGTCCACCAAAGCAACGTTATGGCGATCATCGCGTTCATCAGGTTCGGCTCGAGCAGGTTCGAAACGGCAAGCGCCATGACCAGCGGCGGCATTGCCAGCATCACGTTTGTCAGGCCGGTTATGATCTTTTCAACCCACCCGCCGGAGTAGCCGGCGATCAGGCCGAGCACGGTGCCGATCGGCACGGAAATGCCGAGCACGCCGATGACCAGAAGCAGCGAGACGCGCATGCCGAAGACCGTGCGGGAAAAGATATCCCGACCGACTTTGTCGGTTCCGAACCAATGGGCGGCATCGGGTGCAACGTGTCGGGCACGGAAATCGACCACGGCGCCGACATGTTTCGGATACGGCGTCAGCCACGGCGCGAACACCGCCAGCACAAAGACCGAAATCAGGATCAGCGTGCCAATCACCGCGGCCGGATTGCGGCTGAAGCGATACCACATCATGTAACCGGTGCTCAGCGCGCGGTCGGATGCATCGAGCATCTTCATATCGGCCATCAGCGTGCCTCCTTGCGGCGCAGGCGCGGGTCGATCATCGAGATCAGGATATCCACCACCAGGTTCGCAACGATGAAAAACAGGCCGGCGACCAGCACCACGGCAGTCACGGCATTGAGGTCCTTTTGCAGGATGGCGTTCAGCCCGTAGGAGGCGAAGCCGCCCCAGGCGAACACCATCTCGATGACGAAGGCATTGCCGATCAGCGATGCGAATTCGAGGCCCATGATTGTCAATGGCGCGATCGACGACAGCTTGAGAAGGTAACGGAAAATGATGACCCGCTCCGGCACGCCGAAACTCTGCAGGGTCAGAACGTGATCCTTGCGCTGGTTCTCCAACATGGAGGAACGAGTGATGCGGGTAATCTGGCCGATGCCGGCCATGGCCAGTGCGAAGGCCGGCAGCACGAGATGCTGAAGCGCATCGACGAACACATCCAGACGTCCGGCCAGCAAGCCGTCGATCAATAGAAATCCGGTCGGTCCGGGTTGAAAGCTCAGGGAATGATCGAGCCGGCCGATGATTGGCCAATTCGGCAGACAACGTGCGGCAAGCAATTGCAGGCTGATCGCAAACAGGAAACTCGGAATGGTCACACCGGTCAAGGACAGGATGCGGCCGATATGGTCCAGCGCACGGTCCCTAAAATGTGCGGTGATGACACCGAGCGGAATTGCCACCACGAACATGAAGATCACGGAGACGAGAACCAGTTCCACGGTGGCGGGCACCGTCTGCTCCAAATCGGTCGTGACGGGACGTTGCGAGACCAGCGACATCCCCAGATCGCCTTGCAGCGCCTTGCCGACATAGTCGACGTATTGCACCAGAAGCGGCTTATCCAACCCCATCTGTACGCGCAGCGCATCGACCTGCTCCTGCGTTGCCGCAGGGCCGAGAGCCATGCGCGCGGGATCTCCCGGTACGACGCGCGCCAACGCGAAAATCATGATGGAAAGCGCGATCATGACCAGAACGAAGGTGCCAAGCCGCGTCAGGATCGCGACCAACGGATGTTGCTGCATCGACGAGAATTTCCTTGTTCGTCAGCTAACTGACAAACAACAATCCTCATCTGCGGACGACGGACAACCGGCTGGAGGTATAGTTTTTCAGCTTTATGGTATAGGTTATTTTTCAACACGCGCCTACAAGCACCGCATGCACAGATTGATTGCCCGACCTCATCTCTGCCATCGCATCGCGACGGAACACGCCGGCGTCATCTTCCTGCGCGCTCCTGCGGGAGCCGGAAAGAGCACAGTCCTGTTCATGGCTGCAAAGGCGATGGGCAAGGAGGTCTGCAACCTGCAGCAACCGCGCATGAGCGACGTGAGGGATGGATGGCTCTTATGGGACGTACCGGTTTCCGCTCGATCGGCTCGTCTTTCCGCTCAGCTCCTGGAGACCGTCGACGTTCTGGTCATCGCCTGCCGCCCCGATCAGCGCATCAGCGGGCTGGCGCGGCTCATCCTGCATCGAGGTTCGGTGACGCTCGACGCCGGCGATCTAACATTTTCCGTTGAGGAATTGGGGGAACTGCCAGTCGAAGAAGCCAACCGGTTGGTCAGGGATTATGCCGGCTGGCCGGTTTTCCTGCCGTTGACACGCCAAAAGGACCCTCGCCTATCCATCGACTATCTGCGCGAGAATTTTCTCGGCCACCTTTCGCCGGAACAGACCGCGCTGCTTTCCATCTGGCTCGAAACGCGATCTCCTGTCACCGTCGAGGAGTGGACGAGCCTTTTGCCACCACGCCTGATCGAGGCACCGGACGAACATCAGGAACTGCTGACACTCCTGACAGACGCCGTCAGCGAACGCCTGGCAACCTTCGAAACCACCGTCGCCGTGATCGAGGTAGCCTCCGCTTTCGAGCAGGCGGGACGTGCGCTTGCCGCCATGTCGCTGCTCCTCGATCATGGGCACGAGGCCCATGCGGCGCAGATTCTGGAGCGCGCTCGGGGTCTGGAGCTGATCTATCGAAACAGCCTCGGGACCTTTCGCGATATCATCATGCGCTTTTCCCACGAGATGATCGCGACCAACGAAGTCGTGCTTTTTGCCATGGCTCGCACGCTCCTGAAGCTCGGAGAATTGCAGCGCGTGCGCCACCTCGTCGGCAAACATCTGGGTTCGGACTATCTCGATCCGCTGAAGGTCCTGCTGCGCGGATCGCGCTTTTCCTTTGCGGCGCGAACGTTCCGGCTCAACCTCATGATTTCCGAGGACCTGATGCCGACGGACGCCATGATCACCCGCCTCGGCGAGTTCATGGCGGATTATCCGATGGGCGATTACGGCAAATGGGCCGCCTATTACAACGCGCTGCTGGAATTCGAAATCCGCCGCCGGAATTTCCGTGAAGCGGAAGCCGCTGCGGCCCGCGCCTTGATCTATCTCGGCCATATGGGTGGCCAGCCGCTGCTGGAATTCTTCATCCATCTGCATCAGACGGTATTGCGTCTCATGAGCGGCGATGCTCTTTTCGCGCGTCGTGCCGCTCAGGAAGCACGGCAGAAACTGGAACAGGTGCCGCATGCAGCAGAGGCGGAATTCCGCATGCTGCGGCTCGCCGAAGCCTGTATCTCCTACGAAGCCGGCCGGCCCCGCGATCTTCTTCAATTCGTTCAGAACGAATTCGATGATTTTGCCGCCGCAGAAATCTGGCCGAGCCTGATGCAGTTCGCTCTCCACTATACATCACAGGTGCTGGCCGATCACTTTCCGATGGTGATCAGGCCCGGCTTTCTCGACGGGCTCTGGATCCATCTGTCCGAGGGCCTGCAATTTCACGCCATGATGGAGATCCGCACCGCCATCGCTTACCAGAATGCCAATCGCTGGAGCGATGCGGCAGCAACGCTCTCCGCCGTCCGAATGCGTATCGGCCGCAACTGGGTGGAAAGCGCCAACGAGGAGCTGACGCGCCTAGCCCGCCGGGACGAAATTTCCTATGCCATGGCATGGCTGCGCGACAGCGTGCGCCTCTCGACACCACGTCCTTATCTGTCGCGCCAGATCGATGCGCTGATCGCCAACCCGAAAGTCACCAACCGCGAGAAAGTCGCCCTACAGCTATGGCAAAGCTATGGCGCCTATCAGCGCCGGGACAATGCTGCGACGCGCGCGCATCTTCTATCGGCGCTTGAAGGCGCAACGCGCCTTGGCTGCAACGGCGTGCTCTCCGAGGAGCGAATCTTTCTCTCGCCGCTTCTCAAGAACCAGCGCATTCGCAGCTTCATCGAAACCTCGTCCGATGTGCGCACCGCGCTTTCGCTCTTTGCAAGCTCCGTGAACTCGCCACAGGCGAAAGCCCTCCAGGGTGGTCTCTCGCAGCGCGAGGTCCAGATGATTCAGCTGATCGCGAGCGGCATGTCGAACAAGCGCATTGCTCATACCCTCAATGTCTCCGAGGTGACGGTGAAGTTTCATCTCGGAAATCTGTTCCGCAAGCTGGGTTGTCATCGCCGCGCCGAAGCAATCCGGGCTGCAACCGCACTCGGCTGGCTGTAAGCCCCGAACGGACGGGTTGAACGTTACGACGGGCGCCTTTCGACCAATGTCTCCTCGGGCGATTGCTTGGGCGGAACGTTACCGTTCTGCTCGGCGCGATCGCGATGCAGCGCCGCGCGGGCGAGCAGCATGAAGGTGATCGGCGTCGTCACCGTAATGAAAATACCGATCAGCAGTTCATGAATGATGAGCGTCCGCGTCGTCGTCGAAAAGAAGATCATCGACGCGATCATGATCGCGCCGATGCCGCCGCTCGTTCCCAATGTCGGCGCATGAATGCGCTCGTAGAATGTTCCAAGCTTCAGAAAACCGATGGCGCCGAGGAGCGTCAGGAAAGCGCCGACCACGAGAAGTCCGCCGACAGGGATCGCGGCCCATAGAGGTATGTTTTCAAACGGCGTGCTCATTCGATCACCTCTCCGCGCATCAGGAATTTCGCCAATGCAACGGTTGCAACGAAGCCCAGCATGCCGATGACGAGCGCGGCCTCGAAATAAACGACACGACCTGTGCCTATGCCGAAGGTCAACAACAACAGCATCGCATTCACATAGAGCGTGTCGAGCGCGATTATGCGGTCCTGCGCGCGCGGGCCGCGAAACATGCGGATGGAAGCAATCGCCATGGCCGCCACGATCATCAGCTGCGCGGCCGCTACGGATATCTGGATGATCATGGCGCTCATGCGAATATCTCCATCAGCAGGCTCTCGTAGCGATTGGCGACCGTATCGCGCCATTGCGCCTCGTTTTCGAGATCGAGGACAT
Source organism: Rhizobium sp. 11515TR (assembly GCF_002277895.1). NCBI lineage: Bacteria > Pseudomonadati > Pseudomonadota > Alphaproteobacteria > Hyphomicrobiales > Rhizobiaceae > Rhizobium > Rhizobium sp. 11515TR. The sequence goes on along the minus strand of NZ_CP022999.1, from coordinate 1,295,346 downwards.
GCAGCAGCACGGTATTGTCGTTGGAATCATATTCCAGCCACGCGGATCCCGGCGTGCTGGTCAGGATAACCGCAAGCAGCGCCAGCGGGATCTGATCCCGCACCCTGAGCTCAAGGACCACGAAGCCCGGCGTCGTCTTGCGCGAGCGTCCCCTCAGGATGATCCAGGCCACCTGGGCATTCGATTTCAGGACATCGAAAACGACCCGGAAGAAGAGCTTGGGCAGCAAATACCATTTCCTCAGCCTCGATTTTTCGGGCCGCAGCGACGCCATGCCCCAGGAGGCGAAAACGGCGACGATGATGCCGAGGATAAGCTGACCGAGCGTGAAGCCGTTCAGCAGCAGCCACATCAGGATCAGGCTCAGCGCCAGGAGCGGATAAGGCAGCATCACGGACCTCTCGCTTTCGCGGGCGCAACTACCGCATTGCGAACCGCATCGACATAGACGTTCGGGTCGCTGAGTGTGCGAATGGTCGCATCCATATAGTGCATGACGGGGCCTGCCCAGATCGTCAATGCAAGCGTCAAGGCGAGCAGGCCCATGACCGGGAATATCTCGATGACAAGCACACGGGGAACCGTGCCCTCCAGCGAACTCCAGAATGTGCGTATGCCGGCCCGTGTCATGGCAATCAGGGCGGCAATGCCGGAGAGAATGACCAGCAAGATCAGCGCCCATACCGCAGCGCTCGGCGGAATGCCGATCGCGCCGGTTCCCATCATGGCCGAGAGCATGGCGAACTTGGAGACGAAGCCGGAAAGAGGCGGCAGGCCGGCCAGCAGAATGCCGCAGGCGGCAAAGCAGATGCCGAGCATTGCCATGGTGCCGGGCATGGTCACCCCATCGCCTTCGGCTGGTTCCTTCTCCTCGGCATCGCCATAGGCTTCCATCGTGACGGCAAGAACGCTGGCGCCGGCATCCTGGCCGCGCTCGACGAGCTCGATCAGCATGAAGAAGGCGCTGATCGTCAGCGTCGAACTGACGAGATACATGAGCGCGCCGGACGAGATGGAGCCGTCATTGATACCGATTACCATCAGCAGCGTGCCGGATGAGACCAGCACCGAGAAGCCGGCAAGCCGGCCAAGCGCCTGAGACGCCAGCACACCGGCCGTTCCGAAGATCAGAGTTGCCATCCCTCCATAGAGAAGCACGGTCGCACCGAAGCCCGCGGAGGGGCCGGCGCTAAACAGCAGCATGGTCAATCGCAGGATGACGTAGATGCCGAGCTTGCTGAGAATCGCGAATATGCCCGCAACCGGCGCGGAAGCCGCGCTATAGGCCGTCGGCAGCCAGAAGCAGAGCGGCCACATGCCGGCCTTGATGAGGAATGCGATGCCGAGCACGCCGGCGCCCGCCTGCATCAGCATGCGGCGATCGGCTGACATTTCCGGGATGCGCATGGCAAGATCCGCCATGTTCAGCGTTCCCGCCGTGCCATAGATGAGACTGACGCCGATGAGGAAGAGCAGCGCTGCCGCGAGGTTGACGGCAATATAGTGCATGCCCGCCTTGACGCGGAGCGGCCCGGAACCGTGGAGCAGCAGGCCGTAGGACGCCGCCAGCATCACCTCGAAGAAGACGAAGAGATTGAAGAGATCGCCTGTCAGGAACGCGCCGTTGACGCCCATCAGCAGCAGCTGGAACATGGTGTGGAAATGCGCACCGACCGCGTGCCAGCGCGCTAGCGAGAATATCAGCGCGGCGGCGGCGACGATGGATGTCAGCAGCAGCATGAGCGCCGATAATCCGTCAAGCACGAGCACGATGCCGAAAGGCGCGCTCCAGTTTCCAAGCAGATAGGCCCGCTCCAGCCCCGGCGATCCGCCCTCCGCGCGGAAGAGCACAAGTGCAATGCCGACCAGCAGGAGCGTTGCCGCCAGACTGATAAGTGCCTTCAGCGTGCGCGAACGCTCGTCTATGAACACAAGCAATGCGCCCGCAATCAGCGGAACAAGGATCGGCGCGATGATGAGGTGATGCGACCAGCCTGTCATTTCCGGTCACTCCGTCCGTCGACGTGATCAGTACCGGTCAGGCCGCGCGAGGCAAGCAGCACGACGAGGAAGAGAGCCGTTGTCGCAAAGCCAATAACGATCGCCGTCAGCACCAGAGCCTGCGGCACCGGGTCTGCCAGAGCGTGCGTTGCGGTGCCATCGCCGAGCAGCGGCGGCACATTCGTCTTCACGCCGCCGACGCCGAAGATGAAGAGATTGACGGCATAGGAGAGCAGCGACAGCCCGATGATGACCTGGTAGGTGCGCGGACGCAGGATCAGCCAGACGCCGCAAGCCGTCATCACACCTATCGCAATGGACAAGATGAGTTCCATCAATCCCCCTTTGCCTTGTCGGCATCGAGCGCCCGCAGGCGGTTGATACGGATCGACTGGTGCGCAAGCGCGACGAGGATCAGAACCGTGGATCCCACGACGAGCAGGAAGACGCCGAGATCGAAGAGCAGCGCGCTTGCCGCCGGCACTTTGCCGATCAACGGCACGTCGAGATACTGGAAATGCGAGGTGAGGAACGGATAGCCGAAGAACCAGGCGCCGATACCTGTCACCGTCGCAATCAGAAGCCCGGCGCCCATCCACCGCAGCGGCAGGATGCGGATGCGATCCTCAGCCCAGCGCGTACCGCCGGCCAAATATTGCAGCAGGAAGGCGATCGAGAGCGTCAGGCCGGCCGAGAAGCCGCCCCCTGGCGCATCATGCCCCCGCATGAAGATATAGACCGACAGCGCGATCACGAAGGGGAACATCCACTGCATGATGACGGAGGGCACGAGCAGATAGTCGCGTACCGTATCGCCGGCCGAACGCTCCGGCCGTTCTTCGTCGAAACGGTTCTGGATCCGCTGCTGTTCCGGCATCTCCATGCTGTCGGGCGCAGGGCGGAAACGACGCAGCAGCGCATAGACGGTCAAGGCGACTACACCAAGGACGGCAATTTCGCCCAGCGTATCGAAACCGCGGAAATCCACCAGGATGACGTTGACGACATTACGGCCGCCGCCCTTCGAATAGGCATTCTCCAGGAAATAATTCGCGATAGCATCGGGCACCGGCATGGTCATGACGGCGTAGGAAATGAACATCATGCCGACGCCGCAGATGACGGCGAGCGCCAGATCGCGGAAGCGGCGGAAACGGGCGCGCAAATCGACCGTATCGTCGATCCCTTCCGTCCGCTTCGGCAGCCAGCGCAAACCCAGCAGGATGAGAACCGTCGTGACGATCTCGACGAGAAGCTGGGTGATCGCGAGGTCCGGTGCCGACAGCCAGATGAACGTCATGCAGACGATCAATCCAACCCCGCCCAGCATCACCAAGGCAGCAAGCCGATGATATTTGGCAAAGAAGGCTGTGCCGATCGCAAGGCAAATACCAATCGCCCAAACTGCGGCGAAGACCGGATCGGCGCCCAGGAAGGAAAAATGCTTGGCTTCGAAGCCGGACAGATAAAGCGGTAGCAGGCCGGCCGCAAACCCCGTCACCACGACCCAGCGAAGCTGCGGCTGCAGCTTTCGCGTGCCGATCCGCTTTTCGGCGGTTCTCGCCCAATGCCAGGAAACCTCGACCAGCACTCGCTCGAAGATTCGCTGCCCTTTCAGGCGGCGGAAGATGGGCGGGCCGTCGTCACATCGCGACAGATAATCCTTGAAAGTGAAATAGAACACCGTGCCGCCAACCAATGCGACGATGCTCATGATAAGAGGCAGGTTGAAGCCGTGCCAAAGCGAAAGGCTGTATTGCGGCGTATCGGCGTTGAGGACGCTGACAACGGCCGCATGCAGGAAGGGTGCCACCGAAAGCGCCGGAGCGATACCGACGACCAGGCATACCACGACGAGGAGTTCGATCGGGAAACGCATCCAGCGCGGCGGCTCATGCGGCTTGGCGATCGGCAGATCGGTCGGCGCCGGCCCGAAGAACACCGTCTGAATGAAGCGCAGCGAATAGGCAACGCTGAAGGCACTTGCGAGCGTCGCCACATAGGGAAGCATGCGATCGAGGATGGAATCCGCATGGGTTTCGATCGCTTCGGCGAAGAACATTTCCTTCGACAGGAAGCCGTTGAGCAGCGGAACGCCGGCCATGGCGGCACTCGCGACGATCGCCAGCGCCCCGGTGAACGGCATATAGCGGAACAGACCGCTCAGCCGGCGCATGTCGCGCGTGCCGGTCTCGTGATCGATAATGCCGGCGGCCATGAACAGCGACGCCTTGAAGGTCGCGTGGTTCAGCATGTGGAAGATGGCGGCAACCGTCGCAAGCGGACTGCCGAGGCTAAGCAGGGTGGTGATGAGACCGAGATGGCTGATCGTCGAATAAGCGAGCAGCCCTTTGAGATCCTGCTGGAACATGGCGAAATAGGCGCCGAGCAACAGGGTGATGATGCCGGCGGCACCGACGATGTAGAACCACTCGTTGGTGCCGGCGAGAACTGGCCAGAAGCGCGCCAGCAGGAAGACACCCGCCTTCACCAGCGTGGCGGAATGCAGATAGGCCGAGACCGGCGTCGGCGCCGCCATCGCATTCGGAAGCCAGAAATGGAACGGAAACTGCGCGCTCTTCGTCAGCGCACCGAGGAGGATGAGTATCAGCGCAGACAGATAGAGCGGATGATTGCGGATGATATCGCCGGACGCGAGGATCTTGTCCAGATCGTAGCTCCCGACGATATGGCCGAGCAGGATCAGCCCGACCAGCAGGCAGAACCCGCCAATCCCGGTGATCGTCAGCGCCATGCGGGCACCGTCGCGGGCGGCGGCGGTGTTGTGCCAATAGCTGATCAGCAGGAAGGAGAAGATGCTGGTCAGCTCCCAGAATATCGAAAGCAGAATGACATTGCCCGACAGCACGATGCCGAGCATCGCGCCCATGAAGGCGAGCAGGAAGGAGAAGAAGCGGGGAACCGGGTCTTCTTCCGACATGTAGTAGCGGGCATATACGATGACGAGAAAGCCGATGGCGGTGATGACGAGCGAAAACAGCCAGGCAAAACCATCCAGTCTGAGGCTGAAATCAAGCCCGAGCTGCGGCAGCCATTCTATGCTATAACGGACAACGCCGCCGTCCTTGACGGCAGGATAGAAGCTTGCGGAAATCAACAGTGCCAGAAATGTGACAGCTCCGGCGATCCAGGCCGGGCCGCGCCGCGACTGCGTGCGCAAGAGGCATACGGAAAGAAGACTTCCGATAAACGGCAGAGCCAAAAGTGCTAGAATAAAGAGAGGCTCGCCAGTTATCCCAAAACGTCATTCCTTCGCTTGGCCGGATCACGCCAGACTGCCACGACGGCAAAACCCCTAGAAATCCGGTGTATTATGTCCTATATGACAAATATCGCCCAATATGGGCAGCTTCGAACCCTGCGTCAAGGTAAGATGGCGATGATTTTGACACCAGCGCTCTGCCGGGCAGCCCGCGGCTTCCTCGATTGGACGCAGACGGAACTTGCCGACCGCTCCGGCGTATCGCGCAGCACGATTCGCGACTATGAAGGCAACCGCCATAGCCTGCATCGGGCGACGGAGGCGCAGTTGCGTTTGGCGCTCGAGGCCGGAGGAATCGCCTTCTTCCGGATTGAAGGACATGAGATCGGCATTTGTACGAAGGCCGTTGTCGCCGAAACGCGAGCGCAGACTCACACGGAAAGCTGCGAGATCCTTTCCAGCGCCAGCGAAAGAAACCGGGCACCTCCCAAACCGGAACAATAGCGCCGGATAGAGCTGGGTGTGGCCGACACAACTTCCGACGAGAAAGTCGCTTTTGCAAACCGGAATGAAGCCTCTGGCTGGCACCCGACGTCACATCGCCGGCGGTCGATAAATATCCGCTCGCGAGAAGGTGAACAGAAAGGCCCTCAATTCAACCATATTCCGACCGATGACCGCATCCGCGCCGTAACCCCTAGACGACCGGAGAAACCGATGTCCGACACGACAGCAATCACAGTAGAGCCGCCCACTACCCGCTACCGATCGTCACAACGGCTTCTGCATTGGCTCATGGCCATCGTCATCATCTCGGCGCTCGCCATCGGCCTTTATTGTTCCTACCTCACACCGGGCATACCACTGCGTCGCGCCCTTCTCGACATACACAAGTCCCTCGGCATGACGGCGCTTTTCCTCATCGCCATCCGTCTGCCGCTCAGGCTTTCGCTAGGGGAGCCTGCTTATCAACGGCCACTTGGCGTCTTCAATCACTATGCCGCCCGCGGCGCGCATATCCTGCTCTACATCTTGATGATCCTGATGCCGCTTGCGGGCTACATCACATCCGCTGCCGGCGGCCATGACCTGCCATGGTTCGGCCTCTTCCAATGGCCCAATCTGCTACCGGTCGACAAGGGCCTGGAAAGAACAGCCGCCGAGATTCACGAGTATGGCGCCTATTGCCTGTATGCCGTCGTCAGCCTGCATATCCTGGCCGCCCTTTGGCACCATATCGTCCGCAAGGATGAGGTCCTGAAGAGAATGTTATTCTGATTCGATTCTTTGCAAGGCAAAGAATGCTCCGCCTTCGAAGGTTGGCGCCGCGCCTAGTGCAAAGGAACGGCCAACCTCGTCATAGGCGCCTGGGAACCGGTCTATTTCGGCCTCAAGGAGGAAATTGCCTCAGACCGAAACATGGCTGCTGACGAGATGACCATGTCTCAGATCATGAATCATCAAGGCGGGAGGGTCCGCTGCTTGCGGCACGCGAGATGCGTTGAGCATCAGCGGATTGGCAGGACATATGGAACCGCACGTATAGGCAGGAATGCCCGCGAACAGGCTTGACATGCTCCGATGAACATGACCGCTACAAATAGCAGCCGGCAGTCTAATGCCGCTCTTCAGCAGACCCGCCAAGGCTTGCGTACCCTTGCACATGACCGCATCCAACGGGGGAATACCGCAAGGGAACACGTGATGATGGGTGAAAAGCAACGCCGTGCCATTGGGGCTACCCGCCAACGCCCGCCGCAACCAGGAAAGATGTTGCGTGACGTCGCCATAGGCCTCGCCATCCACGCAGGTATCGAGCCCGATTATGACAGACCCGCCGCAGGGTTCGATAAAATGCATTGCCGGCCGGTCGTGCCAATAATCCGGTTGCGGCACAATCGCCCGCATGACGGCTCGATCGTCCGAATTGCCCGGAAGGATCAATGAACGACAGGCAAGGCGATGGAGCGATGTCGATATGAGGCTATAGCCTTCGGGCCAACTCCCATCAACTAGGTCGCCGGAGACCACCAGCAAATCCGGCTGAAGGACCGCTAACCAGGATACGGCACGGTCAAGCCGCGCCATGCTATCATTCGTCGGGCTGGCGTGAATGTCGCTAATCTGGGCGATGAGCATGAGATCCGTTTCATGGTGATGTGATATGTCAAACAACGATCGGTGCGAGGCAGACCATATATCGCCTTGAGTTCGCGTGCAGCCAAACCGGCTCGCATTGGAGAACATACTGCGATCGCATTTCCATTCTCCGTCGCTTCAGGTTAACGGCAGCAAGGATCAACCGGCTATCAGGTCCGGTTGCGGTTCGCCGATCTCCATCGCATGACCATCAGGATCATAGAAGCGGAATACGCGCTGCCCCCAGTCCTGCCTTTCGACGGGATGAATGAGATTGACATGTGGCGCTATCGCCTCGAAGGCGGCATCCACGTCCTCATGTTCGAAATAGAGAAGGATGTTTCGCCGCCCATAGGGTTCGGATGCTTCGCTGCTTTTCCTCCAGACCGTTTGCTCCAGCGATTTTCCATCATGAATCGCAAAGCCGGTTTTAAACAGCACAAAGCTGCCGAAGTCATTCAAGATCTCGAGTCCCAGCAGCTCACCGTAGAACGCCTTCGAACGCTCGATATCGCTGACGAAGGGGATTGGATTTACGAAACGCATTGCCCGAACCTGCTCGATTTTAGGGGAAACGAAGCAAACGAAAAACAACCTTCAAACCGCTTCATTATATCTGAGAACCGGATGCTGGTATCTGGCAAATGATTTCCATCTCGCATCGCAATCGGAGGGTCGTCCATGGCAGAAACCGCGCGAACCATATCGTCATGGATTCGGGAGAATCCCGTTTTCAATTGCGCGCCGGCGCATTGATCCGCCACGGCGATCATATCCTCATTCACCGCGCGCTCACAGATAACTTCTGGTCTTTGCCCGGCGGCCGGGTGGAGTTTCATGAGGCAGGCGCCGAGACGCTTGCTCGCGAGATCGAAGAGGAAATCGGCCGCAAGGCGACCATCGGCCCCTTACGTTTCATCATAGAGAATTTCTTCGAATTTGCCGGACGACGAGTTCACGAACTCGGCTTCTACTACGAGGCGGAACTACTGCAGCCATTTCCGTTTCACGAAACGGAAATCGTGCATCGGGTGAAGGATGGGAGTGCCGACCTCGAATTTCGCTGGGCACCTTCCACGCTGGCCGGGCTCGATCGGTTCGACTTGGTGCCAACTCCCATACGCAACCTTATCGTCACCAATCCCGCTGGCATTCAGCATTTCGTAAGGCGCGGTGCAGCCTAAGTCTCCTGCCGTCGCATCAATTGCAACAGCAAGGGAATAGCTTCATAACAGCTCCGGCATCTTTGCCAGGTTTCCGACAGGCTCGAATCGTCAGGTCATCATCCAATGTCGCGTATCGCCATTTTAGGAAATGCAGGCGGTGGGAAATCCACCCTCGCCCCAAATTGAGCGAGCGCCACGCGATTCCCCATTTCGAGATCGACAGGCTGCTTTGGCAAGAAGGCTGGATTCCCACACCGATCGAGACTTATGTCGAGCAGCATGAACGGATCCTATCCGGTGAGAATTGGGTCATCGATGGCCTGGGGCACAAGAATTCGATCCCGGCACGGATAGATCGCGCGACCGAGATCATCCTCATCGATATGCCGCTGTGGATGCATTTCTGGTTTGCAGCAGAACGGCAGATCGCCTGGCAGTCGGGCAAGCTCGAAAACACACCCGGCGGACTTTCGGCGATGCCGCCGACACGGGATCTGTTCCGGACCATATGGGACATCGAGCAGGACTGGATGCCCGGCATTCGCCGCCTGTGTACCGAAGCCCATGATGCAGGCAAGACGCTGACACGGATAGGCAGTGTTGATGAGCTGGATGCGTTTGCGCAGAAATTGATGTGAACTGCGAATTCAAGAACTATTCGGGTAAGCGGTAGTCGCAAGAATGACGGCTGTAAAAACCATTCCAAAAGCTCAGCGATCTTTGAGATTATCTTCTTTGCCTTAGTGTCGAAAGGCTTCTAGCCTTGCCTCAATCCATAAGGGCGATTTGCGTCACCACGGCACAGAACAGGCAGGCGATGGCGTCACGGCCCGAGAACAAAGACGAGCTTGAAAGAGGAAACCTCATTGACCTCCTATACCGCGCCGACCGGCTCCGACATATCGCTTCCAACGCTTGACCTGTCGCGCCTCTATGCTTCGCCCGCAGAACATCAGGCCTTTATCGCCGAGCTCCGCACGGTGCTTTACGATCACGGCTTCTTCTATCTGACGGGGCACGGCGTCGATCCCAAGCTGATTGCTGACGTGGTGGCCACGGCTAAGCGTTTCTTCGCGCTGCCCATGGAAGAAAAGCTCAAGATCGAGATGGTCAAGTCACCGCATTTCCGCGGCTACAATCGCGCCGGCCAAGAGCGCACCCGTGGCGAACAGGATTGGCGCGAGCAGCTCGACATCAACACCGAAAGCACACCCTTGGAGATCGGCCCGGATACGCCGGCCTGGCGGCGCCTCCAGGGACCGAACCAGTGGCCGGAGGCATTGCCGGAACTCAAGCCTCTGCTGCTTGCCTATCAGGCCGAGGTGACGCGCATCGGCATCGACATTCTGAAGGCGATCGCCGCAGCTCTCGGCCAGCAGGAAAACGTCTTCGCCGATATTTATGAGCCGCAGGCCTCGCAGCTTCTGAAGATCATCCGCTATCCCGGCCGCGACGTCGCCGAGACGGACCAGGGCGTCGGCGCCCACAAGGATGGCGGCTTCGTCACCGTGCTGCTCCAGGACACCACGCCCGGCTTGCGCGTGCGCACGGAAGACGGCGTCTGGATCGACGCGCCGCCCGTGCCGGGCACCTTCGTCATCAATACCGGCGAGTTGCTCGAGCTTGCGACGAACGGCTTCGTCCGCGCCGACGTACATGACGTCATCGCACCGCCTGCCGGCGTCGAACGTTTCTCCGTCGCCTTCTTCCTCGGTTCCCGACCGGATGCGACGATCCCCGTCATCGAACTGCCGGAAGATCTGAAACGATCGGAGCGCGGCATCTCGGTCGACCCCCTGAATCCGATCTTCCGCGAAGTCGGCCAAAACCAGCTGAAGAGCCGGCTGCGCTCCCACCCGGATGTCGCTCGCGCCCACTATGCCGATCTCCTGGCATCGGAGCAGCTTAAGTAAGACCGGTCGATGGCCTATGCTTGGACAGGCTGGCTCATATTCACCACCCTATCCGTTGGAGCGATCACGGAACGCCTGTGGGTGATCGCCAGCACCGTGACATCGTGGGCAAGCCCGCGGATATGTTCCATGATGTCGCGCTCCGTCGCCTCATCCAACGCCGAACTTGCCTCGTCGAGAAAGAGGATGGCTGGATCGCCGTAAAGAGCGCGCGCAATCGCGATGCGTTGACGCTCGCCTCCGGAAAGCTTGAGTCCGCGCTCGCCGACCGTGGTTTCGAAACCTTCGGGTAAAGCATCGATGAAGCCGAGGATCGCCGCCTTCTCCACCACTAGGCGCAGCCGCCCTTCATCTCTCGGTCGGCCAAGCAGAATGTTCTCCGCAAGGCTTTCGTTGAGCAGAATGGCGTCCTGCGGGACGACGGCAACCGCCGAGTACCAGTCGGCGCGATCGATCGAGGTGAGGTCGATGCCATCGATGAGGATGCGGCCGGAATCCGGTTCGATCGATTTCAGCGCCAGCTTGAAGATTGTGGATTTGCCGGAACCGGTTTCGCCGACGAGAAATGTCATCCCGCCACGCTCCGCCTCAAAACTGACATCCGTCACGCCGCGGCCGTTCCCATAGGCATGGCCAACCCTGTCAAACACCAGCCGCCCATCGCGCGTTGCAAAGGCCGTGGCCTGCGACACCTGGCGTTCTTCCGGTGCCTGCCACATGCCTGCCATTGGCGCCAGCGTTGCACGCGAACGTGCAAGGTCGTCGATCGTATGTGCCATCATGTCGAATGGCATGTTGAGTTGAAGCAACAAGGTATTGAACAGGACGATATCGCCGACCGTCACCTCGCCGGCGTTATAACGTGGCAGCAGCAATAGAAAGGTCACTGAGAACTGCACCGAAAGCCCCAGTCCGAGTACTGCGATATAACCGACACGCTGCAGGACGTACCCACGCCAGGCGTCCCTAACCTCCGCCGCCTTGGCCGTAAAACGCCGCTTCATCCAGTCATGGCTGCCGAAGTAACGAAGTGTCTCCATCGCGTTCATCGCATTTCCGACGAAGCGCGCGTTTTCCTGGCCAGCCTCTATCGCTTTATCCAGAAAGACGCGCGCGCGGCGAACGGAGATCAAAGTCAGCGCAATCGTCGTTGCACCATAAGCTGCGACGATCAGGGTTACTTGCATATCGATGAGTGCGCCGAGCGTCAAAAGCGTGAGCAGAATTTGGATGAGACCAGGAATGAAAACGATGAGCCCAAGCTGAACAAGCATTGTCAAGGCATTGCTGCCACCCGCACTCGCGGTCTGGATTTCGCTCGGATTGTGCTCGACGAAGAAGGCGGCCGTCTTTTTTAAGATGCGCTCGAAGAAGCGCGTTCTCGCAATGAAGCCCAGGTTCTGGGAACTCATCAGCGAAAGATATTGAACCATGTGCTGGAGAGCGGAAGACGCCCCCAGCAACAAAGCATAGACCAGCAAGCCCTGCAGCACGCCCCAAATAGCGCCATCTCGCGGCAAGCGGTCGATAAATCGGGAAAAGACATAGGGAGCGGCGACACTGCTGACGCTGGAGAGCAATACAACGACCGCGCAGATCACTAGCATCCTGCGATCAGATTTCCAATAAGTGTGCAGGATCTCGTTGATCGGCTCAAGAATTCTGGGTTTTTCAGCCATCAAAAACAACCTGACCTCTGGGCGACGAGGCTTGCTCTACGCCGACATATGGCACAGCAGATTCGGAGAGGGGAGAAGCCTTGGGAATCGCAGGCACAACCTATAAGCGCCAAAAATCTATACTTCAATACTCATGAATAATATATCACCGATCGCAATCGCCCAGGACATGACTACAAAAAGAGCCGCTCCGGCAGAAGGAGCGGCCCAAATGCAATGATAATCTTTCTATACCGCGAACTGCGGATACGAACCCGGGAATCCGTCTCACCCGCAATCGACGTGCCTGCCCCTAGTGCTGACTATCCGGCACGACGACACGCATGCCGTCGACGACGCTGCTTGCGAGTATCTGGCAGCTCAAGCGGCTGTTCGGTGCCGGCTCCATCACGAATTCGATCATCATCGCTTCCTCTTCCGAAGGCGGCGGCAGAAGATCGAGATGAGGTTGCTCGATGTAGCAATGACAGGTACCGCAGGCCAAGGCGCCGCCGCATTGCGCCACGATGCCATCGATGCCGCTCCTGACGGCCACAGCCATCAGAGTCTCACCCTCCTGCGCCTTAACACGCGTCTCGCGGCCAGCGGAATCGATGAACACGATTTCACACATTGTATTCTCCATATTTTCGGTAAGCCCGTTCACGCGGCAATGAGACGAATATCCAGACGTTGCGGACCGCGCACCGAGAGCCCGCGCTTGTAGGCGGGACTGTCATCCAGCAGTTCGATCGCGCGGGTGCGTCGCAGGAGCGTCGAGAAAATGATCTCCATGTCCAGCCGCGCGAGATGATTGCCGAGACAGAAATGCGCGCCGCCGCCGAAGGCCAGATGGCGGTTGGGGGTGCGCTCGACATTGAACACATCGGGTGAGTCAAATTGCTCCGGATCACGATTGGCCGCGCCATAGAGCAGGCCGATCTTCGTGCCCTTAGGCAGTGGCGTGCCCGCAATCGTCTTTTCTTCCGTCAGATAGCGATGGAAGAATGGCAACGGGGATTCGAAGCGGAACATTTCCTGGATGGCAGTCGGCATTACGGCTTGGGTTTCCCGCAGCTTGCTCAGAGCATCGGGATATTGCATCAAAGCATGCATGCCGCTACCCAGCACATCGATGGTCGAGCCATGTCCGGCCATGAGAATCAGCATGCAGGTGGAGACGAGCTCGTCTTCAGTCAGCTCGCCGGCAAGATGTGCCTCGGTCAGCCGACAGAGAAGATCGTCGCGCGGATTGCGTACGCGCTCGGCGATGAGTTCCTTGAGGAGTTCGTAGAATTCCGTCGTCGCGCGTTCGGCGATCGCCTTGCGCTCAGCGCTGCGATCGACATCGAAATACTGCACGACCTCTTCCGACCACTTGCGCAGCTGCCCGGCATATTCCTCCGGCACGCCGAGAACCGCGCCGATGATGTGCCCCGGAACCTGCGAGGCGAGATCTTCGACGAAATCGATCGTACCTGCCTGCAGGAGACGATCGAGCAGGCGGTCGACGAAATCCTGTATCATGCCGCGTTGGCGCGCAACGAGTGCCGGGGTAAATTCACGGAACACCTTTCGGCGCAGCCGGTCATGGGTTTCACCATCGGAATCCAGAAGGCTGAATTGCACGAAGCGCGAATGGTTCGGCATGTCGTGCCAATTCTGCCGAACCTTCTGCTCCTGTATCTCCGCCGGGGAAAGAAAGAATTCGAGCGAGCGCACCAGCGTCTTGTCAGCGGCAGCAACGGCTACATCCTGATAGCGCGACAGCAGCCATATGTCGAAATGCTCGTAATAGACAGGACCGGGAGTGGCGCGCAGCTCACGGTAAGCGGCATAGGGATCGTCAGTGAACGCTTGGCTGAGCGGATCGAATGCTGGGGTTGCCGTCGGCATGATCAGGACCTTTGTCCATTCTGGTTTATCGCCGTAGAATACAGCGGCACGGCATGAAAAGACATGGATGCCAACCGCAGCCATATGGATAAAACTCTCATTCCCCAATATGGTTAGGTCGCCATGACCGATAAAGCGACTTCACCAGCAACCCTCCCCCTTGACGACGTCTTCTTTCAGACTCCGGGTAAGTTGTCCCGCGCCTTTCCCTACACGCTTCTCGCCGCTGGACGCCGGATCTGTACGCCAGCGGAAATGCCGATCGCCCACCGCTTCAACCATCACACCCTGATCCTTACTCTCGGCGGAAAAGGCCTGTTGCAGGTCAACGGAGCTTCCAGCCTGCTGCATGAAGGGACAATCGCGTGGCTGGACTCCTCAATGTTGTATTCGCATCGCTGTGAGCCACGCCATGCGCACTGGTCCTATCTATGGGTGGGATTTGTCGGATATGGGCTCGATACTCTGTTTGACAGCCTTGGCGTGGTGGCCAATCCGGTTTTCGACATGAAGACTGTGCACAATCTACAAGGCATGTTCGAGGGAATCCTCGGTGAAGTGGAAGGAAGAGGCTTCATTGCCGACGGCCAGTGCTTCGCCTTGCTCGCCCAGTTGATCTCTTCACTGGTATCGGAGCGGGCCTACAATGGTGACGTTGGCGGCGCCGTTCAGCGCCTGCAGCGGGTCATGGAGACGGTTCGAGCCGATCTGGCGCGCGCCTGGACGGTGGCAGAGCTCGCGCCTGCCGCCAATATGAGCCAAGCACAACTGTTCCGCCGCTTCCGTCAGAGAACGGGAACGACGCCTATCGACTGGCTGCGGCACGAGCGCGTAAATGCCGCCAAGCGGCTACTGGTGGTAACGGATGAGCAGATCGGCAAGATCGCCGCTAGATGCGGCTACCCCGATCCATTCCACTTCGCCCGTGACTTCAAGAAGCTGGTGGGCGTCACGCCGAGCGAGTTTAGACGCCAGGGCGAGAGCGACAGACCACGCCGATCCTGAGGTGATTGAGTGCCTCTCAGCTTACGCTTGAAGAGGTATTTCATGACAGAACCATCTCGATTGGCTTGAGACATATGACGCGATAGAAGTCTGGCGTGCATGCCAGATTATTCGAAATGCATGCCGCGCTCTAGCCGGAGATTAAGAAGTGACGACCGAACAAAGCGTCCTGCGCATTTCCATCATCGTGACGTTCGTTCTGGCCGTAGCCGGTATCCTCTTCGGCATTCTCTCCGGCTCTTATGCGATCGTCTTTGACGGCGTCTACGCGCTTACCGATGCAAGCATGACGATCGTGGCGTTGATCGTTTCCAATCTGATCATATCCTCCGCGACGAACACGACACCCGCCGGCAAATTCGCGAAGCATTTCACCATGGGCTTCTGGCACCTCGAGCCGATGGTGCTTGGCCTCAATGGCGTCCTCCTGACGGGAGCCGCGGTCTATGCCCTGATCAACGCCATCGGCAGCATCATGGCCGGCGGCCGTCATCTCTCTTTCGATCAAGCCATCATCTACGCGGTGCTGACCATGATTATCGCCTTCCTGATGGCGGCCTATGGCAACCGCGCGAACAAGACGCTCAGATCCAATTTCATCGCACTGGACGCCAAGGCCTGGATCATGACAGGCTGCCTGAGCGGCGCGCTGCTGCTTGCCTTCATCTTCGGCTTTTTCATTCAGGGAACGAACCTGCAATGGATATCGCCCTATGTCGATCCGGTCGCTCTGGCTCTCGTCTGCCTCATCGTCATTCCCATGCCGATCGGCACGATCAAGCAGGCATTCGCCGACATCCTGCTCGTGACACCTGCGGATTTGCGGGAACATGTCGATCGCGTCGCGACCGACATAGTTCGACGCTACGATTTCTTATCCTACCGCTCCTATGTCGCGCGAGTCGGCCGCGGCAAGCAGATCGAGCTCTACTTCATCGTTTCACCGGATGGACCAGCGAAGAAGCTGGAGGAATGGGACCATATCCGCGACGAAATCGGCGAAGCGATCGGCGACGAAGGACCGGACCGCTGGTTGACGATCGCTTTTACGACGGATCCGGAATGGGCGGATTGAGCAGCCGCTAGCCCCGCCAATCCTTGAACACTTCGGCGAGAAAATCGACGAAACTGCGCACCTTTCGATCCGACGTAGCGCGTCTTGGAAAGAGTACATTGAGCTCGATATCATCGGCTCGCTGCCATTGCGGGAGAACCGCTTCGAGTTCGCCCCGCGCAAAATGCTGCGCGGCGAGTTGAGGCGATACCAGCGCTATGCCTGCACCGGCAACGGCCTGGCGGATGATGGTCGTTACCTCGTTCGACATCAGGATCGGCTTGACGACGACCTCGGCCACATTGCTGGCCTCGTCGAGCAAGCGCACCGTCGCCAAAGATGTGCCGGCGCCCATCATCATCACGGCATGCTCCCTGAGATCCTGTGGACGTTCCGGGCGACCGAACCTGTCAAGATAGGCGGGGCTTGCGGCGAGGTGGGCGCGAGACCGTCCGAGTGTGCGCACAGAATAGCCGGAATCGGAGAGCGGTCCCGTTCGCAGTGCCACGTCGAAGCCGTGCTCGATCAGGTCGAGGGGATAATTGTCGTAAGTCAGGGCCAGCTGCACCTTTTGATAGTTCTGCCGAAACTCGCCCAGCCTTGGCTCCACGACACTCAGGCCGAGCGTATAGGGCATGAGAACGCGCAGCATACCCTGCGGCTCGATGCGCACCGCGCGTGCTGTCTGGTCCGCCTCCTCCAGGATCTCCTCCGCCCTGATGCAGCGCTCGTAATAATCGCGCCCGGCATCCGTGACCGATACACGCCGGGTCGTGCGATACAACAATTGAACGCCGAGATCGTCCTCGAGCTGTTTCACGCGGCGGCTGACGCTCGTCAAAGGCAGCCGCAGTTGTGTCGCGGCGGCCGTGAAACTGCCGCGTTCCGCAACGCGCAGAAAAATCCGAATGCTCTCGAGGTCCCTGGCCATATTCTACCGTTTTCAGCAATAATATATCCTGAATTTACGCCATTATCCTTATTCGTCCATACCGTTATGGCTACGCGCATGACCGTGGCACCTCTTAACTCAGCACGACTATTCAGCTCTTTGGCACATGGACTTGCGTCGCCACCGTGGTTGACGCGGCCGGCGGTGGGTTTCGCGCTGCGAACGACCGCAGCGTCGCTCGTCGCGCTCTATATCGCCTTCCTGCTCAATCTCGATGATCCGAAATGGGCGCCGATGACGGTCTGGATCGTTGCTCAATCCAACCGCGGCATGAGCCTTTCAAAAGGCCAATACAGAATTTTGGGCACGGTCATCGGGGCCGTCGCTGCGGCGACCATGGTCGCGCTTTTCGCGCAGGCGCCGGAGCTGTTCCTTCTGTCGCTCGCCCTATGGCTGGGACTGTGCACGGCGCTCGCCACCGGCTTGCGCAATTTTCGCGCCTACGGTGCCGTGTTGGCAGGATACACCGCGGCTATCGTTGCATTCGATTCCATCGGTTCACCGATCGAAGTCTTCGACATTGCGGTGGCACGAGTGATCTACATTGCCCTCGGGATCATGACGGAAGCGATTTTCACCACCATCTTCGCGCCAGGCACTCCATTGCAGGAAACACAAAACCGCCTGGCAACATATCTCCGACAGGTCTGCGATCTCTGCGCGCGCGCATTGCGTGGCCAGACCAACACTTCCGGTTTCCAGCGGCTGCTGACGGGCGCGTTGGAACTGGATGCCACTGCAGAATATGCCGCTACAAGCTCCCGTTCCGTGCGCAGCCGTTTTGGCCATTTGCGCGGTGCTGCAGTCGCGATGCTGACCCAGATGGCGATCGCCCAATCTCTGCGCGAGCATCTGGCAGCGCGACCAGATCTCGATGAATCTCTCGTCGAAAAAACAGCTATGACGCTTGACGCCATCGGCTCCGCATCACCGGTCGCTTCCAATATCATTGCCGGATTGCGGGCAGATGTTCGGATTGCACTCTCCGAAACTGCTGTCGCCTCCGATCATGCGATCCCGCCTCGGCTTCTGATCCTGGATCACCTCGACAGGCTGCTTGAAGCCGCCCATGGCGCACTCACGCGACAGGCCCTGTTCTCGGACGAGAAAGCCCCCTCCTCAAAGCTAAAGCTCTCCTTCCACGTCGATTATCGCGACGCAGTTCAAAACGGCATTCGCACCTTCGTCGCCATCATCATCGGATCGTGGTTCTGGATCGCAACCGCCTGGCCATCCGGCCCGAGCTTCATCGTCATCCTCGGTGTCATCTGCGCCCTGTTTGCCACCCGGCCCAATCCGGTCGTCGGCGGAATGGATTTCCTCAAAGGCGGGCTCGTCGCGGTGATTGCGGCGGCGATCTGCAATTTCGCCATCCTGCCGATGCTGTCGGACTTTACCGAACTGGCCATAGTCATCGGCATCATCATGTTTGCAACCGGGCTTGCCATGCGCAACGTCCGCACTGCCGCCCTGGCAACGAGCTTCGCCTTCCTGTTTCTGGATCTGGTCGGCCCGGATAATACCAGCCGCGCCGATGCAGCTTCTTTCATGAACGGTGCCCTGGCGCTGATCCTTGGTGTGGGAGCGGGGATACTCATCTTCACGCTGCTCTTTCCATCCAACCTGCCGGCAAAGAGGCGACGCCTGCAAAGCGCCACGCTGCGCGACCTGGCGGATATCGGCCGGTCCCCGGTCCATTGGACGAGAGAGCATTGGCTGAGCAGGACGGCCGACCGCCTGGCAGGCCAGGCCGCGACGAATGTCGGTGTTCCCGAGAAGCAGGGGGAAGACGAGCTAAGGGGAATGCTTGCCGCACTTGCGATCGGCGAGGCTGCGATCACGCTCGCCGAACTGGCAAGAGAGCACCCTCATCTTGCCAAACCACTGAACGTCGTGCTGCGTCAGCTCGGCCGCGGCGATCCTGCTCGTCTCGCAAAAGTCTCGCGCGCGGCCGCCCGACATCTTTCCTACTCGATCAGCAAGCCCGACATCTCGACCCGCCACACGCTGATCCGTGCTGCGACCCAGCTCGACACGATCGCCTCGGCAGCATCGAACCACGTCGATTATCTTCGCCAAAAGCGAACCGCCTGAAAGCGTTAGGCACTCTCGGTATCCGCTGCCGGGAGCTCCCCGGCCGATATCCGCTTGCGCCGTGCCGAGCCGAGCACGACGCCCTGCACGCGCCGCGTAAGCGGCTTCTCGACACCTCTGAAGAGTGCCAAGGCAAGCAGGACAGCAGCGAGCGTCGAGAAGCCAGCGAACAGCCCAGGCGGAAGAGCTCCGCCGATCACTTGCGCCCAAATGGCTCGCATGGGTCGCAGGATAAAAGGATGGGCGAGGTAAAGACTATAGGAGGCGTCTCCCAAAGCTGCGCTCCAGAGTACAGGCCTCCTGTGAGGCAAAGCGGTACCGATTGCCGCCGCAAGAACAAGCAGAGCCGCAGGCAAACCGCTTCGCAGGAATTGCGGCAGGGCCACATCGTTCCAAAGTGTCGAGACATGGACGAAGCCAAGAAGCCCTATGGCCACGAGCCCGAGCGCAATACCCTTGCCGATCCTTACGCCGCTGCGGAAAATCAGAGCGACATAGACGCCAAACAGGAACTCCAGAATGATCGGGCTCGTCCAGAATGCGATCTGGACATGACTGGGGTCAACGAGATTTCCGAGGAGCGCCATGCCGACCATGAGCACCGACAGCCAGACGACTCCCAGCCTTATCGGCAAAAGGAGCGCCAGTGCGAAGAACACATAGAACAGCATCTCGTAATTCAGGGTCCAGCCAAGCGCGAGCACCGGCCTGATCTCCCCCACGCCACGCCCAGAGGGAATGAAGAAATAGGAGGCGAGAACATGGGATATGGAACCGACGGGAACGACGAGCAGCGAGGGTGCCGCGAGCGCGCCAAGCAGCATGACACTCGTCAATAGCCAATAGAGGGGGACGACGCGAGCGCAACGCCGCAGAAAAAAATGCAGCGGAGCACCGCTCTTGCCGAACTCCGATGCCGCAGTGTGGGTCATGATGAAGCCGGAAAGAACGAAGAAGATGTCGACGCCGAAACCGAGATTCCAGGCAGAGCCATCGACCGCCGCACGTCCTGTCGCTGCTGCAAGGATCTCTGTTTCGTGCAGAGCATGGGCGATGACCACGGAAGAGGCTGCGAGCGCGCGCAGCACCTGAAGGTTCACGAGCATATGGGCGGATTTGCGGGCATTGCCGCCCGCATCTCGTCCCTCAGATATTTCCTTATAAAACCTCACCGGAAAGCTCAGCGAATATTGCCCTGGATCTCCATTTGGTATCCATGACAATATAACAACTCGTCGCCGCACGCATAAATCGGCAGCCCTGCTTTAGATTACAGTTATTCTTCAGTTAATATTTCAGACATTAGGCAGGATAAGCCGTCGCCAGCATGATATGTGCCTGAATTTTGGCAACAACTTCGCCGCTACCGTGTCTGGCTTCGATTGCCGCGGCGACATAGTCGGTCGCAGCCTGCAGCTTCCCTGCTTCTCTGGCTTCAATTTCGTTGCGGAGCAGAGTTCCCTGACAATAAGCGACGGCCGGAAGACGCGGCGAGGATGCCCGGCTTTGCTCTGCCCTCGTTTCGATCACAATTTCGGAGAAACCCGCATTCTCGAGATCGCCGCGAATCCGATCCACATCATGATAGCCATGCGGAGTGCGCGCCAGAAAGCGTGGCGGATCCTCCGGAAAAATCCGGGCAAGCGCGTTCGTGACATCATCCGCGAATATGTTCTCTTCGATGCGATCCCAGACGTTGAACAGGAAATATCCGCCGGGCTTCAGAACGCGCTTTGCCTCACGATAAGCTGCGATGCGGTCCGGAAAGAACATGGCGCCGAACTGGCAGAAGACGAGATCGAAGGATGCATTTTCAAAGGGCAACGACTGGGCATCCGCCTGCCGCCATGTGATGCGGCCGTCGGGAGCCTGCCGCGAAGCGGCGTAATCAAGCATCGGCTGGTTGAGGTCGGTGACGACATAGCTTGCGCCGGAAGATAGTTTCGGCGTCAATGCGCGGGTGACAACGCCGGTGCCTGCAGCGATTTCCAACACTGTGCCAGGCCGCAAGGACGCTGCTCGTTGGGCAATATCTGCCGCGTAAGGCTCGAAAATCAACGGCACCATATGGCGGTCGTAATTTTCCGGAATCGAGCCAGCGAATACCTTGTCTGCCTCCAACATCGCATCACCCGCTGCGCGCCTGATAGAGCCCAATATTAGCACATCGCAGCAGACGCGTCATTCAGGCTCTGAAGACACCCAATCGCGCGGAACCGGTCTATTCAGCCCGCCTCACCGCGCGCAAGCACGTCCAGAAGCTGGCTGGTGTTGTCGATGGAGAATTGCACGCGCTCGCCCGGCCAGACGGATTCCGAATAGGAAATCGGCGTGCCCTTGAGATCGACGTCCACCTTTCTCGACACAGCCACCGGTTGAGACATGGATTGGCAGAGCTGCTTCGCCTCCTCGCTTGTCGGCAGACGAACAACGATATCCGTGCGCAGGCGGATATAGTCCGGGATGCCGTACTCAGCCAGAATGACGGTGACGCTGCGCCCGCTGCGCCGCGCCTCATCGAAACCTGGAAAACGGCGCACCGGATAATAGGCATGCGAATAGTTGATCGGCTCTTCGTCGGCAAAACCGCGGCGGACGATATGATAGACAGGTTCGCCATGTGGAAGCCGCAAGGCCTCTGCGATCAATTCTGAAGCCGGGACAACCTCCTCGTGAATAGCCTGGCCGAGCGGTTCCCTGCCCTGATCAAGCAGGTTCTGGGAAAAGCGCGTGCGTTCGGACAGGCGGTAATCAAGACGGCTATCCCTGACAAAGGTTCCACGCCCCTGCTCGACCAGCACGAGCCCTCGGCTTTCGAGACGGGAAATGGCGCGCCGTATGGTGTGACGTCCGACGCCGAAACGTTCCATCAGGTCGGATTCCGTCGGAAGCTGCGCCTTTGGTGACAGGCGACCGGTCAGGATATCCTCCGCAATATCGCTTTCGACCTGTTGCCATTGCCCGTGCAGCAATTTCTTCTCCATGCCTGCCTTCCGAATTCAACCATGTCATTCGAATGTCATATATCGGCTACAGCATCGATTTTCAATCTGTGCCCGATATCGGAAATCCAACAAACGGCGGCCAAAGTCAATTTCGCCATCGGACTTTAGCGCTAAGCCACGCTTCCCTTCATATCGGTGTCACTCGCCATCGTTAGGTAAATATCCGAATGTTTTATTTATCATTCGGGTGCAGAGCGGGCTTGGGGGCCGCTGATGGCAACAAGCCTGTTGTCGATCGTCCCCGTTCTCTTGATCTTCCTGCTGGTGCAGCGTTTCATCGTCGATGCGCTGGCACCAGGCATCGATGACAGATAGGCGGATGCATGCCCCGAGTAATCGTAATCGGATCGGTAAACCACGATCGCATATGGCAGCTGGATGCACCGCTGGTTCCGGGCGGACGCATACAATTTTCATCCCGCGCGACCCGGCTCGGCGGCGGCGCCTTCTATACCGGCCTGCAATTGCTGGAACTGGGAGCGGACGTCGCCATCGTTTCCAGGCTGATGCAGGACGAACAAGGGCAAACCGCGTTGCGATCCCTTTCGACGGCCGGCTTCCATACCGAATACATCATGATGGCGCCCGGAAAGACGGCACCGCTGGAAATTTTCCTTGAGCCGAGTGGAGAGCGGACGATCCTCGCACCGACCGGGCGATCTCAGCAGTTGACGGCAGCCGGCAAACTGTCGGGTGCAGGCGTCTATATCAATGCCCTCGCCCTCGACGAAAGCCTCGTCGAACAGATCGGCGCGCAGCCGCTCGTCCTCTCGCAATTTCCGCTGCGGCCGGCAACGCCGCGACCGGCCGACTATGTCATCTCCTCACGCGACGATGTTCCGGATGATCTCAATCTCGCCTGGCAGAGGGCCGGCCAAATCGCCGGTTCACGCCTGAAGATGCTCGTGCTCACCGACGGCACGCGCCCCATCACCCTGTTTGACGGCTTGCAGGCGGTAGAAGTCGAACCGGCCGCAAAGGTCGACACGACCGACACCATTGGTGCCGGCGACCGGTTCGCCGGCTCTTTCCTGTTTGCCTTGCTGCAGGGGCAGGCACCGACGGCAGCTGCACGGGAAGCAAGCCGCATCACGGCCGAATGGCTGCGCCGGCGCAGCGCCTAGGGAATTCGCTGCACTCCGAAAATCTCTTCAAGCAAGGCAAAATGCCATAGACAATTCATTCGAATGATTATAGTAATCATTCGAATATTTTAGAGCCCCACTCCCGAACAAATCCTGATACCCGAGGAAACGATGATGACTGAGGAGAAGACTGGTAACCCGGTCAACGCATCCTATACGCATGCGCAGGCACTGGACATTCTCGCCGCAGGCCGCCCGGCGCACATCAAGGCTGCGGCCGAAAAGGTGCTCGACACCCTCGGCGAGGTCGATGTCGTCGTGAACCGCACCGGCCTTGCCATGCTGCCGCTGATCGACACCGTTCGCAGCACCGCCTTCCATCTCGGCGAAGTTCTGGTGTCCGAAGCGCATATCCGCGTGCCGGATCGCGCCGTGGAAGGCTATGGCGCAGTGGTCGGCCGGGATCTCGAACACGCCATGGGAATGGCTGTGATCGATGCAGCGATCGCCGCCGGTCATCAGGCGGGTCTCATCCTTGAGCTCCTGAATGCCGAACGGCGCCATCAGGAAAAGGAAGACCGGCAGCTCCTGCAGAAAGTCGAGGCAACCCGCGTGCAGATGGAGACATTCTGACCATGGCCAGCAATCTCCTGCCCACCCTCGACGACACCCGCACCAACGCCACCTTCGAGGAACTCATGTGGGCGGTGAGCCGACCCGGCCAGCCGCGTGAATTGCCTGCCGAAGGCTTCTGGCCGCTCGCCGAAAGCCTGCTCGATCGCGAATGCAGCTTCCATGTGACAAGCGATCCGGCGCTGGACCTAAAGATGGCCCCAACCGGTGCGAGACGAATGCCGCTTGCCGATTCGGATTATGTCTTTGCTGCTATCGGCTCCTCCGAAGCTGTCGAAACCTTGTCGACATTGCGCATCGGCAGCCTACTGTATCCCGATGATGCCGCAACGCTGTTTGCGTCCGCGCGATTTGGCTCCGGACAGCGACTGCGTCTGACGGGACCCGGCATCAAGGACAGCGTGACAATCGAGATCGACGGCATCGATCCTGCCTTCTGGCATATGCGTGCCAAGGCAATCCGCTATCCGCTCGGCTGGGATCTCTATCTCGTTGATGGCAGACGCCTGCTCGGCATTCCCCGTTCCACGACAATCGAGGTGCTCTGATGGCCTATGTAGCAACCCGCGGTGGCGAATACGCCATCGAACAGGCGGAACGGCTTTTCCGCGCCGATCTCGGCCCGATCACGCGAGAGCGTGTCGACGCTGTTCGCACTGGCCTTCCCTATCTCATCGACCGGCTGATGGGAGAGGCATCGCTTTACGAGCCCGACCTCGCCGCTCTGGCGCTCGCCCAGGCCGGCGGCGATCTCTACGAGGCGATCCTTCTGCTGCGCGCTTACCGCACGACGCAGCCACGGATCGCCGTTGCAGACCCCATCGATCAGCCGGATCTTCTGACGGTCCGACGCATCTCGGCCGCCTTCAAGGATATTCCCGGCGGCCAGATATTGGGGCCGACGCTGGACTACTCCCATCGCCTGCTTCAGGTCGACGTGTTGCAGGGCAATGATTATGTCCCGGAACCGGTGATCCCGGCTGCCAAGCCGGCGCCAGCGACGCAACCCTCACTGACCAGCTGGCAGAAGGCACAAGGGCTTATTCCGAATCATCCGGGCGAAACCGTCGCGCCTGAGGAAATCCCGGATCTGACGCGCGAGCCGCTGCTGTTTCCAGCAGCACGCGCCCACAAGCTCCAAAGCCTGGCCCGCGCCGACACCGGCGGCACGCTGGCGCTCGGCTATGCCAGCATGCGCGGCTATAGCGCTGTGCATCCGACGGTCAACGAGCTGCGCCTGGCCTATGCGCCTGTTCGCCTGCGCCATCCATCGGGTACAATCTTCAGCGCGGGCCGCGTTCGTGTGAGCCAGACCGAAGTCATTTCCAAGGTGAAGGAATTGCAACTGGGCTTTTCGGCGACCTTTGGCTGGAACGAGGTGAAGGTGATCGCGGCGGCAACGCTCGACCTTGCCTCCAACCAGCCCAATCCGCACCCAGCTGCTAACGAGGAATTCGTGCTCTATCACACCGAGCCGATCGAAAGCTCCGGCTTCTGCATTCACTTCAAGCTTCCGCATTACGTCACGTTCCAGTCGACCCCCGACGCGCTCCGCCGCGTCAAGACCGACAAGGACACTGCCGCCGTAAAGCCGGCCGTCACCGAAAAGCTCGCCCCGCAACAGGAGGAGGTCGCACTATGAAACTTCAGGAATTGACCAAGCCCTGGATGGCCTTCAACTACGGTTTCCTCGATGAATCCGCCAAGCGCGAAATACGCCGCCGCATCCTGAAGGCGATTGCCGTTCCCGGCTACCAGGTGCCCTATGCGAGCCGCGAAGTGCCGATCGCTCGCGGCTGGGGAACGGGCGGGCTGCAGGTGACGCTGACGCTGCTCAAGCCCACATCCGTCGTCAAAGTCATCGACCAGGGATCCGACGATTCCGTCAATGCCAGCAGCATCCGCAAGTTCGTGACGCGGGTTGGCGGCGCCGTCGAGACGGAAGACACGATGGCCGCAACCATCATTCAGTCCCGCCACCGCATTCCGGAGGAAAAGCTGCGCGAAGATCAGGTCCTGGTACTGCAGGTTCCGAATCCGGAACCGTTGCGCCCGGTGCAGCCGGATATGTCCGTCGCCCGCGAAATGCATGGCGATGCCGATTATGGGCAGCTGTGGCTGGTGCTCTACGAACAGCTCGTCAAATCGGGGCGGATCATGCAAGGGTCCAGCTATCCGAGCATGGTCAACGGCCGGCATGTGATGACGCCATCGCCGATCCCGCGCTGGGACGTGCCCAAGCTCAATCAGGCGGGCCACCTGACAATCCTGTCCGCCGGCCGCGAGAAGCGCATCTTCGCCGTGCCGCCCTATACGCGCGTCGAACCGCTTATTTTCGATGATGTGCCCTACCGCGTCGAGGATCACCAGGACAAGACCTGCTACCGCAGCAACGTCACCGGCTTCTTCATGAACGAGCTGCCGCAGGAGGATGGCTCTTCACAATACGAACTGTCCGACAGCCATTTCGGCGTGAAGCACATCCGCAAATCGGAAGCGGAATCGGTCGAGATCGGCGAGACCTGGTACAAGAATGGAAGGATGGACTGATGGCTGCGCCCGTTACAACTCAAGCGGCAGAGCTGACCCGCCAGCCGCCGCGGCTGATGCTGGCCGAACCCATCCTGACCATGCGCGGCATTGCGCGCAACTATGGCGATGTCACCGCGCTCAGCGTCGTCGATGTGACTGTTTATCCGGGCGAAGTGCTCGGCATTGTCGGCGAATCCGGTTCCGGCAAGTCGACGCTTCTGAGGATGATGAACCTTGAGGATACGCCCGACACGGGTACGTATAATCTTGCTCTTCCCGGGCACGAGAGCCGCGACCTCTTTACGCTCGACCGCTTCGAGCGGCGGATGCTGAGAGCGCATCACATCGGCATCGTCTATCAGAACCCGCATCTCGGCCTGCTGATGAACCACACGAGCAGCGGCAACGTCGCCGAACGCCTGCTGATTTCAGGCAATCGCAATTTCGCCGAGCTGCGCGAACGGGCGCGCCAGTCGCTCGATGCCTCCGAATTTCCGATCGAGCGCATGGACGCCCGACCGAACGAGCTTTCCGGCGGCATGCAGCAGCGCGTCCAGCTCGCCAAGGCAATCGCGCTCGAGCCGGCCGTCCTGCTGCTCGACGAGCCGACGACCGGCCTCGACGTCAGCGTCCAGGCACTGGTCCTCGACACGCTGAAGCGGTTGCAGCGCGAGCGTTCGATCACCATGGTTTTGGTCTCGCACGATCTCGGCGTCATACGCACGATGGCAGACCGGGTGATGGTCATGCGACGCGGCAAGGTTGTGGAACACGGCCTGGCCGACCAAATCTTCCAGGATCCGCAGCACGCCTATACGCAGCAGCTCGTTCACGCCAAGCTTTGAGGAAACGCAAGAGATGAATATTCAGGTTTCCGCCCGGCAAGCCACGCCCCCGGTACTGCGCGTCCAGGGCCTTTCGAAGCAGTTCGAAATGCACCATCTCAAGCGCACGCTGTTTGCCTTCGAGAATATCGAATTCGACCTGAATGCGGGTGAATTCATCCTGCTTAAGGGCGAGAACGGCGCTGGCAAATCGACGCTGCTGCGCACGCTCTACCGCTCTTACCTGCCGCGCGCCGGCCACGTCTATTATCACACGCAGGAAGGGATCATCGATCTCGCGACGGCGGCGGATGTCGACATTGCCGTGCTGCGCCGCCGCGAAATCGGCTTCGTCACGCAATTCCTCAATGCCCGCCCGCGCGTTGCGGCCGAAGAGATCGTTGCCGAGCCGCTGAGGCTGGCCGGTACGCCGCATTCCGAAGCCTTGGCCGAGGCGCGGCGGTGGCTCGATGCCTTCGGCGTCAAGAAGCAGCTCTGGTCGGCTTATCCCTCAACCTTCTCCGGCGGCGAGCAGCAGAAGGTCAATCTGGCCCGCGCGCTCATCCTGCCGCAGCGCCTGCTGCTGCTCGACGAACCGACCGCTTCGCTCGACTATTCCGCCCGCCGGGCACTGGTCGAAAGACTGACACAGCTCAAAGCGTCCGGCGTCGCGATGATCGGTGTCTTTCACCATCCGGACGATGTAAAGGCATTGATCGACCGGGAACTTCATTTGGAAGCCATCAAGATCGAGGACGAGCAAGACGATGTGGCTGAGTAATTTCGAAATTATATTGCAGGACCGCGTGATCGAGCGCGGCGCTATCAGGATCGAGGACGGACTGATCGCTGAAATCAGCGAGCGGCCTATCGAAGGAGCGGAAGTGGACGGGCACGGCCGGTTTCTATTGCCCGGTTTTGTCGACATGCATGGCGATATGATCGAAAAGTGCGTGGAGCCGCGCGTCAATGTCCGCATGCCGCTCGAACTCGGCGTCTACGACCTCGACAAGATGCTCGCCGCAAATGGCGTGACGACAGCCTACGCGGCTGTCGCCTTCACCCCGGCAACGTACGGCCATGTCCGCTCCATAGAGCATACCCATGCGATGATCGAAAAGCTCGCATCGATGCGGGAAGAGCTTTTGATCGACCACCGCATCCATGGCCGCTTCGAGGTGACGTTCCTGCCCGCATTGAAAGAGGCAAAGACCTTGATCCACGCCGGTGCGCTGCACCTGATTTCGCTGATGGATCACACGCCGGGCCAGGGACAATATCGCGACATCGAGCTGCATATCGCCAACACGGCAAAGGCCAAGAAGATCAGCGAGGCGCAGGCGGCAGAACTCGTGAAACAGCGCATGGTGGCCCGCTCCGAGCATGGCGATAGCATGGACATCATCAACGGCCTGGCGGAACTGGCCCGCGAGCACGGCGTCGTGCTTGCCTCCCACGATGACGACACCATCGAGAAGGCAGCACTTCTGCATAGCCTCGGCGCTGCAATTAGCGAGTTTCCGATCAATATCGCGACGGCCACCGAAGCAAGACGACTGGGATTGGCGACGGCCATGGGCGCGCCGAATGCGCTGCGCGGCCTTTCCTATTCCGGCAATCTTTCCGCGCGGGAAGCTTATGAAGCCGGCGTGCTGGATATCCTTGCGAGCGACTATCATCCATCGGCCATTCTGCCTGCTGTGATCGCGCTTGCGGAAATCGGCAAGGGCGGCCTTCCCGCCTCGGCGGCACTGGCAAGCGCCAACCCGGCAAAAGCGCTCGGCCTGAATGATCGCGGCCGCATCGCTGAAGGGCTCCGCGCCGATCTGGTCATTGCCGACCGCGGTCGGATACCCCGAGTGCGCGGCACGATCCGCGGCGGCAAGATGGTCTGGTCTGACGGAGCGATCAAGGGTTTCTGAGCCACTGAGGAAGCCAGTTGGCATTTCGCGCCGGCAAGCAGCCTGCCCATCAGCGGGAGGGTATTTCCCTCCCGCCAATCTCCATGGCTTACATCGCTTTCTCCGGATGCGGCGATCCTTCATAGGCGCCCCAGATCGACTGATCGAAATTGACCGTGGCGCCGGTCATCAGGCCGGATTCCTCCGATGACAGGAAGGCGACGGCGCGTGCGACCTCGGCCGGATCGACCAGCCGGCCGAACGGCTGCTGGGCGGCAGCTTTTGCCAGCCAATCCTCCGCAGCACCATGATATTCGCGTTGAATGCGATCCTCGCCATCGCTCGACATCCAGCCGATATTAAGCGCGTTGACCCTGATGCGGTTCCTGAGCAGGGAGAAGGCTGTATTGCGGGTCAGCGTATCCAGCGCGCCTTTGGAAGAGCAATAGGCGCTGATGAAGGGCTGGCCGGCCATCGCCGACATCGAAGAAATATTGACGATCGTTCCTTCGATGCCATTGGCGATCATGTTCTTGATCGCGTCCTGCATCAGGAAGAAGGGCGCGCGCACATTCACGGCGAACATCCGGTCGAACAGATCCGGATCGGTGTCGAGAATGGTGCCGCGATCGGTGATGGCGGCGACATTGACGAGCGCATCGATGCGACCGAATTTTTCGACCGCTGTCGCGATGACTTTACGACAATCCTCGACTTGACCCAGATCGGCGGCAACGAAAGCGACCGGTATTTTATAGCGGTCGCCAATCTCCCGTGCCTTCGCCTCGCCTTTGGCGGTACTGCGGCCGCAAATCGTCAGGC
This sequence comes from Rhizobium sp. 11515TR, assembly GCF_002277895.1. Lineage (NCBI taxonomy): Bacteria > Pseudomonadati > Pseudomonadota > Alphaproteobacteria > Hyphomicrobiales > Rhizobiaceae > Rhizobium > Rhizobium sp. 11515TR. The sequence continues at coordinate 1,265,443 of NZ_CP022999.1, read as the reverse complement.
CGGCTGCACCCCGCTCGGCAAAGAGCCGCGCGACTTCCGCACCTAAGCCTTGCGTGCCGCCGGTCACGACGGCGAATTTTCCATCCAGTCGGCTCATTGGGTCTCAAGCCTCCCTGCGTGCGGCATGGGCGGCGATGAGTTCGGCAAATCGCTTTGCGTCCGTCCCGGCATCGATCGCCTCAGCCATGATCTGCGCCTGGGTTTTTGGCGCGAGGCCCCCGACCGGCGGATCGCTGTCGAGATTGGTCGGGAAGGCATAGCCCTCGGCCGTCGATGCGATCACGTTCGCAGCTTCTGCGCGGCTCAGCGTGCCGGCATTGAGCGCGGCGACAAGCGCAGGATAGATCGTCACCGACATACGGCTGCGGTTGACGCTCTCCATCGCCCGACCGAAGGCCGAGGAGACCTGCAGCAGGTTCGCCATACGATAGATGTCTTTCGAGACATTGTTACCGGCCCCGTGCATGACTGCCGGATTGAAGAAAACGGCATCGCCCTTCTTCAGCGGTAATTGAACGTGATGTTCGGCGAAATAGGCCTGAAATTCCGGCCGGCCGAAGGCGATATAGCCTTCGAAGAAGGTCTGCGAATAGGGTAGGAACAGCGTCGGTCCACTTTCGAGCGGCATATCGCAATGCGCGACCGCGCCCTGCAGCGTCAACAGCGGCGAAACGGCATGGATGTGGCCGGGATAGGCCTGCATCTGCTGCGGCGACATGAAGCCGAGATGATAGTCGCGATGCGGCTTCTGCGCGGTGCCGCCGGGATTGACCCGGTTCATCTGTGCGGTCATCTGATAGCCGACTCCAAGCCAGGCCTCCGACACTAGGGCGACGGCAGTGGAGGCATAATAGCGGGCAAAATTTTCCGGATCCGTCAGGCAGTGTTTCTCCAGCGCATTCCAGATGCGGTCGTTGGCGCCGGGCTTGGCGAAATGATCGCCGGCCCCCTTACCCTTCTCTTTTTCCTCGCGGACGATGGCTTCGAACACGGCAGTCGCGCGATCGACGACTGCCGTATCCGGCATGGCGTTCTTGATGACGACGATGCCAGGACCTGAGGTAAAGGCTTCTACCCACTCGGCCATCAGGGCGCGACGTTCGTCTTCATCCCCGGCGGCGCTGCGAACCTTGTCGCCATCATAGATGAGGATGTTTTTCTCGATCCCCGCCGCCAATGGCCAGTCCGCCAGATTGGCGGTCTTTTCGACCAGACCTTTGAAAGTATCGAAATTGCCGCAATCAGCCGACAACCAAACCTTTTGGCTTCGTCGGCTAGCGAGCGTCTGAGCGTCCATGGTGTTCTCCTCCCAAAGTGACGTTGGACTTATGAGGTTGATCCTAGTCTCGGTCGGACTTATGAGAAAGAGATAAAACCCCTCAAAAACACCTCAGAAAGAACAGCCTTGAAATCGCCTTTCCCATTGAAAGACATCGCGCTGCAGGCTGGTCTCAGCCTCGCGACGGTCGATCGGGTCATGCATGAACGCCAAGGCGTCCGCGCCGTGACCCGCACGCGGGTCGCAGCGGCGATTGCCGAGCTGGAGCGGCAATATGTGCAATCCGGCTTGGCGGGGCGTCGTCTCGTCATCGATGTCGTCATGGACACGCCGCAGCGCTTCTCGGCGGCCGTTCGCGACGCCTTCGAGGCTGAATTGCCCGGCATGCGGCCCGCGTCATTTTCCGCACGCTTTCATGTAGCCGAGACGATGGGCGAGGCCGAGCTTCTATCCATCCTGCGTGTCATACGCCGGCGCGGCAGCCATGGTGTCGTGCTCAAGGCCGCGTCGACGCCGGCCATTGCCGATTTCGCTGCCCAACTCATGGCAGCAAAGATCCCGGTTGTTACACTGGTGACCGACCTGCCGGAAAACTCCCGTATCAGCTATGTCGGCATGGACAATCGTGTGGCAGGTTCGACCGCCGCTTATCTGCTCGGCCGCATGGCCGGCGAACGAGCGGGCAAAGTGTTGGTGACACTGTCGAGCAGCCTTTTTGCCGGCGAGGACGAGCGTGAGCGCGGATTTCGCGATGTGCTTGCGGAGCGTTTCCCCCATCTTTCGGTCGTCCGAATTTCCGAAGGGTTCGGCGTCGACCGCACGACGGAACTGCTCGTCCGCGACGCGCTGGAACGCGAGCCGGACATCCGCGCGGTCTATTCGGCCGGCGGTGGCAATCGTGCCATCTTGAAAGCCTTTACCGAGGCCCGGCGCGAATGCACGGTCTTTGCCGCCCATGATCTCGATCAGGACAATATCCGGCTGCTCGCCGCCGGCGAGATCACCTTCGTTATCCATCATGATCTGCGCCATGACGCGCGTAGCGCCTGCCAGCTCATGCTCGCCTATCACCGGATGCTTCCGGCCGATTTCCAGGTGGCGCCGTCGAGGGTTGCTGTCGCAACGCCGTTCGAGCCGGCGCATTGATCGAAAACTGCAGACGTGCTCTGAACGAGGGCGCGCGGGAAAACCGCTATTCGATCGCCGTGATCTCCAGTTCTTCCTTGCCAAGGGTCAGGACATCGCCAACCGTCTTTCCCATCAGCAATCTTGCAACGGGTGAGACGTAGGAAATCGATCCCGCCTTGGGATCGGCCTCGTCCTCTCCGACGATGCGATATTTTTGCACGCGGCCATCCTCACGGCTGTAGGTGACCGTGCTTCCAAAAGCGACGACCTCAGAGGAGGCCGGCGCCGGCATGACTTCGGCGGTGCGAACCCTTTCCGCGAAATAGCGTGCATCGCGCAATGGAATAGCTGTCTGCCGTCGGCGTTCGTTGATATCCTCGATTGCGTTTGCTGCTTCATAGGCTTTGCGCGCGTCCTGAAGCTGCGATTCCAGAGCCTTCAGGCCCGCCTCGGTGACGCGGTTCGGATGCGGAGAAATCGGCCGATCGGGCAATACGGTTTCCGCGGCCGTTTCAGCGCTTTCTTCCTTCATGAACGCTGTGCTCAATTTCAAACTCCATTGTGAAGCGCTAAACCTTGAAACCCATACTATAGACCAGGTGGCAATGCTGGAGGAATAGAACAGCCGATAGAAAGCCCAGATCGGCGAAAGAGGCCGGATTGCCAGCAGCGGACACTGTCGACCTGAACTCGACATGGTTGTTGCAACGATCCCTGAAACGATTAGTCTTCAAGCAAGCTAACAACGGATACAAGGTTTCCATGTAACGGAGACTTTGAGACGGCACCCAACTTCAGAGAGATCGATGATCAGCCTCGGTGTTTTGACGACTTATATATTGGTGGTATTTGGCCTGATGGTCATTCCAGGGCCTGCCACGTTGCTCACGCTCGCCAGGGCGGTCAGTGGCGGCAAGCGCGTGGGATTGGCTACCGGCGTTGGAATCGCCGCCGGCGATCTCTTCCATACGATGATGGCGACCTTCGGATTGTCGGCATTGCTGGCCACATCCGCGCTGGCCTTCGAGATCGTCAAATATGCCGGTGTCATCTATCTGATCTATTTGGGTTTCAAGGCTTTTGTCGAGAAAAGCGGTAGCATCGACCTGCCGACTGCTCAGGCTATTACTCCCATGCGCGCGTTTCGGCAGGGTTTCTTCACCGAAATCCTCAACCCGAAGACAGCGCTTTTCTTCCTGGCCTTCCTACCGCAGTTCATCCATCCGGAAAGCGGGTCCGTCATCGGGCAATTCGCGCTGCTGGGAGCGATCTTCGTCATCCTCAGCATCGGCGTGACCTCGCTTCTGGCGGTCGGTGCCGGCTCGATCGGTGGTTGGCTGCGCCGCAACCGCACCATCGGCCGATGGCAGGGAAAGGTCATAGGCACGATCTATATGGCATTAGGCCTGAGGCTCGCGCTGCAGCAGCAGTGATCGCCCTTACTGCGACAAAGGAAAATCAAACCGCCCGCCGTTTGACGACGCAGAGGTTCATCTCAGAGCGGAGGCGAAAGCCCATCGCTTCATAGAGCGCAATTGCGGGGGCGTTCGTGGTGTAAGCGTGCAGATAAGCGGTTTCACCTCGAGCTGCGATCTCACCAGCCACGAAACGGAAGAGCAAAGTGCCGAGGCCTCGTCCCTGAAAATCAGGATGGGTGCAGAGGCCGCTAAGCTCGGCAAATCCGGTCTGGCGCATGCGCTGACCTGCCATGGCGACAAGACGCCCATCGATCTTCACGCCCCAGAAGGAACCGAGGCTCTGTGCGCGCAGCGTGAAGGGGCCAGGCTTCGTGAGTGTGGCAAGCGCCAGCATATCGGCGGCATCGGCCTCCGTCAGCGGCACGACCCGGCGATCCGAGATCCGCTCGCAAGGGCGCTGCGCCATCATCTGCACGAGCCTGGTACTGGAAAGGGTCACCAACCCTTCAGGAACGATGATGGGCTCCGCCTCGACGATCGCCATGACCTCTTCCCCGAAGGCAGCCTTGCCAGGGCTTCGAGACTTTCGACCGAATTGTCCGCGGACGCCGCAAAGGGCACGATGGAAGGCGGGTAACGGCGCGCATACCTGTTGCCCTCCGCCAGTGACGCATGAGCGGTTTCAAGGGCGCTCCAGATCGGGCGGTCGAGAATGTGGCTCATCATTGCTTCTCCTTGCCGAAGGTGCCGCGCCGCCTGAGCGGAGCTTCGGCCAAGCCGTCCTCGATTGCGGCCAGTTGTTGCAATATCGGCCCGGAAAGGTCGCCGCAGAGCTCACGGACCGCCTGCTCGATGCGCGGCCAGACGAATTTTTTCGAATAGTCGACGAGCTCCTGTCCCCTGGAAGTCAGAGAGATCAGACGACGACGCTGGTCTTCGGTCGAGGCCTGCATGTCGACATAGCCCAATTCCAGAAGCTGCGAGACGGTGCGCGTCGCACCCGGCTGAGTGATGCCGACGGCCTGGGCAAGCTCGCCGATCGTTAGCGGCCCGGCACGATCGATGGCTGCGAGAAACGGATACTGGGCAGACTGCAAAGAGACGTCCAGCTCCTCCATGATCTGCTGTGTGTCGGCCTGCAGACGCTCGCCGATCCGGCGAAACCGGCTGCCAAGACAGAGAAACCCCATCGCCCTCACAATATCTTCAGTCAAAGCGATCTCCATTTCACAATTTACATAACTAATTATATAACACTTTATGTAAGCGCGATCAAGCCACTGGTGGTCACTTGGAGGATACGGACATACAATCTCAATGATTGCACTCATCGAGCAGTCCCCCGACTTTTACACATCGCTGCCATCCGAAGGCAGACTAACGCTAGGGTCGTATATTGTTTGAATCTGGAACGTGCGACAGAACCCTTTAAGGGGGAGGAACAGCTGACGCGCTCCTCCATACCTGAGCCAGTCGCTGTGGTGTTTCCGATGTGCCCACGCGAACAGAATTATTCAGGAGCTACTTAAGCTATTGAAATAATTCTGTAATGCACATTGCGTGGCGAAAGATTTAACTCCACATGAAATTCAGTTCATGCGCATATTATTTATTTAGAAATTTACATATTAACTGAATACTAATAAACGCCTTAACTTTCCAAGTCATATTAGATAACCATTACGCAAGCGGAGGTAATGGTTGTGCAAGATATTGGTACAGACTCTCAAAGATATTCAGGAAGAGCTTACTCAATCACGACTGGCGTTCAAAAGTCCGGCAACAATGGCTCGGACGCCGCTGATGCGCATCTTGTTTCCGAAGATCAGATTTTAAATCAGGAGAGTCAAATGAAGCCGGCAGACGCGCCCGAACATGGAGCCGCCATTCATGCTCAAGACTATCCATCTACGCTTCCAAGCGTGTTGATCGGCGGGTTGCCCATCACTGTCGTCAATCGACGCAATGCTGCTTCCTTCATGATCGATGTTGCGCGGAGACGCCGCCGCGACAGCCGGCCCTATTATTTTACGTCGGCCAATGGCGAGGTCGTCGCACGCGTCCATGCCGATGCCAATATCGCCAAACTCTTTCAGCAGGCGGATCAGATCCTGGCCGACGGCCAGCCCTTGGTGATGGCCTCACGCTTGCTCTGCAGGGTGCAGCTTCCCGAGCGCGTGGCGACAACGGATCTCTTTCACGATGTCGCCGAACTGGCTGAAAGGGAAGGCATAAGCTTCTATCTCCTGGGGGCGACCGAGACGGCAAACCGTGAAGCGGTCGCCGCCGTGCAAACCCGCTATCCCGGCTTGCGCATCGTGGGCCATTGCCACGGCTACCTTGCCGGAGAAGCCTTGGAGCGGAAGCTTGACGAGATCAACACACTCGCCCCCGACATATTGTGGATCGGCCTTGGCGTGCCGCGCGAGCAGATCTTCGTCCACGATTTTGCCGCGCGACTTGCCAATGTCGGCATCATCAAGACATCGGGCGGGCTCTTCGACCATCTGGCGGAGAGAACGAAGAGGGCGCCCATCTGGATCCAGAGAGCCGGTTTCGAATGGTTCTGGCGGATGCTGATGGAACCTCGCCGCCTGTTCTGGCGCTACCTGACGACCAACCCCTACGCCATCTATGCGATCCTGAGGTATTCGAAATGATGAATAGGCGATATTCCGAACTACCAACGAGCGAAACGGACACAGACATAGCCATTGTCGGCGGCGGGCTTTCCGGCACGCTTGCGGCCTGCCTGCTCGGCCGAGCGGGATATCGGGTGACACTCATCGATCGTCATCGCGTCTTTCCCCAGGAATTCCGCGTTGAAAGAATAGGCGGCGAGGCGATCGAAAAACTTCAGCGACTTCGGCTATTTGCACCTCTGTCGACTGCCGCCGTACCCTTCGATGAAATCGTCAACATGCACAAGGGGCATGTGGTGGACCGGACATACGGCCAGCACTATGGATTTTTCTACAACAGGCTCGTCACGGCGATGCGCAGCGCGCTGCCTGAAACGGTGAATTTCGTCGTCGGCCAAGTCCGCGCTTTGCGGATCGGAGCTGCACATCAACGGATATCGATCCTTGGTCAGGACGAAATCACCACGCGATTGCTGGTGATTGCGACGGGCATGGGTGATACCCTGCGCCGGGATCTCGGTATTCTGCACCGAAAGATCAGCGATAGGCGCCCGCTGGCATTCGGCTTCAACATTCGTCCGCTGCGATCCAACAGATTTCGCCATACGGCCCTGACCTATCATGGCGATGGCGACGGAATCGACCATCTCAATCTATTTCCGGTCCCAGGAACGACACGAGCCAACCTCTTTCTGTTCCGAGATCCGCGAGATCCATGGGTCAAGTCACTGCATGACAATCCGAAAGGGATGCTCGCGGCTGCCTTCCCGTCACTTGTCGACACCTTTGGCGATTTTGAAATCGGCAGCCGGATCGATAGCTGGCTGACCGATATAACAGCTGCCGACAATTGCCGGCAGGATGGCGTCGTGCTGATCGGAGATGCCTATCTGACCTCCTGTCCGGCAGGCGGACTCGGCGTCAGCCGGCTTCTGACCGATGTAGAGCGCCTGTGCTGCACATATATCCCGCAATGGATGACGGAAACTACCATCGATCACACCAAGATCGCAGCTTATTACGACGACCCGGAAAAGCTTGATATGGACATCAGTTCGGTACAAATGACCGATCGTCACTTCAATCTGACGGCGAAAACCGATGTCGGGTGGCGTCTGCGCCGCCAGCTCCATTTCATGCGGCGACGCATGCTATACGGCCTCGAAAACATAAGTCCTGCTCTTGCGACAAAACTTCATCAGCTCAAGACGGTACGCGCCAGGTCTGCGTTGCGATCCGCTGTGCTGAACTCGAAGCCTGTGACATAGCCGGATTGATAAGCAGGCACGCTGTTTCTGGTAATATTCACTAATAGAAATATATTATGTTTCTAAAATGTGAATAACGCAGTTCTGTATTCGACAATATTACGGAGTTTATCATGGCAGTTTTGGGCGCATTTCCTCCTGGACTTACTTGCCGACCGATTGAAGAGAGCGATTGGGATGGTATCATCGATTGCCTCCGCAGAAATTTTCCGACGCGCGATCGAAGCTATTGGGAGCGCGCCGTTACGCGCATGGAAAAACGGCCTTTCGTACCCGACCTGCCGAAATACGGCTTCGTTCTGGATATGTCCGGACGCATCGTCGGCGTCTTACTGGCGCTTTATTTTCGGCACGAAGGAGTGGAAGGAGAAGAGCTCCGCTGCAATCTGTCAAGCTGGTCCGTCGATCCGGAATACCGAGCTTTTGCCGGCAAGATGGTGATTGCGGCGCTCAGACGAAAGAATGTCACCTATATCAACGTTTCTCCGGCGCCGGGAACCATAAAGGTCAACGAGGCGCTCGGCTTCCGCCGCTATGCCGATGGGCAGCTTGCTTTCCTCCCGATGCTGAGTGCTGTGAGGCGGCCTTCTCATGTGCTCGAAGCTCGCTCCGATCTTCCAGAAATGTCGATGCTCTCGGAGGGCGATAGGGAGATCCTTCTCCAGCATGCGGCACTCGGATGTCTGTCGTTGATTTGTGTCGACGGCGACGAGGCATTTCCCTTCGTGTTCAAGACACGCCGCATCTTCCATGGCATTATCCCGAGTGCCCAGGTGATTTACAGCCGCACGCCCGAGAAGCTCAGCCGGTGTGCCGGCGCGCTTGGTCACCATCTCCTGCGAAAAGGCGTATTTCTCTGCGTCGTCGACGCGAATGGACCCGTGCCCGGTCTCGTCGGACGTTACTTTGCCGGAAGCGGAACGAAATATTTCAAAGGCCCCAAGCCGCCCTCGCTTGGAGACCTGACATTCACCGAGCTCGTCATCTTCGGCTCCTGATCACTATTCGTTGCATTGAACGAATAGTGCGAAGATTAACCGCGTTACAGCGAGCGCGATGGCATGTGCTCGCCCGACTGGCTGACCATCCCTCGCGAAATACCGAGCAAGCGCCATCGCGTTCCAAAGGAAACACCGACAAGCAGAAGACAGAAGCCGAGCGCAAGCGGTGAGAAGAATGCTTCCTCCTGCAATACCGCATTGGATGCAATCGTGACGATCGCGACGAAGGCAAACAGGAAATCCGGGTCGCCGCTGGCGAGCAGCTGCTTTCGGGCAGACATCGCCAATGCGGCAAGAAAGCCGAAGAAGACGAAGCTACCCACGCCCATCTGGTAGAGCATGACGCCGACGGCGCTTTCAACCGGGACGGAGGCGACGCCCTCGTCCTGCGCCCGGTCCCAGTCCAGATTGAGGCTCGTACTCGAAAGATTGCCGCCGATCCCCAGGCCTTGCCCGAACGGATTGTGCAGAAATTCGCGAACGCCTGCGATCAGGCCGAGAACATGGTAATCGCCATGGGTGGCACCGAAGAGGATGGCGGCGACCGTCCAGACGATGGCCAGCGTGACGACGGCAAGCAACGTCAATTCCGCACGCGAAGGGCGATAGATCAACCGAGCGCCGATCGCCACCAGCAACATGAACGTCGCACCCTTGGAACCAATGACGAGCAGCAACGGCAACGCGGCAATCGGCAGCAGCCAGCGCCCCCTGAAGAGGAGCCAGGCAGACATGATGCTCAGGCCGTAAGCATAGCTGATCGGGTGAAAGTTCGGACCGCCATTGCGAAAGATCGGCGGAAACAGGTCGCTGAACAGCTTGATGTTGAAGAAAGTCGTCATCATCGTGTCTTCGATACCGCGAAGCACGAAGCCAGTCTCCCTCAGCTTCTTTTCCCATACACCGGCCTCGATCTGAGCCTTCAGGCCACGATGAATATAGAGATCGCCGTGGAACAGGCTCAGGAAATCCATCCGGAAGATCTGTTCCAGATAGCCGTAGATGATGGCAACGGCGCAGAGCCAGAAAATGCCCTTACGCAGATCAATGGGATAGAGGCTGGCCGCCAGAATTGCGATGTGGAAGCATGCAAGCGGCGTGATCGTATTGCGGAAATAGATGACGGCATCCTTCGGCCCGCCGTGAACGGCCCCAAGCGCTAGATAGAAACAAACAATGCCGCACAGCATGAAGCTCAACATCAGCCAGGTCCGCAATTCCGTCAGAGTCCGCACGCGGTATTGGAAAGAGGCCATGACGAAAGCGCCGAACGCCGTCATCAGGATGACGAAATTGGCGCCGCGCAGTGCATCGAACGTATTGTGATCGGGCACAAAGGGGGTGAACCAGGCGACCACGAGATTTTGGTAGAGAAAGGAGCAGGCAATGACGATCGGGATGCAGCCGGGCTGAGCAATCGAGAGGACGAGCGTCAACGCGAATGTCGCGGCAACCCCGAAGGGCGTCCAGATAGCGAAGGCTGAAACAGAGGCAATGACCGCGAGAATGGCGATGCAGAGATGGAAGACCGCATCCGAATGCAGCGAACTCACGCCTCCCGCCCCGAAGCCGGCGCGATGTCCCGTAATGCTCATCGCCAAACTCCATTCGTCCGCATCAGTTGTCGTTCCGCACTGCCATATTCCTCAGCATTTCAGCCTCCGCCACGGCCATCCAGAAGTGCCGCGATCATGCCGATGTCAAAATCCTCGGTGCTGCGTCGGCTCTTGATGATGCCAAAACCCTGATCGAGCTCCCAATAGGCCCAGCCGACCTGATTGGCCTCTGCCGCTTGCCGCGCGGCCCGAACCCAGAACCTGCGGCTTTCGACATCGACACAGAAGTTGAGCACACCGAACTCATTCATCATGACGGCGCAGTCATGCGTCTCGGACCAGCGCCTCAGCCTCACGAATTCGGAGGCGATCGCCACTTCTGTCCAGGGCATCGCCAATTGCTCCTCGATGAGGTTTGCGGCCTGTTCGTCTCCGGCCGCGCGTAGCTTTTGGATGCTCTGCTGTACCAGCGGCGTCTCGATGGTCGCCGGAAAGGGCAAATTCGAAATCCGCGCAAGCGGAGACGCGTCCCACGTCTCGCATTGATGGGTGAAGGCCGTCGGCGCATAGAAATGAATGGCGGCGATCTGGTTACCGTCGGCAAGCGGCGGCGTCTCGCCTATTTCCCATATGCCCTGAGAGGGCGATGGCCCCCAGATCAGCGTATGGCTCGGGCATTTGGATCGTACGACCTCGGCAAGCCTATCCCGCAGTTGCAGCCACGCGTCGCTCCGCATGGGCGGCTCATTCAAGAGTTCCGGATAGACCTTATCATCCGGGAGGTTCGCGACAACGCTTCTTAACGCCATCCAGGCTGCGGCCGCCCTTTGCGAGCCAGCCTCGAAATCCTGACGAAGAGCCTTGTGAAGACTTTCAGAGGGATGCATGTCCACAAGGACGGAAAAACCCAGCTGATTGAGATCGGTCACGCCGGCCTCGATGTGACGGAGCGCGGCCGTATCACCTGCCAATAAGAGATCGCCATTGATCGGCAAGCGGATGGTTTCAAAGCCCGATTGGCGAAGCTTTTCGAGCACTGGCGCGCTTGGCGCCACTCCATCACTGTTATCGAACCATCCGGGCAGATTGATGCCACGCGAGGGTACGATGGGCTTGGCTACCGCACGCGCCGCGCCGGCAGCCGGAAGAGCAGCCAGAATGGAGCCGCCTGCCAGCTTGAGAGCGCTTCGGCGTGATATCATCGTCGATCGCAAGCCGCGTCCCTCGTTCATCCCCTTGCAGAGATTCGATCACCCTGCCCTCCGTCGTCAGCCGAGCGGATGGGCCGTACCATTTGGCTGCGACGCGTATCGACATGCTCCGGCGCAATCGTCAGCGTGGCGCTGCGCGCGATCTGATCGGCATCGACCCGTTGGCGAAGCATGTTGGCGATTTCCGCCGCTTCCTCGGCAGGGCTGAGCGCAAAAAGCATGAGATCCGCGTCAGCGAAAAGCGCTGGATCCCAATTGCCATCGACGATGGAAGGCCCCATCAGAAGCACGAAATCGAACGAGCCGGCAGTGATCAATATATCGTCGAGGCCAAGGCGCGCCGACGGTTCCGAATTCTCAGTCACGGGCCTGTTGTACACCACGGTCCGCAGGCCGCTCGCCCCGCTGATGAAGACGCCGTTACCGCTGCGCGCTGGCGCCCCCAAGCCAGGCAAGTCTCCGAACTCGACCACGAGCACATTCTGTTCGGCCTGTTGGAGGCCAAGGCCGACCATAGCGCCCGCAAGTCTCGCAGCCAGCGGCGTGTGAAGCGAGGAGACCAGCAGCACATAGGGTTTCGGATGCTCTCTCAGATGCAGAATGATGCGCCGCATGAGCTGCAGCACATCACGCGAAAAGGCTTCATTTCCGGCCTGGAAAAAACGTCTTCGCATCGCGCGGATGCTGAGATAGGCGCCGACGCCGGCAACGCCCGGAAGCCGATACTCTCCAAGATGGACAGGCGCCGGCTCCGCCTTTGCAATTTCCGGCGAGGGGGTTTTGTGAGGTTCGACGTCAAGGAGGCTACGTCTGAAGGGGCTTGTCGGATCCTGTTCCGGCTGATGTCTGGGTCCGCGCACCAGGGCAAGACCGCAGCCGATGATGAGACCGAGCGCGGCGCTGACCGGCAACAGGAGCAGCGGCTTCGGCCAGGTCGGCTGCACCGGCGGAGCGGCGGCGCTAATCACCCGCGCCTCCTGCAGCTGCAGGCCCTGCATCTGCGATGTTTCCTCGGCGCGCTTCAGGAAATCGTCGAGAACTGTGCGTGCCGCCTTCGTCTTCGCCTCCAGCTGCCGCAATTGCACCTGCGCGGCATCCGAGCTTTCCAACTTCTGGCGGAGGTCGTCGAGCTTGGTCTGCAACGCTGCAACGTTCTGCGCGGCGAGATCGGACTTCGCCTTCAATTCCCGCGTGATGCGCTGCGCCTCGACAGTCATGAGGCCCTGCATCCTGTCCAACTCGGATCGCAGTCTTTTGATCACCGGATGACGCGGCTGGTACATGGCCTCGTAATTGGCGAGATCGGCGGCCCGTTGATTGTAGTTCTCGCGGAGTTTGACCGTGGCTTCGGAGGAAAGGATTTCCGAGAGCTTGGCAAGCCCGGCCGGCGAAGTGCCTGCGGCGACTGCCTGAGCATATTTATCCTTGGCCCGATCCGCCTCGCTTCGCGCACCAATCAACTGATCTGTGAGCTTGTCGATCTGGGACTGCAGCGTGCCGCCCGCGGAGGCATCGAGGATCTGATGCGAGACCTTGAAATCCCCGACTTCCTGCTCAGCATCGCTGACATTCTTCTGAAGATTGCCGATCCGGCTCGCAAGAAGGGAATTCACGTCGCTATTTGCAGTCTCCCGCTCGCCCGACAGACCGGCCTTGTAGCGATTGACGATGGCATTGGCGATCCGCGCCGCCTTGTCTGAATAGCGGGATGCGAAACTGACATCGATGACATAAGTAAGCCCGGCGCGTTCTACCGTGACGGCGCGTTGGAAATTCTTGAAGATCGAATCCTTCGTAGGATGTGAAGCCAGACCAATACGCGACAGGAGACCGCCGTTTGCAAATTCGGGATCGCTCTCGATATTCTCGCTCTCAAAGACCTTCATCAGCAGATCGCGCGATTCAATAACGAATACCTGGCTTGCGATCGCCGCGCTGTCACTGCCGATGCCGGGCAGAACATTGTTGAGATTTGTCGCGCGCGGATCGCGTGGATCGATCATGACGGAAGCTGTCGCGGTATAGCTCGGCTTTGCCACCACAAGGTAAGCCAGCGCCAGCAGGAGCACGGCAATGGTGCATATCAACACGGTCAGCCAGCGCTGCCAGAGGATGGTCCACACAGCACCGACATCGAACAGCGGCGGAAGCGAACGCTCGTCAATGTTAAACGGCTTCATCCTGTTCCTCTCCGCGGGCCGCGGATCTCCGGCTCATCGCACATCACTAAATTCAGTATTAGTGAATAATGTTAATCATCCGTTGAATTTACACCTGAGCGTGTGATCGACTTGAGACATCGCAAGTAACCATGTTGCGACTTCGTTCTAGCGCAAGCATCAGTACTTACGATATTAGAGATACATTCTATTTCAGGCATTGCAGACCATTCGGTCGACAGCGATCAACACAGGATCAGGGCGTTGGGTGAGCAAGCCGGCAGCAGCGATACTTTATCGGCCGAAACGCCGCCGCCTGCGAGCAACCTGCGCTTGTCGATCGGCGCGCTTGCCAGGAGCGGCGCCGTTGCCGGTGCCATCAAGCTCGCCAGTGCCGGCCTGTCGTTCCTGATGTTCGTTGCGGTCGCCATGACGACCGATGAGCGGCAGTTCGGTCTTTATAGCGCCGCCTATGCCGGGGCGAGCCTGGTCTCCTTCTTCGCAATAGTCGGCCAGCAAAGCGCAGTGCTCAGGTTCTGGCCGCAATATGCCGGCAACAACGACCTGAATTCGGCAAACGGCATGATGGCCCGTTCCATCCTTATTGCGCTCATGGGGCTTGCGAGCTTCAGCCTGCTCATTCTCGTCATCGGCTTTTTACCATTCGCCGGCAGACAGACGCCCGAATGGCTCGCGATCTGCGTGGCGACCATGGTGCTGGCCTTCGCGCTCGGCTGGTCGGAATTCGTCGCCTGCGCTCTTCGCGCCAAGAATGCGCTCATCTTCGCGCTGCTGCCACGCGATGTCATTTGGCGGGCAGTAGCAATCCCCGTCTTCGTGCTTGCCCATTTCATGCAGATGAGAATGAGCGCGGTTACCACAACCTACCTGACAGCCGGTTTGCTGCTCCTCATCATCGCGCCGCAAACATTCGTGCTTTTTCGCGACACGATCCGCGCGCAGCGCGGCCCGCTTACGAGAGAACAGAAGGATGAATTCAAGACGGTGACGTTCGGGCTCTGGGGCGTCACGGCGCTGCCGCCTGCGCTCAGCCAGGCGAGCACCTTGCTTGTCGCGGCCATTCTAGGCCCAGAGGCTGCCGGCGCAATCTTCGTGGCGGATCGGACGATGCGGCTGGTCGTCCTCGCGCTCAACGGTATCAACCAGGCGCTGGCGCCGCAGATCTCGGCCGCCTTCTACACTGGGGACAGGGCGCATGTGCAGCGTATCACCAGCCTCGCAGCGCTTGGCGGCTTCGTCATCGCCTTGTGCGTGCTGGTATCCTTCCTGATCTTCGGCGACCTGATCCTGTCGATCTTCAATCACGCCTATGCCACGCCGACAATGCAGGTGACGCTGATCATCTTCGGCATCGGCGCGACCATCGGCACCGCCTGCGGGCCGACCGAAATCCTCATGCAGTTGACGGGTCTCCAGCATGCACTTTTCAAGCTGCTTGTTATCGTCAACGCCTTCGGGCTCTGTGCGACGACGGTGCTGACCTATTGGTTCGGCCCGATCGGCGCAGCGCTCGCCATCGCCGGCACGATCATCGTTTGGTGCGTGACCGCCGTGTCCATCGCGCGCCGTACCATCGGCATCAATCCGTCGATCCTCGGCTTTCTTGCCGGCGAAGACGCGCTTGCCGCCCGCTCCTTCCTGAAAGGCCGCTCATGAAAATCATCCAGGTCCAGACCCAGGCAGAAGCAGGTGGTGCACAGCGGATCTCCGATATGGTCGGCGAGGGACTGCGCGCGCGTGGCCATGATGTGCGAACCGTCTTCATGTATCGGAAGACCGATGTCTACGACCGCGATCCGCACGCTGATTTCATCCTCACCAAACCGCCGCGCGGCCTGCCTGGCCAGATGCGTGCGGCGATTGGACTTGCCGGTTATCTGCGCAAAGCTCGACCGGATGCCGTCATCACCTTCCAGCACTACGGCAATATTTTCGGCACCATCGGCGCGCGGTTCGCCGGTGCAGACCTCATCATCGCAAACCAGAGCGGCGCGCCGCAGACTCGAGGCGTCAGGGGGATCCTGACGCAGATCGACAAGCTGATGGGCACGCTCGGCGCCTATCATGCCAATGTCGTCAATTCGCGCTGGACGGAAGCGCAATTCGACAGCTTTCCGAAAGCCTATCGGCGCCGAATGTCACGCATCGACCATGGCGTTCCCGCGCTCTCGGTCGCTTTCGACAAGGTGGCGGCGCGCGCGGCCTTCGGTCTTCCTCAAGAAGCCTGGCTCGCCGTCTCTTCCGGCCGCATGGCGCCATCGAAAAACCAGATCGCGCTCGTCGGCGCCCTCGTCCATCTGCCCGATATTCATATCGCCATAGCCGGCACCGGCCCCGAACAAGAGTCGATCGTCGCTTTTGCTAAGGACAACGGCGTCGACGACAGGCTGCATCTCGTCGGCGAAGTGCCTCCCTCCCGCATCTTCGAATTCCTCGCGGCGGGAGACGCCTACGCCTTTTCGTCGTTGACGGAAACCTTTGGCCTTGCCGCCGTCGAAGCGGCCATTTCCGGACTACCGGTGGTCACAAGCAAGCTCGATGTCCTTCGGGAAGTCCTGACGACGGATGATGGTGAGGCTGCAGCACTCTTCGTCGAAGCCGATGCCAAGAGCATGGCTGATGGACTTGCTGAACTTATTGCCAGGCCCGAGCTTGCAGCTCAGCTTGCCGCTGCCGGACGGCAGCTGAAGGAACAATATTCGCCGGCGCGCATGTGCGCCGGCTACGAAGCTCTGCTTCTATCCCGCTCACTTCCGCACGGCTGCAATCCCGTCGATAACCTCCAGTCGGCCTGAGCGATTGAGCGTATGGATTTTCGGATAGGGCCAATCGCCATGCGCCGCAATCGGTCGGGGCGGTGATAAACGAACCGTCTTTTCATCCAGCTCCAGCAATTGCGAGATACCGAGCCCGCCGCCGTAGCCGAGCGTTCCGTCCTGGACCGGCAGATAGATATTACCCCGCTCGCGGACGAAGGCGCCGCCCGGGCGCGCCATGCGGCGATCGATGAGAACCGGGTTCAGTATATGCGGCTTCCAGGGGCCGGCAAGCCGGGGTGCATGGAAGACCATGAGCGTATCGGAGGTGCTGCCATAGCCGTCGCGGTCAGTCGCAAAAAGCCAAAGCTGCCCCCCCTGCTCGAGCATTGTCGCATCGGAAATCTCGCCTTCGATGAGCACGGCTTCGGGAACCCAGCGATCCGGAAATTGGATGGAGCGATAGAGGACGAGTTTTCCGCCCGAACTTGCTTCAGGAAGCATCCAGATTGCACCGCCGCGCTCGAAGACTTGCGGATAAGAGAGATGGTAAGGCTCTTCCAGCACGCATCGCGGCTCTCCGGGCTTCCCGGCTGCATCGAACGGCACGACGGAGATGACTGCCTTGCCTGTCGCGTGCGGATAATCCTCCACGAACAGGAAGGAACGATCCTCCCATTGAAAGGGAAAGGGATCGGCATAGAAATGGTCTCCCGCATCCGGCAGCTCCGACCAGCCGTTGCCAAGCTCGTAGGTGCTTGCCACACCCGGCTCATCGATAAAGCGATAGCCGACGCGCCAATGCGCATGACGAAAACGTGCGCGCCGCATCACCTCCCGGCCCAGGCGTGGCAGGGCGCTGGCCGCATATGAAGATGCAAACTCCAGCATTCCAGCAGCAGGATTTTCAGGCGCTATGGATACGGGTTCGTTCACAGCAAGCCGGTTTTCGGCAAGGGCACGAACGGTGGAAACGGCAAGCGTGATAGCACGCGCCAAGACATCTTCGACACCAAGCGAGGCGGACTCCCGCTTGTCGATCATCGGCGAGGCTCGGCCTATCACCGTCTTTCCATCCAGGACGGTTTCGATGACGGGCAAGGCGCCGGCGGCGACGGATATCGGGACCGAGAGGTCCGACCGCGATCCGTCGAACCGCAACGTCATTGTTGGAATATCCGATGGCGCAGCATTGCCGGCAAGATCCAGCCGAAGTGCAGCAGGCCTGCTGCGAATGCTGGTGGGGATTTCCGATAAGGGAGCGGCAAGCGCCGGATCGCGCCGGCGGAAGATTGTTCGCTCAAGAGCCAAAGCAGCATTGACCGCTACCGGCCATGCGTCCGACCTAGACTCATGCAAAACGGCAATGTCGTGTCCCTCCGCTTGCAGACGCGTGATCAAAATCTCCTGCCAACGGCGCGGCGCGGATTTCGGCACGATGATATCGATCGATGGCATGACGCTCCCATCCGCCGCAGCATCGGCGAACCTTCTGAGGCATGGGAACTACATTTATTCGGGAAAGCTTACTTTCCCGTTATTCTAAGGTTGTATCGAAGAATTGCGCATCAGTACCGGTCATGAAGAATTTCCGTAAGTAAATTCGGATGCTTGCAGCACCCATGGTGGAGCGCCGCGATCGCCTGTCGCCTAAAGCGCGTCGCAGGCAGAAGCCACACGCTTCATCACCGCCTACGCGGACACGACACCTGCCAACCTCAGCTATATTATCACGGCAAACGGACGCATCCTTTCGGTCAATTTGACCGGAGCGGTGCCGACAAACCTGATGCGCATCGTCGATATCAACAGCTTCGACATCGGCGTGAACTCCCAAGCCACGGCGCCGGCAAAGCCTGACATCGTGACCATCACCCCGACACAGGCGCAGGGGTGGTACTACAAAGTCATCACGATCCGTGTCGTCAGACCCAATGCAACGGCCGAAACCGTGGTCGGCACCGTAACCTATCAGCCGACAACCCATAACAACGATGGCCAGGGCACCATGACGGCCGTCCCGTCCGGCCCGATTACGCTAGGCCAATATACCAAGCTCGTACTGCAGATGGACGTCAAAGATGATGGCTGTCCGCTTGGCAAGGCCGCGTCCATCTCGAACAACAACGCCGTGAACTGCAACAGCAAGAACTCGGCCGGCACAAAATACGATCTGGCCCTGCGGACGGATGATCCGAATACGTCGAATTATCTCTTCGTCGACGGTAGCCAACTTCCAAAGGGCGTCACCTTGCCGATCGAGAACTATTTCGGCTGCCGGGCCGCACAAAAGCACGCCTGGGAAGATGGCGGCGGTTGGGATCGACAGGACTTTTTCTATACGATCTCGTCGCAATGCTCCTCGGCCGACGGCGATGCCGTGCGCCTCACGAACTGATGCGACGGCAAGCTGACGACCGGCCGTATCGATGACCCTAAGCCGGCGCCATAGGCGCCGAGCTTGCCGCAAAAACGCGTAGCTTAACGGCGCGCACCGAAGGGACGAAGCGCCATATGGCGATTGACGTCCTTGTAGAGCAGGTAGCGGAACGGACCTGGACCGCCAGCATAGCACGCCTGCGGGCAAAAGGCGCGCAACCACATGAAGTCGCCGGCCTCGACTTCGACCCAATCCTGGTTCAAGCGATAGACGGCCTTGCCTTCCAGCACATAGAGGCCGTGCTCCATGACATGGGTCTCCGCGAAGGGAATGACGGCACCGGGTTGGAGAGTGACGATCGTCACGTGCATGTCGTGCCGCAGATCGGACGGATCGACGAAGCGGGTCGTTGCCCAGCCGCCTCCCGTGCCCGGCATGGCGGACGGCGCAATATCCTTCTCGTTCAAGATGAGCGCCTCCGGATGAGCCAGCCCCTCGACAGCCTCATATGCCTTGCGTACCCAATGGAAGCGGGCATGAGCTCCGGAGCGGTTGTGCAGCGACCATTTCAGGCCTGGCGGCAGGAAAGCATAGCCGCCCGGCTGGAGAAGATGCTTGCCGGAAGGCAAGGTGAGTTCGATCTCGCCGTCGACAACGAACAACACGCCTTCGGCCTCGGCATCCTGCTCCGGACGATCACTGCCACCGCCCGGCGCCACTTCCATGACATATTGCGAAAAGGTCTCGGCAAACCCCGAGAGCGGCCTTGCGATCACCCAGCAGCGCGTATCGTTCCAGAAGGGCAGATAGCTCGTGACGATGTCCTGCATCACTCCCTTGGGGATGACCGCATAGGCCTCCGTGAATACGGCGCGCCCCGTCAGCAAGTCGCTCTGCGGCGGATGGCCGCCAAGAGAGGAGTAGTATTTTCTTTCCATTGTCCAAGCCCTTCATTCTCATCGTTTCGGGAGGCTGAGGCATATGCCTCCCCGTGGTATTGCATAGCGCCGGAAGTCGGAACGTCTCGTTACGTCGCCCCCACCGCCTCCAGTAATTTCACGATCTCGGCATGACCGCGACTGCGGGCATGCCGCAGCGGTGTCACGCCATCATTGTCGGCCAGATCGACGTTTGCGCCGGCATCTATCAACAGCCTGACGATCTCAACATGACGCGAACCGCCATCGCCGAGAATGACGGCCTCGATCAGGGCCGTCCACCCCAACCGGTTGACGTGATCGACATCGATACCCGCCTTGATCAACGTGTCGACGGTTTCGACGTGACCGCGTTCGGCGGCGGGAATAAGCGCCGTGCCGCCATAGCGGTTGATGCTCTTGAGATCCGCCCCATGGGCAAGCGTCAGCTTGAGAATATCCAGATGGCCGCGAGCGCCGGCATAAAGATAAGGGCTGTCCTCGATATTGTCCTTGGCGTTGACGTCGGCACCCGCCTCTATCAGCGCTCGCGCGGCCTCCACCCTGTTGCCGTGTGTCGCGACCAGCAGCGGCGTCGCGCCTTTTGCATCCCGCGCCTCGATGGCGGCGCCGCTATCGAGCAATTGTTGAATGGCCGCGATGTCGTTCGTCGCGGCGGCCTTGTGCAGTCGAAGGTCCATTGTATCGCCGAAGGCAAGAAAAGAGGTGCAGACAGCCGCCAGGAAGAGCAAAGCCGACAAGAGAAGTTTCAACATGCCCTATCCCGTTGGTGTCTCTTCCGGACCCTATCAGGGAACCCGGCTTCGGAAAATCGAATATCCGAGCCCCGATCGCTTGTGAAAATGAAAACAGTTTCAGGATTTTGCGCGGCAATAGCTGGCACATGCCGTTTCAGCCCGGCACTTACGGCTTCTGCCGCCAGCCCATGTCTGCGACTACGACAGTCGGCGGGATGGAACCGATCTGCAGGCGGACGCAAAAACCGCAGCCGATGTCTGGGAACGAAACTCGCCCGCCGTGGAGCTCGGCCGCCTTTTTTACCAGGTTCAATCCCAGACCGGCACCGGACGAGCTGGCGTTGATGCGGCGGAACGGCTCGAAGACGCGATCGCGCTCCGCCAGCGGTATGCCGGGACCTTCGTCGCAGACATCGATCGCGCCATCGGCGCTAACGCGGACGATGATCGAGCCCTTTCCACCGGCGTGATCGATCGCGTTCCGGATCAGGTTGACAACCGCCATTTCGATCGTCGAGGTCTGGATCACGAAGACTGCTTCTTCGGAGCTCGGCTCGAAGTCGAAATCATAGCCGGCATCCATCACAATCGGGGCGACATCGGCGGCGATGTTTTCGACCAGCACATTCAGATCCTTCTTCTCCGCACGCAATTCTACCGCGCCGATCGCCTGCATCTCCAGGAGTTGATGGGCGACGCGGGATAGCCGGTCGATATCATCACGCACCTGCTGGCTGACTTCGGCCTCGGGGAGAAGGTCCGCTCGCGTCCGTGCAATCGCGATCGGCGTCCGCAGCTCATGGGCGGCATCGGCAAGAAAGCGATTGTGCCTGTTATACCCTTCATCCAGCTTTGAGAGGGCATGGTTAAACGCATCGACCAGAGGGATGATCTCGGTCGGCACCTTCGAGCGCTCGAGGCGGGCCGAACGGCTGTCGAAGTCGATCGCCTGCGCCTGGGTTGCCGTCTCCACCAGCCCGCTCAGCGACCGGCCGACGGCACGCGGCGTGACGAGAAGCGTCGCCACGCCGGTCACCGCCAGTATGGGAAAGACGCCGATGAAGATCAGGAATGCCAGAGCCGGCAAGACGTTGAGCCAATGGATTTCGCCATTGGGACCTTTGGCAACGTCGACCCGCATATTGATCCACACGTTCAAGCCGTCATTGTCAAAGCCGCGCTCAGTGGCCGCGACAATCTGCAGCTTGCCGACCGAGGTCTCCCGGTTCTCCACGGTAGCATGTGCTCCATTGCCAGCCTCCACCCTTGCCCGATCGATCGTCCACGGGAAGTTCTCATCGAACGCGGCCGCCGGTATCTCTCCATATTGAAAGAGTATTCCCTTGCTGTCCCGGATCATGAACCAGAGTTCGGGATAACGCTGCTTCAGCTCTACTACCTCCTGCGTCTCCGCCACCTGCAGTTGGCCGTCATCATCCCTTGTAATCTGCTGGGCGACAACGCGGACAGCCTCTTCATTGGCATCTTCCAGCTCCGGATTGATGATCCAGAGCCAGGCGACGAGAAGGACGAAGAAGAGAACGAGGAGGAAGGCCTGCAAGGCGATCAGGCGCTTTATCAGCCCCCAGCGTAACGATCGGCTGCGTTCCGCGTTCATGCCTTGGCCCGGATCAGATAGCCGATGTTCCGCACCGCTCTTATCTCGGCCGTGGCCTCGGCCAGAAGCAGCTTCTTTCGAATGCGTGAGATGTGGGCATCCAGGGCGTTCGATCCGATCTCGTCCTCGAGGGCATAAACGGCCTCGGTCAGGCTCGGCCTCGTCACGATGCGGTTCGGACGGCGCATCAGCGTCTCCAGCACCAGATATTCGCGGCGCGGAAACTCGATAAGCGCGCTGCCGACGAAGATCTCATTGGTCCTCGGATCGACGCTCAGATTGCCGAAAGTCAGATATCTGTCGGAAACTGTCGGCCCCCGTCTCTGGAGAGCTCTCAAGCGCGCCAGCAACTCCTCGATCGCGAAAGGCTTGGCAAGATAGTCGTCGGCACCGCTGTCGAGCCCGTCGACGCGGTGATCGACGCTGCCAAGCGCCGTCAGCACGAGGATCGGGACAGGATGCTTGCGCTGACGCAGCGCCGCCACGAGATCCAGTCCTTCGCCGTCAGGCAGTCGACGATCCAGCACGAGGACGTCATAGGTTCCGACGCGGGCCATGGCATCGGCATCCGCAATCGTCCGGACATGGTCGGCGAGCACATCGCGGCGTCGCAACGCTTCAAGCAGCGCGCGGGCCATTTCGGGCTCATCCTCAAGCAGCAGAATTCGCAATGACTTTTCCCCTAAGAACGGCGGTTGCCATCCTTCGCCCCCACTGACAGCCAAAGATTGCGGCTACATTACACACAGATTGCCGAAGTGGCATCAGGACGCTGCCAATGGGTCGCAACCGATAAGAGATGGCTTGGCTCGAAGTCGGAAACCCCATTCGAGCGGACGATTGGAGCATTATCGCTGCAGCATGCGCGCCAGCATCCGCCTGATATGATCCTGACCGCCGAAGAAAATCGCCGCGACGACGATCGTCCGGCTCTCCTCGATCGGCAGAAACCAGACGGCCGCCTTGTCACGCCGCAGGAAGCGGATGCCCGGATAGATATCCGGCCGCAATGTTCCGATATATGGGGTCTCGACCAACCGATCGATCTCCAGACGGAGTTCGCGAATACGGCTGGCCGCGCGCTCCAGAGCTTCCCCGGACGGGTCTCCAAGATCGAGATAGGCCGCAAATAGATGATCGAAGGTCAGTTCGAAATCGAGATCGGCATCCCTGGAATATTCAAGGCTCCACACGGAGAGCTCGCCGTTTGCGCTCGATCATGCTCTCGATTCGCTCCTCCATGTCCTGAGCCGGGATCTTCGGTCCGTCGACGCGGCGCTGAATGAGCCTGCGCAGCCCTTCCGTCTCGGCCGCTTCCGCTTCCGTTTTCTGTCGCAGCAGCTCCAGACCCTGCTGGAGAACCGAACTCAGGCTGGAATAGCGGCCCGTCTCGACAAGCGAGCGGGCAAATGCATCCTGCTGATCGGTCAACGATATCGACGACTTCACGCTCACGGGACAATCTCCTTCAGACGTCCAAGGTGCTACTCAGTCGCATACATGTCAAGACTTCGCGTGAAGATTGAAGGCGGCTAGGGATTACTGCCGTCGCTTTGCCACATCGTTGACCCCATCCAGATCCGGTGCCTGTCCATAGCTCATGTTCTTCATCTGCTGGATGACGCGTGCCATCTCTTCGTCATCGAGAATGGGCGGCTCGCCGAGTGTGAGCGCCTGCACATAAAGGCGCGAGAGGGTTTCGACCTCGATGGCAAGCGCAAGGGCAGCGGCCGGCGTCTTGCCGAGCGAGATCTGCCCGTGCTGGCCGAGCAGGCAGGCAAGCCTGTCCTGCAGCGCTTCGATCGCCGCATCGGAAAGAGCCTGCGTGCCGAAGGTGGCGTAACGCGCACAGCGGATCGTCGTACCGCCGGCGACACCCGTCATATAATGAAAGCTCGGAATCGTCTTGTGATGCACGGCAAGCGTGGTCGCATAGACCGAGTGGCAATGGAGCACGCATTCGATATCCTTGCGAGATGCGAGAATATCGCGATGGAACCGCCACTCGGACGATGGCCGGCGCTCACCCTCGTAGCTGCCATCGAAATACATCTGCACCAGGTCCTTTGGCTGCATCATGTCGTAGGGCAGAGAGGTTGGTGTGACCAGAAATCCCTTGGGATTCCGCACCGACACGTTGCCGGCCGTTCCCTGGTTGATGCCGGATGCGTTCATCCGGCGGCAGATCGCCACCATGTCTTCGCGCAGGGCATTGTCGTCATAAGTCGTCACGATCTCACTCCATTGTCTTGATCAGGGTTTGCCAGCGTTGCCGGTAGGATGAAAGTTCGGGAAGGCCGGAGATATCGGGTGCTTCGGCCGCCAGCGCTGCAGGTGACGCACGCATTTCATGGGATGCCAGCATGGCGGCGCCCGTCGCCGTTCCGGTCGTGCTGCGGCTGACGAGCACGCGTCGATCACGCAGGAAGGCCGCAACGATGGCGCCATAAAGGGGATCGACGACGAAATTGCCGTCCAGCACCACCGTCTCTGTGGGCGGAAGGTCCTGAATGCAGGCCGCGGTCAGCAGCGCCGAATAGAGCACTGCGAGCGTGAACCGGACGTCTTCCTCCTCCGCAAGCGGGCCTTCAAGACGGCCGCGATGGGCCGTGCCGGGAAAGAGCCCGTCGTCCGAGCCGAATGTCGGCAGTGCAAAGGTACCTGACGCCACGATCATCCGAAGGGCCTGCAACGAGGCGGGGCCGAAAGCCTTTGCGGCGACGGTCGAAAATTCCCGGCCACCCATGGTCAGCATACCCGGCGTCGGGTTGCCGAAGACATCGGCATTGCAGGAATGGCCGGGTCGCTCGACGCTGAAATCGACATCGCCGCGGTCGCTCAATGCAACGATCCAGGTACCTGTGGAGACAACGGTAAAATCGGAAAGATCGGCCGCCTGATAGCGGTATAGATTGGCCGAGGAATCGTGCACGCCGCACAGGATGCGCGTCGTCGCCTTCAGGCCGCTGCGTCTGGCGAGCTCGGGCTTCAACAGACCAAGTGCTTCCCACGCTCGCCGCATCGGCGGCATGAGACGCTGCCATCCGCGGTTTGCAACGAGCGAGGCCGGCCGGCTGTCGGCCGATGCCCACAGATGAGACTGCGCCGCAAGGCTCGTCACTTCGCTCGCCAGCACGCCTGACAGGCGGAACGCCCAATATTGCGGTGTGGCGAGATAGGCGCTGGCCGCCGCAAAGGTCTCCGGCCAGTACATTTCCTGCCACAACATCTGCCGTGCCAGATGCGCCGCACCCAGCATGATGGCGCTTGCCCTCTCGCGATAGGAGCCGGCAATTGCCCTGTACCGCGCATAGACATCCGCGGGGATCGGCTGCTCATAGTCGATCATCGGCATTGCAGCACCCTGTCGGTCGACCAGCACACCGCCGGACCCATGCGCGCAGGTAATGATCGCGCCTATGTCGTGCCTGCGTCCCAGCTCCCTCAGGCTATCGATGAGCCAGTCTTCCAGACCGTCGAGATCGTGATGGCGATAGGGCGGACCATCCTTCACGATATTCGGCGTCGACAGGGTTTCCAGTACGCTGCCGTCATCCGTTGCCGCCGACAGCTTCACATTCGTCTTACCGATGTCGAAAACCGCAACGATACTCATTTGGGACCGAAGAAACGTGTCGGCAGCAGCCACATCAGGTAGGGTCGCGCCGTCTGAACCGCAGCGACGAAGATGAGGATGCCGCCCCATATCGCGACGGTCAGGTAATTGCTGAGACCGAACTGGTTGAAGCCCGAGGAGATGACCTGCAGGATGGCCAGCGCCAGCATCAACCCGCCGGCCGTGCCGAAGCCGCCGAAGGGATCGACGCCGCCAAGCACAGCTGCAAGGATCGTCACCAGCAGATAGGATTGCGCATAGTCCGCGCTCGCCGAGTTGAAGGTCGCCAGCATGACCAGCGCGGCGAAGAAGCAGATCAGGCTCGACATGACATAGACACCGACCAGCACTCGGCGCGTGTCAATGGCGGAATAGCGCGCCGCCTCGATATTGGAGCCGATCATGGCGCAGGCGACGCCGAAGGCGGTACGTCGCAATATGAGGCTTACGATAACAGCAACCACGATCAGTAGCAGGAAGATCAGCGGCACCCCCACTATCGTCGTCGTCCCGATGCGGCTGAAGCCGTCCGGTATGCCTGACAGTGCCATGCCGCGGGTCAGATAGATGCTGATGCCGTCGATCAGCGATTTCGTGCCGAGCGTGATGAGGATCGGGTGAACGCCGGTATAGGCAATGAGCGCGCCGGTGATAAGGCCGATGAGCAGGCAGAGCACAAGGCCGGTCAGAAGCGCCAGTATGATCACGGCGGGCGCCGCTCCCGTGCCGCTATCGGGCGTGATCAGGCTCTGCATGATGAAGGCCATCAGCAGCGCGCACTGGTTGGTCGTCGCGATGATCGCCAGATTGAGGCCGCCCGTGATCAACGGCGCCATCATCGCGAGAGACAGGAGCCCGAGCAGCGGCAGCTGGTACATGAAGGATTGCAGCGTGCCGAGCGAAGCAAAATTTGGAATGAACAGAGAGAAGCCGGCAACCAGAAAGACCAGAAGGACGACAAGCCCGGTATGGGCGCCGGGAATACCTGTCCGCATACGCGTCATCAGGTCTGCCAGACTGCTGTTGATGTTATAGAGAAGCGGAGGCTCAGCCATTGGACGACGCTCCCGCGATGATGCGATGGCGGCGGCCCGGCCGCGAGCTGATGACGGTGATCGAGGTCGAGACCAGAATGGTGATGCCGATGACGATCTGGAAGAAATAGGAGGAGACGCCGAGCAGATTGAGCCCGTTCTGCAGCACGGCCAGAAGCACGATGCCGAGCAGCACGCCGGGCACGGTGCCGATACCGCCCGTCAGGCTGGCACCGCCAAGGACAGCGGCGGACAGTACCGCAAGTTCCGTATTGTACATGGCGTTGGGCACGCTTTCGCCGACCCGATGGGCCTGCAGCAGGCCGGCAACCGCCGCCATCAGCCCGAGATAGCCATAGGCGACGAATTGCAGCCGGCCGATGTTCATGCCGATGCGCCTTGCAGCCTCCGCATTGCCGCCCATTGCGTAGAGCTGCCGCCCGACGGATGAGCGCGTCATCCACGCCCAGGTGAACAGGGTCACCACCACCATGGCGACGATCGGCAACGTCACGCGGACGATGTCGCCCGATGCCGTTTCCATGCGCCAGAAGACGATGCGGTTCGTCCACCAATCCGGCAACGTATAAATCGACTTGCCACCGGAAAAATACATCAGCAGCGAGAAACTGACGCTCATCATGGCGATCGTGGCTATGATCGAGGTGATGCGCACATAATGAACCAGAAGTGCATTCAGGCAACCCAGGCCGACGCCGATCGCCAGGCCAAAACCAATGACGACGGGCGCGGAGAAGCCGAACTGCGTTGCCAGCAGCGCCGCACAATATTGCGCTACGGAGGCGGTTGCCGCGAAGGAGATGTCGATGCCGCCCGAAACCAGCACGACGAAGAGGCCCATCGCCATGATCGCCTGCACCGAATAGGTTTCGAGCAGATCGATAATATTGCCGAGCGTTAAGAAATCGCGCGCCGTCAGGGAAAAGACGATCACGACCGCGGCTATGACGGCCAGAAGCCACGCTTCGGGACGCCGCTTCAATTGCGCGACAAAGGATGGTGCGGCCGTTTGACTGTGCTCACGCATAGATGCGCTCCTTCATGTTGGCCTCGCTGACGTCACCCGGCACCGCTTCGCCGACGATGCGGCCGGCGCGCATGTGCAGGATGCGATCACAGGTCGCAAAGAGTTCGGAGACCTCGTCGGAGATGAGGATGATGGCGACGCCTTGGCGCGCCAGTTCAGCCACCACATCGTAGATGCCCTGCTTGTTCTTGATATCGACGCCCACTGTCGGGGAATCGAGGATCAGCACCTTCGGCCGCGTCGCAAGCCACTTCGCCAGCACGACACGCTGCTGATTGCCGCCTGAAAGCGTCTGCACGGCGCGATCGGCCGAGGGAACCTTGATGGCGAGCCGCTTGATCCAATCCTCGGCGAGTTGCCTGCGGGATTTATCGGGAATGAGCCCCAGCCGGTTTGCCATGCCCCGCATGATCGCGAGCATGATGTTGTCGCCGATCGACTGCTGCAGGATCACGCCGAGGCTCAGACGATCCTCGGAGACATAGGCAATGCCCGCGCGTACGGCATCACGATTGGAGCGAAGCACAAGCTCCCTGCCCTCAAGACGGATGCTGCCGCTTTCGGCCCGATGCATGCCGAACAGTGTCAGCGCAAGCTCGGTGCGGCCCGATCCCAGCAATCCGGAGATGCCGAGCACCTCGCCGCGGCGCAGCGTGAAATCGATATCAGCAAACTCACCACGGCGCGACAGACCATGGACTTCCAGAATAGGCGCCGCCTCACCCATGTTGCGGGCAACGATCGCGTGATCGATATCGAGCCCCGTCATTAGATGAGCGATCTTCTTTTCATTCATTTGATCGGCGGGCCAAGTGCCAACCTTGCGGCCGTCGCGCATGACAGTGACGCGCTCGGCGATCTCGACGACTTCGTCGAGCCGGTGGGAAACGAAGACGACGGCGATACCGTCCGCCTTGAGCCGTCCGACGATCCCCAAAAGGCGGTCGACCTCGGTCCGCGTTAGCGACGCTGTCGGTTCGTCCATGAAAATCAGTCGCGCCTCGGCTGCCAGGCCGCGTGCGATCGCGACGATCTGGCGCTCGGCCACCGAAAGATCGGAAACCACGAGATCGAGGTTGAGCGCAAAGCCGAGCCTTGCAAGGACAGCGCTTGCCTTCTCCCGCATTTGCTTCCAGTTGACCGGCTTTACCAGCCGGTCGAGATGGCTTTCTATGGCGACATTTTCGACAGCGGACAGGTTGGGAAACAGGGATAGGTCCTGGAAAATCACCTGAATCCCCAGAGCCTTGGCGCGTGCGGGATCAAGCGGAAGAACCGACTCGCCCTCGATCTCGATCATCCCAGCCGACGGCGGATGCACACCGGCTACGGTCTTGATGAGGGTCGACTTGCCGCAGCCATTTTCGCCGACCAGGCAATGAATCTCGCCAGACCGCACATCCCAGTCGATCTCTTCCAATGCCCGCACGCCGCCGAACCGTTTCGACAGTCCGGTCAAACGCAGAAACGGAATTTCATCGCTCATCGATCCACTCCGATTGCCATGAATCGGCCGGCGGCGGCTTGAAGCCTGCCGCCGGCCCTCGGGAGGAACAGTCAGAACTTTTCCACTTTTCTTCGAATCGCGGGAAAGCTCTATCCTCTTGGTTCCTTACGCATTCCGGACGGAAAACCGCTGCGCACTTTTCCTGGAAATGCTTTAGAGACCAAGCGCTACGAGCCGGTCGATATTTTCCTTATCGAGCGACTCGAGCTTCTGGGCCTGGATGAGTTTCTTGTCCGGATAGACGCGCACCTTGCCGACGCCGGTCAGCTCCATATTGTCGGTCGGCTCCTTGCCGGCGGCGAGCAGAGAGGCAAGCTGGACGAAGATCTCGCCCGCCGTCATCGGATTCCAGATGAAGCCGCCGCGGATGGTGCCGGACTTGACGTATTTGACGCCCTGCCCCGGAGAG
Source organism: Rhizobium sp. 11515TR (assembly GCF_002277895.1). NCBI lineage: Bacteria > Pseudomonadati > Pseudomonadota > Alphaproteobacteria > Hyphomicrobiales > Rhizobiaceae > Rhizobium > Rhizobium sp. 11515TR. The sequence goes on along the minus strand of NZ_CP022999.1, from coordinate 1,235,717 downwards.
AAGCCGCCGACCAGCACGATCGACTTCGCCTTTTCGCGATCGTCGAGAACGCGCGCCGCACCGATCGGACCTTGCGAGCCGAATGTCAGGATGCCCTTGAGATCCGGATGAGCGCGAAGCTGGTCCTGCGTGGTCTTGATGCTGTCATCCAGGCTCTCGGCCACGCCGAAGCGATCGCCGAGCATTTCCATCTTCGGGTACTTCTGCTTCTGATAGGCGATCGCGGCATCGGCCCAGGCATTATGCAGGGGAACCGTCAGCGATCCGACATAGACGATATATTTGCCTTCTTCACCCATCTGCTTGGCCAGCAGGTCCATATGGGCCTGGCCATAGCCTTCGATGGTCGTCAGCTCGAAGTCCCAATCGGCTTCCTTCTGGTTCGGCCCTTCATGGGCCAGCACCTTGATACCTGCGGCTCGCGCACGGCCGAGAACGGGATCGAGGGCAGCGGAGTCGTTCGGCACGATGCCGATGACAGCGACCTTGCGGGCGATCAGATCTTCGATCGCACGCACCTGCTGGGCAGCATCGGCCTGCGTCGGCCCGACCATCCAGGCGTTGGCCTTGTATTCCGGCGCTGCCTTCTTGATGCCGACTTCCATGGCATTGAACCATGGAATGCCGCCGATCTTGACCACGACGCCAACTTGCGGCTCAGCCGCCTGTGCGACGCCGATCGTGCCGCCCAGAGTGCCGGCGACGACAGTTCCACCTATTCCGGCGAGTAGGGTTCGTCTTGTAACTTCCATTTTTCTCCTCCCAGTTTCGTGTTACCCGCCTCCTCAAGCGGGCTCCGCGGCGTCGAACCGCGGATCTCTACGGCGCAGCGCAGGCGCCGCGTAACCGGCTTTCCGGCAGAGCCGGTCATGCGCCGCAACAGCAGCGCCCAGGCCTGTTCGGCCATTTCCTCGATGGGCTGACGCACCGCCGTAATGCCGGGTGCGACCAGCTGCATCCATTCCATATCGTCGAAGCTTGCAAAGGCGAGATCGCCGGGCACGGAAAGCCCGATCTCCGCCATGGTGCGGTAGGTCAAAAGCGTCGTGCCATGGTCGAGCGAAAACAACGCGCCAGGCAAAGGACGTTGACGCAGCCGCTCCTCTAGGCGCTGCGCGCCATTGGCATCGTCTATGCCAATTTCCAGCATTTCGACATGCATATGGCCGGCCGCAGCTCGCACGCCTTCCCAGCGTTCGCAAACATTGGTGATCGAAAGGCTGCTGCCAAGAACCAGGCAATCACCATAACCTTGCCTGTCGAGATGGGCGGCGATCGCGCCAGCGGCCGGGCCATTGTCGACCGCGATCAAATCGAAGCCCGCCGCATCCGGTATACGGTCGGCCAGCACGACCGGTGCGAAGAAGCCATTCGGCAAGCGTTCGGCAAAGGCGTCATCACAGGGGATGATAATCAGGCCGGCCGGCCGCCATGAGCGGATCTTGCGCAGCCGGTCGGCCTCCTCCTCGACATTGTTGCGCGCGGAGACGACCACCAGATCGTAATCGTCGAGACGCGCCAGATGCTCCAGCGTGGAAACGAAGGAGGCAAACATCGGATTGGTGAGATCCGGTACTACGACACCCGCAAGCTGTGCCTTGCGCGAGCGCAACCGCGATGCGCCGAGATCGACGACATAGCCAAGTTCACGCACCGCGTCATTCACGCGCCTGGCGAAATCCGGAGAGACCGTGGGCTTGCCATTGAGGACATTCGAAACGGTCGCTACCGAGACGCCTGCCCTGTCGGCCACCATCTTGATGGAAGGGGTTCGCGATTTCGACATTCTGCCCTCCCTTCAACAATCTCAGATTGATGCTACGAAAATTCTGGTGAAACGTTTTATTGTAAGCTATACCAGCATAGATGCAGTGTCAATGTGAGCGTTTCTAAGTATAAAACGATTTATGTCTTTCGCATTGCAGCAAATGTTTTTGCATCCACGAAATCGGGAGGACGAGCATGAACAAACTGGGAGTTCACGCGCTGGTATGGGAGGCCGGCTGGAGCCGCGACGAATGCGCCCGCGCAATCGCAAACAGTGCCGAGGTGGGTTACGATTTCATTGAGGCACCGGCGCTCGATCCAAGCCTGATCGATCCGGAATTCACCCGCCGCCAGCTCGAAAAAAGCGGCATCGGCATCAACTTCTCGCTCGGTCTCGATTTTGAAACCGACATCTCAAGCGGTGATAAGGAGAAGGGCCGGCGCGGCAAGGAAAGGCTGGAACAGGCGATCGCCGTCTGCCGCGATTGCGGCGGCGAATATATCGGCGGTATCCTGCATTCGGCTTTCGGCAAATATACCGAGCCGACGACGGCTGCCGGCGTCGCGCAATCGGTCGACATCCTGCGTCAGGTGGCCGAGACGGCGGCGAAAAGCAACATCACGCTGGTTCTGGAGGTGGTAAACCGCTACGAATCCAACGTGCTGAACACGGCCGCCCAGGCGGTGGAAATGTGCAAGCGCATCGGCATGCCGAATGTGAAGGTTCATCTCGATGTCTATCACATGAATATCGAGGAATCCGATATTCAGGCCGCCATTCTCGAAACCGGCGATTATCTCGGATATTTCCACACCGGCGATTCCCATCGCGGCTATATGGGCTCGGGCACGATTGATCTTACAGGCGTTTTCAGGGCTCTCGTTCGCTCCGGCTACCAGGGACCCATCACCTTCGAATCCTTCTCCTCCCGCGTCGTTGGTCAGCCGCTCGAAGGCATCCTCGGCATCTGGCGCAACCTCTGGGATGATGGCCGCGACCTTGCCGAACATGCGCTGATGTATACGAAGGCGCAGCTCAAGGCCGCGCAGGAGGCCCAGCGTCAAAGCCAGCAGCGCAGCCGCCTTCCGTGATACGGCAGCACCCCATCGCGCCGAAGCATCGGCTCCCGCCTATCGAGGGAGCCGATTTCGCTCAGGCAGAAATCGCCTTGCTTTGAAGCGGCGTCTGATGAACGACGATGCGCGCGTGGTATGGAATACGCTCGTAAAGGTCGATGACGTCTTGGTTGACCAGCCGAACGCAGCCGGACGACGCTGCCTTGCCGATCGAGCGCCATTCCGGTGAACCATGCAGACGGTAGAGCGTGTCCTTGCCATTCTGGAAGATATAGAGCGCGCGGGCACCCAGCGGGTTCTTGATACCCGGGTCCATGCCGCCGTTGGCGACCGAATATTTCGCGAGTTCCGGCTTGCGGGCAATCATGTCGCCCGGCGGCTTCCAGCGCGGCCAATGCTGTCGCCAATGGATGATCCCTTCGCCCTGCCATGCAAAGCCGTCGCGGCCGATGCCGACACCATAGCGCATGGCCGTGCCGCCGCGCTCCACGACATAGAGAAATCTAGACGCCGTATCGACGACGACCGTGCCGGGTGCCTCGCCGGTCGGATCGGGAACGCGCTGACGATAAAACTTCGGGTCCAGCTTTCGGTAAGGAACCGCCGGAATGATATGACCGCCATCGACCACGGAGGCATAGCGTGCTTCGAGTTCGGGATCGGGTGTGACGATGCTCTGAGGTTCTGACGCCACGGGAACGGCGGGTGGCATACGAACCGGAGCTGCAATGGGAGTTGGAACCGGGGCCGTGGTGGCACAGCCCGCAAGCGCTGCCGTCGCAGAGATAGACCCCAGCATGAAAGCCCGCCGGGAAAGAGTCTTTTCATTCTTGGTTGAGCGCATTCCTGTCCTAACAAACCCCGCACATTGATATCGCCTCTTGGACGGATGAGGCCGAAAGAGGCGACATGTCATCATCATTAAGTGGTGATGACCTCATAGCCACTCGGGACCTGTGATGACAAGTTCGCCAATACCATGACCATACAAACTCAATCGACGAGTGTGGGCCTAAGCCACAGCGATCTTGCATTTCCGCGAGTGTATCGGGCGTTTGCAGCCTTACCGACGCGCCCCCCCTGATTGCAGGCTCGGCGCCTGCTCGCCGCAACGCTGCTATATGTATCGGCTAGCTACTGAAGGAATGGCCGGGCAAGACATTGTATCCCATGTCCAGCCAAATCCTCATGCGGGGCTGCAAGTAGTTTCTAAAGGTTGCGCGAGGACTCGGCCCCAGATTGATTTGGCTGGCGGGATTTGCGCTCGTCATGCAAGGTCAGATCCCGCCTTGCCCGCGCGCTCGCGGCTTCGATCGGCCCCGCCTTCCCCTGCTCGGCAATGACAGCCCGCGCCCGCTCGATATCGACCATGTAGTCACGGGCCAGCGGCAGAGCGGAAACGTTCTTCGTCAGCTGCAATTGCCAGTTCATGTGCCCCATACGCCGGAAGGCGAGCTCAGACCCGACGAGGTAGAATTCGAACATACGACAGAACCGCTCGTCATAGAGTTTTGCCAGGGTGCTCCTGTTCTTCATGAAGCGGTCGCGCCACTGCTCGAGCGTTTTGGCATAATGGAGGCGCAGGATCTCGATATCGGTCGTCCAGAGACCGGATTTTTCGACCACGGACAGGACCTCGGACACCGCAGGCGAGTAGCCGCCGGGGAAGATATATTTCGCAATCCACGGATTCGTGCTGCCGGGACCATCGGCCCGGCCGATTGCGTGGATCAGCGCGACGCCATCCTCCTTGAGCACGGAGCGGATCTTGTCGAAGAAAGTCTTGTAATGGTTGATGCCCACGTGCTCGAACATGCCGACCGAGACGACGCGGTCGACCGGACGCGTCCAGGAGCGATAATCCAGCAGTTCGAACGTGACCATATGCTCCAGCCCGGCATCCTTCGCGCGGGCTCGTGCGGCCAGCAATTGCTCTTCCGAAAGCGTAAGACCCGTCACCCGAGCACCGAACTCCCTGGCGAGATAGAGTGCCATGCCGCCCCATCCGCAGCCGATGTCCAGAACCTCAAGGCCCGGACGATCGAGCATCAACTTCGATGCGATATGCCGCTTCTTCTTGAGCTGAGCCTCCTCTAGGGTCTCGTCGCCTACCGGGAAATAGGCGCAGGAATATTGCCGGTCCTCATCCAGCATCAAGGAGTAGAGCCGCGCATCGAGATCGTAATGATGCGCGACATTGCGCTTCGAGCGACCGGCAAAGTTCAATTGGTCGAGATTTCGGCGCAGCCAGCGAACCTTTTCCATCAGCTTCTCGAAGGGATGGCTTCCGCCTTCCATCATGTTGAGGGCGAGCAGATCCACCATTTGGAATAGGTCGCCGGATGCCGGTTCGACTTCGCCGTCCATATAGGCCTCGCCCAGCGCCAAAGCCGGATTGAGGAGCAGACGGCGTTTTGCACGGGTGGTATTGATTTTCATCGCTGCACGCGGTTCCGCCCCCGTACCGAAACTGCGTGTGGAACCATCCGGAAAAGTGACCGTGAGCGTTCCGATTTTGATCAAGCGAGAAAGAGCTGCTTCTAGGAACATGACAACTACCTGTTTATCGTTTCCTTGACGGGAATCTCGTGGCCCGAGGGTCACGAAGAATCCCGTACCGGTATCGAAAGCGTACTACTTAATCTGGTAAAATATCCAGATCATTTGCGACATCAAGGTTGAGTAAGCTCAAACGCGGCTACAAGGATGCTCACTCCCTCGGCAGAATCACTGCTCCGGCTAGATATAGTCAGCCGGCTCCCGAATCTGAGACCTCTCCCGGCGGCAAAGGGTGCGATAGCCGAATGCAAGCCGCGTAGCATCGGCTCTGCCGAGCAGCGTTACGCGAGGGAATGCGCTTCGACGCAGGAAAGGCCTACCAGCAGGTCAAGCCGGCATCCACGTTGACGATCGCTCCCGTCATCAGGCTTGCAGCGCCCGATGCAAGGAAAAGAACTGCGCTGGCGACTTCCTCTGGCGTTCCCATCCGCCCCATCGGCGTATCGGCAAGCCAGACCGGAATGCGTTCACGATTGGCCTCGACCGCCATCACCATAGGCGTCTCGATATAGGTGGGAGCGACGGCATTCACGCGGACGCCATGCTCCGCCCATTCTGCCGCCATCGACCGCGTGAGATGATGGACCGCCGCTTTGGAAACGTTGTATGGCGTCTGCGGCTGCGGCCTATTGCAGATGATTCCGGACATCGAGCCGAGATTGACAATGACGCCGCGTTTCTGAGCAATCATGTAACGGCCGAAGGCGCGCGAGCACCAGAAAACGCCATTGACATTGACATCCATCATTCGCAGCCAATCGGCGTCGCTGACATCCTGCGAGGGTATGCCGCTCTGACCGATCCCGGCATTGTTCACCAGGATCGTCGCGGCATGGCCGCCATCGGCGAGTTCCGTGGCGATCGCTTCCATTCGCGCGGAGTCCGTGACATCGCCGATCCGCAGATCGATGTCGTAACCCTTGTCTCGCAAAGCGAAAGCTCCCCGTGCATCGGCCTCGTCACGCTCGATGACAACGACTGCAGCGCCAGCTTCAGCCAGTGCCTCTACGCAGCAAAGGCCGATGGCGCGGCCACCGCCCGTAACCACGGCCCGCTCGCCATCGAGCCGGAATTTCTCCTGATAACCCATGGCTTTACTCCTCAGATATCGAAGGCGCTCGGCAGAACTACGACGTCGCGGATCGTCACGTTGCGCGGACGTGTCAGCATGAAAATGATGGCATCTGCGACTTCCTTGGGCTCGATCAAGGCGCCAGCTTCCTTGGCCTTGCGCAGGTTTTCTTCGGGCCAGTCGGCAAGCAAGGCACTGATGACCGGGCCCGGAGAGACAGAGCCGACACGAACACCGCTCTTCAGAAGCTGGCGCCGCATGGCCTGGACGAAGCTGGTCATTGCCCATTTCGAAGGCGAATAGACCGGCTCCCAAGGGATGGCCGAATGCCCTGCGACCGAGCTCGTGACGATGATGTCACCCGTCCCACGCTCGATCATATGCGGCGCGACGGTTCGAACATTCTTGATGACGACATTGACGTTGAGGTTGAGCATCCTGTCTATGGCATCGAGATTGGCCTCCACCAAGTCGCCGCCGATATAGGTGCCGGCATTCGCGTGAAGGATATCGAGGTGATCGACCTTGGCGAGAATGCCATCCAACAGCGAGGCACATTGTTCCGGATCGAGCAGATCGACGACAAGCGGGATGGCCCCGTCACCCAGGCGCTCGCACACCGATGCCAATGCTCTCTCATCGCGATCGATCAAGACGACCTTCGCTCCCGCCGCAATCATGGCCTCGCTCGAGGCGAGCCCGATCCCCGATGCCGCGCCGGTCACCGCGGCGATTTTCGTCTTCAATTCGTCCATGATCTCCTCCTCCTTGGATTAAACAGCTATCATTTACTGGCACTGCAGACCGGGTAATCATTGGCAAAGCTCGAGATAGTCTGCGACATCCACAGTGCGATCAGGTCTATCGCGCCTATGGAGCGACCGTCATCGAACAGCCTGTACCTCCAAACACCGCCCGTCGCCGGAACGGATCCGCATCAGGAGCGTCTTTCCGTGGCTGCGATGAACGCGTCGAGTTGCTCTCGGGTGCCAGCCCCCTCCATCGGGCCGACAACGGTGACATTGCGCGCCCCTGCCGCAGCCGCATAGGTCAGGGCGTCTGCCGCCGACATGCCCAGACGGCGACAGGTGAGATAGGCGCCGCCGAAGCAATCGCCGGCGCCGGTCGGATCGATCTCCCTGACGATGAAGGCTGGCGCATCGATGCGCTCGCCTTCCCTGCTGTAATAAGTCGCGCCATCAGCCCCACGCTTCAGAACGATTTCCTTGACCCCGATTTCGAACAGGCGGCGGATCGCATTGGTTTCGCCCTCGACGCCGGCCGCACGCTCAAGCTCCTCCCCAGAGGGCAGCAGCAGATCGGCCTTGGCCACAAGCCGGGCAAACCGCTGTTCGGTCGCCTCGTCGAGCTTGAGTTCCTTGCGAATGTTCGGATCGACGGAAAGCGTGCCGCCGCGGGCCTTGATGATATCGACTGCCTTGTCGATCACCTCACACGCGCTCGGAACGGATAGCGCCGAACCCATCACATGCAGGTGTCCCGCACGGCTGATGAGATTGCTGACGCCGTCGCTCCAGCCCAAGCGAGCAGCCGCTGACGTCGCGATATTATAGACGAAGTCGCGGGAGCCGTCCTTACGGTAGCGAACGAAGGCGCTGCCTGTCGGATAGTCCGGGTCGATGGATATTGCCGAGATATCGACGCCATCGCCCTTGAGCCTTTCGAGATTCACGCGGCCGAAATCATCGGTGCCGACAGCACCGATCATTGCTGCGCTGCCGCCAAGCCGCCCGCACTGGGAAATGAAGATCGCCGGCGCGCCGCTGGCAAACGGTCCGACGAGCGGTTGTGCTTCCGTGAAACCATTGCCGACCGTCGTGGCGACGATTTCCACGAGGATTTCCCCGACGCAGACCGTTGGGCCAAGCTGGTCGGGTGCCAGTACTGAACTCATTGCAATCCTGCTTTCGATACCTGTTGTCCTCAATCCGCGGCGGCGTGTCGTTGCGCTCCATCCTCATCGCAAGACTGATTGTTTTCCAGTAAGAGAAACACTGGCGAAACATATATGCTGCGTTGAACGTCCGACCAGAAGCATTCTTCTCTTTCATGGCGATTTCAGCATTCGCAATGAATTCAAGCATGATTCCAGCGGCTTGCGAGCGCGACCCTTCGACGCGGCAATTATGGATCGCCGGAACAGATACGTAAAATTCAGCGACTTGCGCTGCTTGCGGATGCCATCGCTTGCGAAGAAATTCGGTTCGCTTCGGATAGAACGCTGCAATTTCATATTGACCCCCGCCGCATTCGCCTCTTCGATCGGAAAACAGGCAGGAGATCGAAAGAGGAAGTTCCGATGAGTTTCGAAGGCAAGAGAGTGATCGTCACCGGCGCAGGCAAGGGCATTGGCCGAGTGACGGCGGAAATGCTGATAAAACGCGGCGCACATGTCGTGGCGCTGACCAGAAGCGTAGCAGACGTCACGTCCTTGCGTGATGAGCTGGGCTGCGAAGCCATTCAGGTCGATCTTGCCGACGCCGATAGAACACGGGAGGCAGCAATCGCTGCCCTGCCGGCAGATTATCTGGTCAACTGCGCAGGCACGACCGAGCTGCAGCCGTTCCTTGAGACCACGGTCGAAGCCTTCGACCATCTGCATGCGGTCAACACCCGGGCGCCGATGATCGTGGCCCAGGAATTCGCCCGCTCGTTGATCGGCAAAGGTCTTCCCGGCGCAATCGTCAATGTCTCCTCCATTGCCGCCTTTATCGGCATACCGGATCATGCGTCCTATTGCGCATCGAAGGGCGGCCTGGACGGCCTGACGCGCGTGATGGCCCGGGAGCTGGCTCCCAAGGGTATTCGCGTCAACGGCGTGCACCCGACGGTGACGCTGACACCGATGGCGGTCAAGGCATGGAGCGATCCCGAAAAGGCAGCACCCATGCGCGATCGCATTCCGGTCGGCCGCTTTGTCGAACCGGCGGAGGTTGCGGAAGTGATCCTTTTCTTGCTTTCCGACGCGGCGGCCATGGTGAACGGCATCTCCGTGCCGATCGATGGCGGCTATATGATCGCCTGAGATCATATCCACGGCATTCTGATCGAGATCAAACACCAGATGGAAGTCGCCGAAGAGGCTGAGATATTATGCTATGGAACGCCTGTAAGGCTCGGCATCAGGCTGCCGCCTCATAGATCAGATCTGGCGCGACGATCCATTCTCCCTGCCTGAGCTTCAGAACGTCGAGCCTGCCTTCGCGATCCCGAACGGCAATGCCGACGAACCGGTAGCGGCTGCCGTTTCTGTCCACGACGGCAGCCGAAATAGGTTTGCCGTTGACATAGCCGACAACAGGGCCTTCTTCCCTTGTTGCGGAAAGCAGGAAATATTCGTGAGGAATGTTCCGACTGACCATCAGCCCCGATCCCTACGCTGAAGGGTCAGGCCCACACTCGTCCCAGCACCTTTTTGCGCGCGCGTGCTCTCATGCGTCGCTTGCTCAAGAGAGGATTTCGTGCGGGAACACCGGTTCTTCTTGATCTCGACCACGAATGGCTTTCGCTGCGGCCGCATTATCCATCCTTTCGATATGATTCATTTTAATTGAAGACGCATTCGACCTGGCCAAGCGGCCCGAAGTCGACGGCCAAATGTTGGCCGGCGCGGACCTGGAGGACCGCAGTGCAGGAGCCGGTCGCTACGATATCGCTCGGCTCGAGCCGCCTACCGTTTGCCGCAAGCGCCGCGGCAAGCCACGCAACCGCGTTCAACGGATTGCCCATGACCGCCGACGAGCTGCCGGACACCATGGTCTGCCGAAACAGAAACGCCGTGACCTCGATTGTCGAAAGAGCGCCGATGTCCACATTTGCGGCATGGTCGCCGCAGAGCGTCGCGACATGCAGGCCGAAGTCCGCAATCGCGGCGTTTGCGCCGGCGAACGCTCGCCGCGTCCGGCGGCCGACGACCCCGATTGCAGGGCGGCAGCTCATGACCGCATCCGCCACGCTATCGAGGGAGATTTGCTCGCCTTCGTCGGGAAATGGCCTCAGCATCGTGAAAACGAACTCGCTTTGTATTCCGATGGTTCCCGGCGGCAGACGGAAGCTTTGCGCCCTCTTTTGCAGGGCGGAAGACGGTATTTCTGAGTAGATCGGCCCCTTGAGGCCGAGCGTTCGGCACGACAGATCGCTCGTGCCGACAATCGCATAGCCCTTGCGCTCGAAGCCGAGTGCATCCTGCGCCACGGCCTGGATCTCATAGGCCTCATCTTCGGAGACGATCAGATCGAGTGGAAGATCGCAAAGCTCTTCGTGACGGCGACACTTCGCCAGAAGATCAGCGGTGGTATCCTTCAATTCGAAATACATCTTCGCGCTCCAATCTCAACAACTGGCTGTCACGCAAAAATGGCTCGACATGCATAGCCGTTCCATTCGGCGCAATGCGCGAAAAAATTAAAATCTCATAGTGATTGCTTTTCTCGTCCAACGATATGCGGGCTCGTCGTCCGTACCTTGCCGGCGCCGCTTTGGCTGAGACCGTCGGACGGCGAAGCTGCGCTCAAAGGGGAATCCCGTATCGGTCCCGAGACTGACGCAAGGACACCGACGCCATGAAGTCGAACAGCATGACGGATACGCGGCCCGAGAGAATCGAGCCGCAGTCGCTACGGCTTCAACGCCGACATAGCCGCATTGGATGGCCCATCAGCCGCAGCGTTTCAGATCATCCTGCTGGCTATGACGCCAGGGTCCGCTCAGGATTTCTTGCGCGCGGCCTTAAGGGCAATCTATCTGCGCCGCGACCGGGCATGCGCAGGCGGATTCTGCCGGATCGTGCTATGGGGACCAGCCATTATCGACCAGGGCGCCGAATGCACGATTGATGCCAACGCTAAGGAGAATCGATCCGCCTGTCTGCGTCCATTTTTGAACGCACCTATGTTGTTTCGCTCCTCTACTCATGGCATCGGACAAAGTAAGTCACGGAAGTTTGAAGCGAAGAGGATAGGGTAAAGGGATCGGCCGAAATTGACCGCCTTCGTTCCAATGGGCGCCCCTCCCCAGGATTTTGATGACCTCAAACGTGATTGAGGTCGCCGCGCGGATTATCTTTCGGCATGATCGGCTGGAACAGCGCTGCCAATCCTTCACGAACCGATCAATGCTCTTCATTCCATTTCCGTTTGTCGTCGCCATTTTGCTCGTCGTTCTCTTTGCAGCCGTAAAGGCTCGAGATGATGAAGCACCACCCAATTTGCCTTTCCAGGCACTGATCCTTCTCAGTGCGTTTCAATCCACGCTTTCCGGTGTGCGATGGGGCTACGCCGTTCAGCCCGCCATGTATGTCATGCCAGTGGCGGCCGCGATGGTGCCGCCACTTGCCTATCTCGGCGTTTCCAGACTGGTGCGCAAAAGCTCGCTTTCTCCACTTCAGCAGATCTGCCTGCATGCGCTCCCGGCCGGGGTCATTATCGTGCTGATCGCGGTGTGGCGCGACGCGATCGATATCGCCATCGTACTGACCGACGTCGGCTATGCAGCGGCGATCCTGCTTCTCATGCGCTCGGGCACGGACGCGCTTCGCCTCGCGCCATTCGAAAATGCCGGCCCGACCTATCGGGCCGTCCTCTTTGCCGCCGGCGCTCTTCTTTTGTCGGCGATAATCGATATCTTCATCTGGCTGGACTTCGCCTGGGCCGGTGGTGAATATGCGTTGAAGGTCATCAGCTTCGGAAATCTCGTGGGACTGGCCATTTTGGCCACCGCAGCCGCTGCAGCGAGCCGCAGCCACGCGCCCATCGACAAGGGAGGGGCTGTCCTGCCGGCTGAAATCCTGCAGGACACCCAGACGCTTGATGCCGTCCAAACGCTGATGAAGGAAAAGCACGCCTATCGCGATGTCGATCTCAATCTCGACCGGCTGGCGCGCAAGCTTGCGATTCCCGCCCGGCAGATTTCCACAGCCATCAACCGCGCGACCGGCAAGAACGTCTCGCAATATGTCAACGAGTACCGGATCGCGGAGGCTTGCACGCTCCTGGCCGAAACCGAAAAGCCGGTGACGGAAATCATGTTCGATGCCGGCTTTCAGACCAAGTCGAACTTCAATCGCGAGTTCCGGCGCGTCACTGATACGACGCCGCTCGAATGGCGCGACAGGTCGCGCAGATCCGTCAAGTCCACAGCCGCACCACAGGCTGATTGAATCGTGATCGGGCACGATCCGGAACGTGTTTAACGTCTCTCCAATCCGGCCAGCATGGCTTTAACCAGTTTTTAATCATCAAGTTGAAGCAACCGCCATTCCCGGATAAAGGGAGGATATCGCCTCTCCGTCGTTCCGTGGATAGCAAATTGACAATGGAAAATTTGCTTCAATTGCTTGATTTCATGGAAGAGTACACCGATCGCATTCTTCCGGTCGCATTCCTGTTGCTCGCCGCAGAGATCATCTTTCCAAAGTCTCGCTATACCTATGTATCGAGACTTCGCGGCGCCATCTTCTGCATGACGAACATCCTCATAACTAAGACCAGCCTACAGTCTTCTACTGGTTTTGGGCGGCCATCGGCATAAAGCCGCTGTTTGCGATTGACCTGACATTCCTCTCGAAATTTTCGAATGCGTGGCCACTGCATCTGCTGGGCGCCATAACTGCTTCTTTTCTCGTTCTGCAGGTCAGCGAGTTCTTCTACTATTGGTTCCACAGGCTACAGCATAGCAACAGCTTCTTCTGGCGCTTCCATGCCGAGCATCATTCGCTCGAGGAAATGAGCGCCTTCAACAGCAACCACCATTTCAGCGAGGAGATCTTCAGGATTCCGTTCCTGATCATTCCCGTCTCGCTGCTCTTCGATTTCGAACAGGACTATGTTCCCTGGATCTGGGTGTTCTTCATACGCTGGCAAGGCTATTTCGAGCATAGCTCGACGCGGCTGAACTTGGGCTGGGTTCGTTACGTCTTTCCCGACAACCGCTTTCACCGCATTCACCATTCGGTCGAGCGACAGCACTTCAACAAGAATTTCGGCAGCGGCTCGGCAATCTGGGACATTCTGTTCGGAACCGCCTATTATCCGAAGGCCACGGAATGGCCCGATGTCGGACTGCCCAATGTCCGAGAGCCCCAAAACTTGACCGAATTTCTCGTCCGGCCCTTTCGACGCGGCAGGCACAGCTAAACGCCGGTTGTTTCAATTCCCGGATTTTCATCATCCTTTCAGCCCGATGCTCGGCCGAAAAACGTACGTTCGTTAGAATTTTAGACAAACCTAAAAGCGGTAATCAAGACGACGGCTCTATCATCGACGTGTCTGGCTGAACAAGGTTCGGCGGCACCATGACAGTGCCGAGGCATCCTAGAATGGGTTTTCGCCTCAGACGATTGCACTTTTGAACGGGGAGTCCCAGAGGGGACAAAGTGCTCAATGCCTCTATCAGCATTTCTTCGGCGCCGTGCAGCGACGGTGGTCCGCGTGCACGACACCTTATGCACGTTCATCGACGGCACGATTGTCGCTCGGGCAGATAATTGGCGCCCGCTTCGCAATAGTGACGATACGCGCCGCGCGCTCGGTCATACCTCATATCGTGGCGAATTGGTGCCGGTCTACGATCTGGCGACGACGATGGGCAACAAGCCCTCAAGAAGCTGTGAAATCGCCATCATCAAGATGACTGGCGGTTACGTGGCGTTTCTGATCGACGAACTCATCGGCAGCACGTCGGCGGCGAGCAAAGCCATCCGCCTTTCAGAACTCGACATTTTCGGCCGCGAGCGTGTAGCCGTATAGCGTCGCTTTCCCGATACCGATCAAGGCGGCCGGGAACGCGCTTCCGCTATCCATGCAGAAAGTCATCTTTTCGCAGCAGCCACCTGCCTCGCCTTCTGTACACTGTGCCCAGCCGCGCCCGAATTCCGGAACAGATTTTCAGCATGGCGCCCGACCGAAGCATACGCGCCCTCAAGCCGCATCAATGGCGGCCAATCTCGGAAATATTTTCTCCATACTTCACTTAAATTGGCAGATCCAGCAATCGCCGGGAGCGCCGTTACCAGATATTGTCGATCAAGCTACTAGACATTCGGGATTCGGCGGACATAAACTTGACAGATGAACGCGTGCCAGAAAAAGAGAGTGATCAAAGCCTTGATCTCAACCGGAACGGCCACGTCGATGCCGACGGCTCTCCCTTGGATATGGAGGCGATGAATGCTGTATGATCCAAACATGTCCAGATCGCGCTGGCCGCTGCCGTTTCGCCGGCAGTCATGGGAGACATTGGTTGGTCTGGTCTCCATAATCCTGCTGGTCGGGATCATATGTGCAAACCTGCCGAGCACCTGGATCACGGAGCGAAACGTATCGGTGGCTTCTTCGAGCCGCGCCGCACATTGACGGATTGAGATCGCACCGCCGTGAATGCGCGGCGATCGCAAGCCTTTGTCGGATTGGCTTCCTGTATCCGCCCACATCAGGTGGCCGGTTTCAACGGTTGCGAATGCGAGAGCTGCGTTAAGGCAAACCAACCCATTGTTTCATCACTGGAATCAACCCCAGCGCGGTGAATTCTCCATATTTTGATGAGGGTCGTCGGCGTAAGGCTTTGGTCCGACGCATCGTGCGACCCCCGCCCCAATGTCACTCGACCGAAGCCCAAGGAAAGGAACCGACTGCGCCGAAGCTCTGTTTTACCGACAGCTCCGTCAATGACGGACGAAGAGAAGGTGAAAGGAGATTCTGATGAAAACGAAAGTACTTAGTGTTGCGGCACTCGCGCTTGGCCTGACCGCCGGATGTGCCTTTGCCCAATCGTCGACCGTCACCGGCGCTGCAGGTGGTGCGGTTACCGGAGCCGTTGTCGGTGGTCCGGTCGGGGCCGCCGTGGGCGGCGTGGCTGGCGCCATTGTCGGCACCGCCATCGATCCGCCGCCTCAGAAGGTGGTCACCTATGTCCGCGAACAGCCCTTGCCTGAAGACGGCACGGTTGTCCACGAGAGAGTGGTCGTCGGCAGGCCTCTGCCGGATACGGTCGTTGTTCGCACAGTTCCGCAGAATCCGCGATATGCCTACGCAGTCGTCAACCACGAACGCGTGATCGTCGAGCCTTCCTCACGCAAGGTTATCCAGATTCTGAACTAACCGTCGTGGGGAGCGGGAAGCCGCTCTCCACCCTTCCGCTGTGCGTAATGGGCGTATCCATCCCGACCGAAACGAGAAGGCGGCCGGCCTGCAGCGCTTCCCAAAGCTTCGAGGTTTTCGCAGTGGCTTCTGCAGGCAGCACCCTCTTGCGCCCCATATTCTATACTTGGTCGCCTGCATCATGCAGTAAATTGCCTATCGCCGGATCGAGCAGCGTCTGGGGCGGAAGGCCCGACCCGGCGATAGAGCCGGTGGGCGGACCGGCTAGGGAAAGGCGTGCATCGACGCCAAACTCGTGAACCCAAACTTGTGAACGATGATCGCAGAAAACCTCGTGTCGCAAAGTGCCCGGCGATCGGCATGCTCACCTTAAAGCGCGGCTATTACAGCGCCTTCAATCGACAGTCGGCGCACTGCTCTCGGATGGCGCCACGGTTTCGGATTTCCTTTCCAGGGCATCACGGACTTCGGCGATTTTTCCGCTGTTTGTTCCGACGCCGAGAATGCTCTTTGCTTCGGCGAGTGTCTGGTCCGTCACCGGCTTGTTCGACAGCTGGGCGAGCGCCGAGCGCAGGGCGTTGTCGCTGAGGGCGGGATCCGTCGGCACAGCCGTCGTTCCATATTGCATTTCGAATTCCGCATATGCCTTCACATAGGCCGAGAGCGCCGCCATCTTGGAATCTTTCGAGTTCAAGTAAGCGTGATAGTCGCGCTTGAGCGAGCTCAGGCTACCTGCACCAGGCTTTGAGACATGGCTCTTCGAACTTGCACTATGGGCTTTGGAGTGTTTATCCGCATGATGCCCCAGCAGCGACGATGAAGCGCCCTGCGTTGTCGCCGCATTGGTCGAAGGGCTGCTTGCATCGTCGCTTCCGGACTTTTCATGACCGGAGTTTCCCTCACCATGACCGCCGCCATTGCCATTACCATTGCCGCCACCGTTTCCGCCCTTGGCGAATGCCGCCTGCATGAAGCCGACAGAAGCTCCTCCGATGGGCGCAAGGGCGAGCACCAGGCCGAGGCTTGTTGCACCTATAATGGAACGGATTTTCATGCGCATTTCCTTCACAAAACATCCACCGCCTGCGGCGGCGGCGGCCGAAACCAGCAAATCACTGCGCACTAGAATATTGCCGAAATCTCAGGTTTCTACATCGATCCGACCTATGCGTTGAGTATTAGGACCATGGTCTGATTGATCCTACCCGATGGTCCTTTAGATTGCGCACCCGGATGGCAATACCCTCTTCACGGGATAAGGCGACCGGTGCCGCCGTCGTAACAGTTGACACTCCATCCCACTGGGATAGCTATACAGGGTTGGGAGATCAGTGCTGATTATGCCAGTTCTGCGAGCAAACCATAAATACAAGCTATCTCTGGCAAGTCTTATCGAACGCTGGAACTCCCAGTCTTTGGCCAGACAGTTCCTGCTCGCCGGCGGCCTCGTCGCGCTCTGTGCCATGCTCGTTGTCGGCGCTTTCGTTGCCGGCCTCATCGAGAATGCAGTGACGCGCAATTCCGCGGCGACGACGGCGCTCTACGTCGACAGCGTCATCGCCCCGCTTCTGCCGGATATGCAAACCACTCAGGCTCTCGACGATACCGTTACCCGCGCTCTTGACGAAACGCTTGGTCAGGGCGCGCTTGGCACACGGCTGTTTTCGTTCCGATTATGGCGTAATGACGGGACGATCCTCTACTCCAACAACAAGGATCTTTCCGGAAAGCGATTTCCACTGTCAAATAGTTTGAAGACGGCTTTTTCAGGCCGAATGGTCGCCAAATTCAACCAGATCGATGATGTGGAAAGCGTCGCCGAACGCAATAGCGGCAAACCGCTCCTGGAAATCTACAATCCCGTACTGCAGCCATGGTCGGGCAAGGTCGTCGCTGTCTCCGAATTCTACGAGATTGCCAACGATTTCGAATGGAGCCTTACTCAGGCCCGCCTGCTGAGCTGGCTTGTCGTTGCCTTGTTCACTCTGACATTCTTCGCTCTTCTGTCGATCATCGTCCTGCGTGGCAGCCGCACCATCGACAGTCAGCGCAAGGCGCTCAACGGCCGCATCGGCGAACTGTCGACGCTTCTTCAGCAGAATGAAGCGTTGCGAGCCCGCGTTCAACGCGCGACCCAGCGTGCGGCAGCGCTTAACGAGAGCTATTTGCGCCGTATCGGCGCCGACCTGCATGACGGCCCGGCCCAATTGGTCGCTTATGCCTCCTTGCGGCTGGACAGCCAGACCCTCATCAGCCCCACCGCCTCGGTAGAGGAGCGCGAGGCGTCACTTCAGACAATCAAATCCAGCCTTGACGACGCCATGACCGAAATCAGGAGCGTCTGCAGCGGCCTGATGCTTCCTCATATCGAGACGGACAATCTGACCGATCTTTTGAAACGGGCAATTCGAGCCCACGAACAGCGCACCGGCGTCACCGTTGCGCTTCTGGCGGGCGCGGCACCGGCAGACCTTTCGACCTCGGCGAAGATATGCGTCTATCGCTTTGTCCAGGAAGCCTTGAACAATGGCTATCGTCACGCCGGCGGTATCGGACAAAAGGTCGTGCAGACCTTGGAAGACGGCCAGATCGTGATCGAGGTTGCCGATGAGGGACCGGGATTTGATCCGAAAGAAGTCGGCCCGCAAAAGCTTGGCCTTGCCGGCCTCAGGGATAGGGTCGAAAGTCTCGGCGGTATTTTTCAACTTTTGTCGTCGAACCGGGGAACCATCGTTCGCATGTCCCTGAACATCGAGGAAATGGAGCAGGCATGACAGCTGCAATCAGTTTGGCGGTCGTAGACGACCACCCTCTCTTCAGGGAGGGCGTTATCCGGAGCCTGACCGAAATGGATGGGTTCAGCATTGTCGGCGAAGGCAGTAGCAGGGAGGATGCGCTGCGCATAGCAGCGGAACATCGCCCGGATATCCTGCTGCTCGACATTTCCATGCCGGGAGGAGGGCTGGATGCCATATCTCTCATCCTCGAGCAGATACCCGATCAGAAGATCGTGATGCTGACGGTCTCCGAGGCAAGCGACGATGTCATGGCAGCGCTCAAGAGCGGCGCGAAAGGCTATGTTCTCAAAGGCGTTGGATCACGGACACTCGCCGATATCCTTCGCAGCATTGCTGCGGGTGACAGCTATGTCGCACCAACACTATCGGCGCGTCTGATCTCGGACAACGGATCTGGTGCCCAGATCAATCCCTTCAGCGCATTGACGGATCGCGAGCGGGAGGTCCTCGAACTGGCTTCTGCCGGATTGAGCAACAAACATATCGGGCTGAAGCTCGATCTGCATGAAAAGACCATCAAGCATCACATGACCCAGATCTTTGCCAAGCTGGAAGTGAGCAACAGAACGGAAGCTGCGATGGCGTTCCGGGATGAACTCGAAAGGCGCCGTCAGTGAAGGAGTGCTTTGAGCCGCTGCTCGTCGGCGATCGTAGCATTGCGGTTGACGATGGTGCGGCCCTTTGAATCCTTCATCACATAACGTCCGCTCTGTATATTTTCGCTCATGCCGTCCTTGTGGTGAACGGTAATCGATCCGTCGCCATCATCGGAGGATTGGTCGGAATCGACCTCGCTTTGAGTAGCGCTCTTGGTTGCGGATGATCGGCCATTGGCATTGCCGTTGCCATTGTTACCGTTTCCATTCCCGTTGCCGTTGTTGCCGTTCCCACCCCCATTGCCGCTGTTGCCACCGCCGTTCCCGTTGCCTCCCCCATTGCCATTTCCGCCGCCGTTACCATTGCTGCCGCCATTGCCGTTACCCCCTTTGGCCTCCACTATTTGCTGCGCAAATATCGCGGAAGCGCCGTGAATTTTAATGGTGTAGGGGAGTGCTGTGCTGACCATGGTCAACAACAGGCACGGCAAAGCAGCAATGAGCTTTCGACGCAATAACACCTACAGCCTCCTGAGGCTCCGGTTGGCTTCGGCGACGAGCGGTCGTCGCTCTCTGGCCCGAAAGCGCCGCCATTTATCGCCGACTGGCAAATATCTCTGATCCCATATCAAATCGCCGCAACACCGCGAGGGGTCAAGTCTTATCGAACGAAGAGACCTCTGCTTGGACTTCAGCAATCGAAGCCAAGACCTTTCGCCGGAATATCGTCAGACTAACGTCCAAGAAGGAGCTGGACCGAAGCCCAATTGCATGATTGCATTATTGAAAACGATTTCGTCCGGTCGATATGACTGCGGATACGCCGACGCCTTGCCAATGCAAAATGCCATGGTTGGGAACCCAATAGTGCCTCTGCAAAAGTTGGCACTCAATATATCGATATATCGATGCTCGCGCGATCGATCCGAAAAAAGGGATACTGCGATGACCCAACACTGGAGGATATTTCTAGCCCGCTCCGCGCCGCCAGGCGCGATATTGGATTTCTCGGCAGCCGAGTTCGCTCTCCAGGTCGCAATCAATTTGCGATATTGCCTGAACCTTGTCCGACCAACGCCGGAATGCATCGCTTTGGCTGACCTCGTTTTGCTGCGAGCCAGAAACTACGGCGAAGCGAGAATGGGGCATAAGCCACAGCTATTCGCAGAGGCCGAGGATGCACTTGCCAAGGCAACAAGGCTGCTCGAGATCGAACTCGAATATTGCGCAAAGCAGAACATAAAAGGCAGCTGCGAACAAGCCGCCTGAAATCTTCGCCATGGTATCCGCGACGATAACAGCGAAAAACCTTGGCAATCAGTTGCGTTCCGGATCGTCTGCCAACTTGGCTGCTGGCATGATCTGCCAATGCCGCGTCAAGAGGAAGTGCTGGTCAGGAAGCCGGGGCGATTGCCTTCGATGCCACCAGGGATCACGGCACGAGCTGCGGCTTCTACTGGCTATTGCTTGTCAAAGAGAGGCAATGATGGTGCTCGCCGGAGGCCTCTTGCGGCGGCGCATACCTTAGGGTATGCGCTCGAAAAGATGGCTTAGTTGCCGCGGGCACCGCTAACGGCGTAGGGGATATGCGAGCGGGCAATGCCGAGGTCACGAAGGACATGATCGTCGAGGGCGGAAAGCTCGCGTATGGCTCTGCGCTGTTCGCTAAAGCGCTTGATTTTCTCAAATACTCTCATTTTTACGGTCTCCTTTGCTGATGCGCAGGAGATAGGCATTTATCCGCCTAAATAAAATGCACATGCCTGCACGATAGCCATGCCGGTTTTGCACGGCTCATGACCGTAAGATTGGCGGGATGAACACGTGCTGGTTCTTACCACCATATTCGAGAATGCGATCGGCTCTGGTTTCTACGGCCTATGCATCCTGCCATTTGGAAAACGTTGCAGCCTGCCCGCGCAAATTGCCATCTCGGTCCACGAGCTGCCAGACGATACCGGCCTCGATCCAGAAACGCCGTCCGGATTTCGCAATCCTCAGACCGCGATAATCGGAGATGAAACCGTGACGGGTCACCGCGTCCAGCAATTGCTGACGCTCCGCCCGATTGGGAAGCTCGGCCGAAAGCCGCGAGGGCAGCGTTATGAACTCGTCCCATGAGTATCCGAAACAATTCTGCGCGGCCTTGTTGGCGTAGACGAAACGCGGATCGGCATCCGTATTATGGGCGAGGACCACAAACGGCGCGTCGCGATAGAGCCAATCTGGCCCCGCGCCCTCGCCAATCAAGGAAGAGCCGACAATGCGTTGAAAACTGCCGGTCAGAAGTTCGAAAAACGCTTCGTTAACCGATAAATCGACAGCGTTGCTTTCAGGCCTATCAGTCATCTCTTCCCTTCCTCGCATTCTGGGTATCGACGGAAGCGATACCTATCAAATTGCGTGGGAGACCAAAAGCAGGGCAAGCGGGAAGACGCGAATATCCATCATCAACCACGCCGCGAAGCCAGGGTCTCCAGAGTAAGCACGAACAAGTTACCGATGGCGTGCCCAAGGACGAGATTGCCTCGACGGAGACCTGCCAGCTCTGAACACCAACCAAATTACGGCCGTTCGCCGTCGGCCAGCCGACGTTCGATATCATCGATGACAGGCAGCAGATCGGCAACCGTATCGATGACATAATGCGCACCCCGTGCCTTCAGAACGCCGGCTGCACGCTCACGAACCTTGGCAAGCGCATCCGGCGCCATAGCGGCGATCTCTTGTGGGGTGAGACCCGCCTCATTGCCGCTCAGCGCGACGCCGGCCGTCCAGCAGCCGGCCGCAACGCCTTCATCGATGCCGACGCCGGTATCGTCGACCTTGACCACCGCATGCGCCGGCCAGACATCGAGATCGAGGAAGCACTTGTACATGTTCATCGGCGTCGGCCGGCCATGCGGCAGGTCGCCGGCGCAGACGAGATTGTCGACCTCATAGCCCTGCTCTTTCGCAAGCGGCAGGACGCGCTCCATGATCGAGCGTGTGTAACCCGTCGTGGAACCGATCTTCATTCCACACTGGCGGAGCGTCCCGACAACTTCGGTCGTGCCCGGCACGAGATCGGCGAACTTATGCACCACCTCCTCGTTCATCGGCACGAAGACCTCGTAGACGGCGTCGACATCGGCTGCCGTCGGTGCCTTGCCGTGACGCGTGGCCCACAGCTCGCGGATGCGAGGCTGCTTCAGCATGGCGTCAATGTGATCCCATTTCGGTCGCCCCATCGGCTCACGCGCTTCCGCGATGGTGACCTCGATGCCGAAGCGGCTGAAGGCTTCGACGAAGACGCCCATGGGGGCGAAGGATCCGAAGTCGATGACCGTTCCAGCCCAGTCGAATACAACGGCTTTCAATTGGCTCACTGATTTCACTCCCAAGACCGAGATATCGAAGCGTAGAGATCGTCGATGACCTGTTCACCGAGGGCGAAGCCGGTCGAGGCGCCGGTTCCGCCCGTCACCATCACGAGGCGGATGTGATCGGCGGGGCGCTCGACCAGCACCGTCCGCTCCTTCGACGAGGCATAAGTGCCGATCCAGCGGTTGACGACGGTGCGGCCCGGCAGATCGAACACGCGATCGAACTCTTCGAGGATTAGCCGATCGAAGCGCTCGCTGGCGAATGGCTGCTGCGCATTGCCGTAGACGTGGCTGTCCCCGACGACGAGAGAACCGTCGGTCGACTGGACCGCGATCAGATGAATGCCGGCGGCGCGGCTTTCGGCCTCCTCAAGATCGAGCCGCTTTCCAAGCGCTTCCGCTTCCGGCAGGTGGGCAAAGCCTTCGTAACGGGCAAGGCTCATATCCGACATGACGGCGGCGCCGAACCGGCTCGGCTGAGCGGGGGCCACCCGCAGCATCTGCAATGTGCAGATCGTGAGATTATGCTTGGCGATGACATCCGGGAAAAGCGTCGAGAAATCGTCGCCGGGGCAGACGACGACGGCTGGCGCTTCGATTGCGCCGTGGCTGGTCTCGATCCGCGTTCCCTCAATGGCGCGCACGGCCGTGTTCCAGCGAAAATCGACCTTATGCCGAGCCTCGAGCCAGACTGCGAGCTTTGGCAGCGCCTCGGAAGATTCGACACGCAGCTCGTGCGGGCTATAAAGAATGGCCTCGACGCCATCCAGACGCAGGCTGGGCACGAGATCGCCAGCCTCGGCCTTCGTCATCAGGCGGCACTTCTCGCCCATCGGCGTCTTCAAAAAGGCGTCAACAATCACGGCGGCTTCCGAGCGACGCGCCGGCATGACCAGGCCCCGGTGGATGACCGCAATGCCAGCCTCATCGACAATCTCGGACCAGATGTCACGCGCCCGCATGGCGCGCTCCCAATGGGCGCCCCCCTTCTGTCCGCTGATGGTCACGAAGCCGAAATTGCGAATGGAGGCACCGACCGCCTTGGCATTGCGCTCGATGACGACGACCTTCTTGCCCTGACGCACAGCCGCCAATGCCACGCCGATGCCGACAATACCCGCACCAACAACCGCAAGATCGTATCCATTCGCCATATCGTTACCCTCGACCGGCATTGAGCCTGACCGTCGACCTATGGGGCAAACGCTAGCAAAACGATATGACATAATTATAAATTCTGAAAAATTATATGATTTACCTATATTTGAAATCAAGTCGAAGGCATCCCGCCATCGACTTCGCGCGCATGCTCCTTGGCGACATCGAAAAACGCCTGGACAGCGGCGTGATCGCGACATTCCGGCAGGGTCACGAGGTAATGGCCGATAGCCAGCTCCGGCTCGACCAGCGGGACGACCTCGATATGGTCATCGGGCGGAACCTCGCCTTCGATAGAAATCGCCAGCCCAATTCCGGCAGCCGCCGCGGCATAGGCAACGTCAAGTGTCGCGACTTCAAGCACCGGCTTCAGGCGTATGCCACGCTTGTTCGCCGCATCCTCCAGCAGCGTGCGAGTGCCGGACGCCTTGTTCCAGAGTACCATGTCGCGGCCATCCAGATCGCCAAGCGTCAGCCGGCCTTTGGCCAGCATCGGATCGCCCTTGCGGCCATAGATCGCCACGCGCGATTCGTGCAGACGCAGGGAGGAAAAACGGCTGTCGGGTGCCACCTGCGAGATGGCGGCGACGTCGAGCTCGCCGCGCAGCACGGCGTCGGCGAGATCGAGCGAAGGCCCGCCCCGCGTCGTCAGGCGCAGCGAAGGATATTCGCGGACGAAGGCCGTCAGGACCGGCATGATGAGGCGATGCGCACTGAAGCCGATCGAGATCGTGCCCGAGTTCAGCGATGTGGTATCGGTGATCGCGCGGTCGACCTCGCTCAGGCATTTCAGCGTGATCCGGATCTTGGCGATCAGATCGACTGCCGATGGCGCGACGCTGACATTATGACCATCCCGAATGAAGACGCGCGTGCGGCACAGCTCTTCGAATGATTGGATCTGCGTCGAAACCGAGGGCTGGCTGATGCCCAGATCCTCGGCTGCACGGGAAAACTTTCCCGTGCGCGCCAAAGCTTCGACGGCCTTCATTTGCGCAAGCGTGACAGACGGCATTCTACAAAGCCTCACCTTGAGAAATCGCACAGCTGTCCGTTTCAATAAGTCGCGTATCCCGAGGAGGCAACCGGCTTTGATCCTCCATACGAAATAGCTTCAGCGCAGCACCGGCCCGTTGGAAAGCCGCGACAGTCCCCATAGCGCGATCAATGTCGCCGCCTCGAGGATCATCGTCGCCAAAAGGCCCGGAGCGCATCAATTTCTAGCGGATATCATATCCGCATGCAGCGAGGCGATTTCGCGTATTCGCTTGGCTGAAAGGCTATGATGGAAGCCTGAGCAATATCCTAGTCGTCTTTGTTCCGGGTTTGCCGCACCTCTTCCACAATCGCGTCGGTATTATCCTTACGCTCCCGTGTCTCCTTTCTGCGGCGGCTTGGATCCGCCAATTGCCACAGGACGATACCGGCAGCACCGAGGCTGCCGATGATGGCCACAATGACTTCGAAATTCCAAATCATTGCCCTCCCCATTTATTCAGGCGCATCCGCGCGTCGTGCTTGGCTGTGCAGCACAGGCTATCAGGCGATCCGCCTTCAGTTCGCCTTCGTCATCAGCCCACGCTTCTTTCTGCGAAAGTGCGGTAGCGGTCATTCCAAAACGCCACCATGTGGGCGGTAGCGAGAAGACCCACCGTACCGACCATCTGCGCAATTGGCCCTGCGGCCCCGATCTCTCGACAGAGGAACTGAAAAGCTGAAAGCAACGGATAGTGTACGATGTAGAGTGGATAGGAAATGTCACCGAGCCAACGCGACAACGCTCGCAATTTCTCGGGCACTTCGAGCGCGATGGACCAGACGAGCAACATGGGCAGGGTCAATAGCGCAACATCCGCGTCAACTCGCGAGTGATAGAAAATCACCATGAGCCAGACGGGCGGCAATAAAGCGAGCCATGTCCGCCAACAGGGCCTGACACCAAGTCGCGCCAGCAATACACCGAAGGGAAAGGCAAAGCCAAGCCGTGCGACGCCGATATGGATGGTGTCCCACGTGCTGCCGACGTTCAAATCATCGCCCCACGACAGCAACGTGATGCCGGAAACCACCGTCATTATCAGCAATATCGGTGCCGTCAGGTAACGTCGAAACGCAGCATAAAGAAAGTAGGCGGTGAATTCGAGAAAGAGCGTCCAGCACGGAACATTTACAGGGAAATAATCCCCGGTGACGGGTGCGGGCAGAACCGCCAGATTAAGCGGAACCACCCACGCCGGCGGGCTGTCGATACCCGCAGACACCTTGGCTGCTATTACCAACGCACCGAGGAGAATGCCGACGAGGAAAACCGGATAGAGCCGCCTCAGTCGAGCGGCAAAGAAACCCGGCGTTGTCATGCCGGCTATGAACCTTGGACCATAGATAGTTTCGGTGACAAAGCCGGACAAAGCGAAAAAGAAATCCACCGCCAGATAACCAAACGGTGCGACGTGCCAGATCAATCCCATATGAAAATGCACAACAGCGATAGCAGCAAGACCGCGTATCGCGTCCAGCGAATAGTAGCGCATTTTGGAAAACCTCTCCAAATTTTCCGCAGCTATTTTTCTTACGAGGCAAGCGTCTTTCGATAAGACGCAACCAGAAAGTCCGCGTTTGGCTCAATCGAGCCAACCCGCGCGCGTCTACTCCGGTACAAGACAGTCAGACTTCATTGAGGATGAAATTGCGTTGAATGGCGCATCGTTGCTGACGATGCCACGACCATAAAATGATCTCGAGAGGAGCAATAGATCGTTTAAAGCGCCCTCCGCTCGCTCCGCCTCCTTCGAGTGGGCGGGAGAATAATATAATGCAAATGTTTTGCCAATATAATAAGTACGATTTTAATCTAAATGCCTCTTTTCGTACACAAGATTAAGTTTATTCGCCGATAAATTTAAATATAGATCGAAATAATAGATTTATTCAATTATTGGTGAGGCTACGTATTAATTTCCCTCTAGGCGAGAAGCCATAGCTCCCTATCCTATTTATAGATTCTCGACTTGAGGAAGTGGTTTCTACTTAAACTCATGAAAGCCCGCCTCATGTGCGTTCATAAGTGATCAGAGCCGCTTTTTCTCCAACGAACCGCCGAGGCAAGGGTTTGTTTGAACTTAACAAAGCGGCAGGTGAGACTTTTGGAAGGCGACTGCCAGACTCTTTCATCGCCGGCCTGTCGAACTGCAGGATTCAGCCTGCACTTGCTGACCGTCACGGTCGCAATCCGCCGCATCGAGGTCATGAATGTTCCACCGAAATCATCGCTCGCGCCGTGTGAATTCGTATCCGCTTCCCTCTTAGCCTGTGGATACTGAGGGACATGTCGACAGCCTCGGGGATCAGTGTCCCGTATCATGCAATCAGACTTTAGATAGGGAAATTTGGCGCGGATCTTCGCCAGCAGCATAAATCGTCGCCTATTCTCTCAAGATACCGACCGAGGCAGACATCATACGCGCTGTTTTTTCCGAAGGGGTATGCTTCCATTGGTCCAACGTCCCCTAGCCGCCATTTCTTTCGCCCTAGGGGCTGACGGCGCGTCGGCAGAAGTCGGTAACGGCTGCCACCAGCCTCCGCCGGTCGACATCCGATCCATCGGCCAGACAGTCATCGACGGCGCTGTGCATGGAATTGAACAGCATGACGGCCGTGAGCCGGGCATCGACGAAGGCGAACGCGCCAGCGGCATGCCCTTCAACAAGGAAGGATGTGAGGCGACTGAGAAGAGGATTGGCACGTTTCATATCCCGCTTCGTCGGCTGAAACTGATGAAATACCAGATCGTGAAGCGCGACCTCGTCGAGATAGCCGAAAACGCAGGCCTCCATCAAAACGTCGAGCCGCCGCACCCAACTGTCAGAGGCGGACGCTCTGGCGACGGCATCGATCCTCTCGCAAAAGAGCTCGACGAACCGCGCTTGCAGGGCTTTAAGGACATCGTCCTTGGTCTGAAAATAAAGGTAGAAAGTACCCTTGGCGACGTCTGCGGCATCGACGATTTCCGCAACACTGGTCGCGGCAAACCCCTTCTCCAGAAACAGTCTCTGCGCGGCATCCATCAATTCCTCACGGCGAATTTCCGGCGGCTTGGTGCGCGGACGCGGACGATCTGTAACGGTCACGAGTTCTCCTCGCTGTTCATAGGCTGTCGATGATAATACCCGCTGGCGAGAGAGCGGATGCGCACAACCACCTTACCGCAAGCGAACCCTTTTCAAAGACTCCTAACGGCATATCGAGCGGAAGACGAGCAAGACTGCGTGAAGCGTTATCGACCGTCAATGCGGGGGCAACGACCGCGACCCCAAGAAGGGAGCGGCAAAGCGTCTCGCGAAGAAGATCCAGCCGCTGCGCCAGCACGGGCAGCACAGCCACATCTCTTTGAAACGCGAATCCGCAAGCCGCGACCAGGAGGAGAGCAAAAGGTTGTTCGCGCCTCAGCCAGCACTCGATTATATCGAGACCTGCGCGCACGCCGTCGACATCAAGCGGCGTTTCCGCGACCAGTATCGCGAGCGGCCAATGAGTCTCATCACCCTCAGGCAACATCGATAAATGCTCGCTCATGACAGCCCGCGCAAAGCTGCCAGACCTCGCAGCGCCCCACCGACGTCCAGTGGTCTTCCTTGCGCTGCCGAAAGGGAAGCAAGCCACATCGCCGCTTCGTTGACATCATCGAACATCTGCGCAGGGATTCCGAACAGCTTTTCGGCATTCATGCGGCTCATCTCTTCGAGAGACTCCGACGGTACGACGGTCGCCATGCCAATGACGAACTGCCTGATCCGCTCGCCATTGGCTTGAAGCCAAACCTTTGCATCCTTTGCGCCGCCTTCAGGCTGCTTGAGCGCCTTGGCATCGGTGAAGACGCGCAATGTCGAAAAGGATTCGCCGCGATCGAGCCAGGCGTCCCAATCCGAAAAGAAGGCGAGCTGCTCATCGAGCGACATCGCGCCGCGAGCGGCGGAAAGCACGAGCGGCCAATGGCTGAGATCGTGACGGATCATGACTGAATACCCCTCGATGCGACAAGTCGGAAGCAGGCGTCGCTCTGTGTTGAGCTTCCTACATTCTCAATACGGACGACCATTCGCATGCCTCTTAAAACCTGACAATGACAGGCTACATATATGACTGACCGTCGGTCATTTGTAAAGGGAAGGACATTCTCCGAGCCTGATATTATGGAGCTTGCACTCTGCCCAGCCTTAAAGCCGGCATGATCGCGCCCCACGTGGGTTCGTCAGACGTCGTGGAGGTTTCGATTGTCCGGCCTGATCAGCCATCTTTCTGAATGCGGATTTCGCATGCGACAGCCGGGGTCGGCATAGTCGCGAGGGAAGCAGCCGGCGCTTAGCGAAACGTTATATGACGCGTATGGACATATGGCGAGGGGACTGGACCTGTATCTTCCGCGTGTATCCAAAGGTGCAGCAACACAACCCTCATATGATTGGCAGCGACTATGTTTTCGACAATTTTAAGAGCCCAATCATGCCCGCGAAACGTTGGCTTCTGAATAGCTGAGAGTGCGGCCGGAGCGCCAGGATGATCTTCAAACTTTGAAAGACATCTAAGACGCGCTGCGCATGGCCTAAGCACCGCTTTCACTTTGCATCTATGGTGAGACTATGTTGACAGGATCACGCCAATCTCATTGCTTGTCTGAGATAGCTCAGGCAAATGACATCAATGAATTGCGACAGTTCCTATTCAAGTTCTGTTCTTTATACGGCTTGGCAAATGCAGCCTTTCATGTGACGCAAATCGCCGCTCTGTCGCAGCAAAACCCGCTTCTCCTGCTGACCTACCCGCCGGAATGGGTAGAGACATATATAGCGCACGATTACTTCTCGATCGACCCCGTTGTTCAAGCTGGACGCAACGGATTTCTGCCCTTCGACTGGTCGACCCTCGACCTGAAGTCGCCGCAAAGCATCTCTTTTTTCCGTGAAGCCGAAGCCTTTGATGTCGGGCGGTACGGCTTGACGCTGGTCGTTCGAGGGCCTCACGGCGAGCGATCGCTTTTTACAGTTACCTCTAATCTGAAGAGCGGCGACTGGGAGCAATTGCGAAACAGTATAATAGGCGATCTGCAGGTGATCGCCTATTATCTGCATGAGCAGTCATTGATCGTGTCCGGTCTGCGAGAGCAAAGCATCGGACGCAAGCTTTCGAAGCGGGAAACCGAGTGCCTCGAACTGTTGGCGCACGGCCTGCTTCCAAAACAGATCACATCCATTCTTGGAATTTCCGAAAGCGCCGTGCGCCTGTATCTCAGCTCCGGCCGCCGCAAACTTCATGTCAGCACCACAAATCAGGCCATTGCGAAAGCAATTTCGCTCGAGCTCATCAAAAGCTGAACTGAATATTCCCCGGTGACGAAGATGCGAATTGCAAGGCGGGGGTCCTGTCATCCTTGCCGCGCATCGTCCTCAGCCGCTGCTCAAGCCGCTGATCGGACTCCTCGTTCACCTCCCAGAGGCCGACATAGAGGTTGCCGATCTCCGGCCGCGAGCGCGCAAGCGGCGTCGGCGACCATCCGATCTTTCGGTAAACTCCGATCATCGATGCATCATAGACGCCCATGATGTGCTCGATGCCCGATTTCAAGCTCAGGCGGCAAAGACCGGACAGCAGTTCGACGGCGGCTGTCTGCGACGATGGATGTCCGGTCTGGAGCGGAGGATGCACGCAAAACCGGGTGCACTCCCAGATCGAAGGGCTGCAGATATCGAGATCCTCGTTGAAAAAATGCTGGAACTCGCTCGAAAGCATCGTCTCGCTCGTTGTCGGCAACAGCCGCAGCGAGCCCGTAAGCTCATCGTCCTCTTCCTTCACGGCTAGGTAGATAGGATCGTGCTCGTCGTCGAAGCGGTCGATCTCCAAACCACCTTCGACGTTGACATCCCATCCCATTCGATCACGGAAGACAAGAGCGCGGGCGCGGAACATCTGGGTGAAATACGAGGACGCCGCATTGCGGTCTCGTCGTGTCAGTATTTGTAGCATCAGCGTCTCCAAATTTTGCCTTAACAAAGCACCTTGGAGCCAGGCTTCAATATATCGATTCCGCCAGATTGCGCGGCCGCGGGCACCCCTTAAAATCGAAGGACACGGAGTAAGGCAGAAGATTCACCCCCTCCCGCGGCCTCTCTTGTCGGCATGCAGAGGCTTGCGGACATTCGGCGCGCTAACGCCTCTCAAGCAATCGGAAGCTGCCATCTTCTGCCGCCCAACGCAGAGCCTCGCATGGCGCTCCGGCCGCACAAATCCTTCGCTGACCTCTTCCGGATCAAGATAGGACGATGACAGTGATTGCGCCTTCATGTGTGACGGTGACGGCCATGTTCCTCCTCCCAATCATTGCAATTATAATTGACTGACCGGTCGGTTTATGCGAGAGTTTTGTGGTCGTCATCGGAGGGCGGCGGGGAGGAAACATGTCCGAATCCGACACCATTCTGTCGGCGCTTGCCGATGGCGTCTTGAGCCTCACGCTCAATCGACCCGACAAACTCAATTCCTTCAACGAGGAAATGCATCTTGCGCTGCGTGCCGGCTTCGAGCGTGCACATCAGGATGGGGATGTTCGCGCGGTTCTCCTGACAGGAGCCGGCCGTGGCTTTTCGGCCGGCCAGGATCTCGACGATCGTGATCCGCGCAAAGGCACTCCGGATCTCGGCCATACGATCGAGACTTTCTACAATCCCCTGCTGCGCCTCATTCGCAGTCTGGAAAAGCCAGTAATCTGCGCGATCAATGGCGTGGCCGCCGGCGCCGGCGCCAATATCGCATTCGCCTGCGATATCACGATCGCCGCCCGTTCCGCCCGCTTCATCCAGGCCTTCGCGAAAATCGGCCTCGTGCCGGATTCCGGCGGCACCTGGAACCTGCCGCGGCTGATCGGCGAAGCCCGCGCCAAGGCGCTGGCGCTGACGGCCGAGCCTCTGGATGCGGAAACAGCAGCCAGTTGGGGCCTGATCTGGCGTGTGGTAGACGATGACAAGCTGATGGATGAGACTAAGGCGCTTGCCATCAGGCTCGCCGCCGGCCCAACAAAAGGCCTCGGCCTGACGAAGCGCGCCATCCAGGCGGCAGCGACAAATTCGCTCGACGATCAGCTCGATCTTGAACGCGACCTTCAGCGCGAAGCAGGCCGCAGCGCCGACTATGCCGAGGGCGTCACGGCTTTCCTCGAAAAGCGTAAGCCGGAGTTCAAGGGCAGATGAGCATGGCCGACACGCTTTCCCCAGAGGCGCGCGCCGAAGCCTGCGCAAGAGCCATGTGGGACGAAGACAATGCCAGCCGCCATCTCGGCATGGAGCTGCTTGCAGTGGCACCGGGTGAGGCTACGCTCTCGATGGCGATCACCGAAGCGATGACGAATGGTCATGGCACCTGTCATGGCGGGTACATCTTCACGCTTGCCGACTCGGCATTCGCCTTCGCTTGCAATAGCTATAACCGACGCACCGTCGCCCAGCACTGTTCGGTGACCTATATCGCGCCGGCCTTCAAGGGCGACCTGCTGACGGCGACGGCGCGAGAGGTCTCCCGCCGCGGCCGCGGCGGGATTTACGACATTGCGATCACCAATCAGCAGGGCGAGCAGATTGCAGAATTCCGCGGCCACTCGCGAACGATCAAGGGCACGCTTCTGCCGGAATAAGATTCATGCCGGCTGCGCCTAGCATTTCCAGGAAAAGTGCGAAGCGATTTTCCGTCCGGAATGCGAAAAGAAACAAGAGGATAAGCATTTCTGGAGGAGACATTCATGGAGAACCTTTCCCCGCGAGCCGGCGAACTGGAGGCGATCGAGATGGCCTCGCGCGACGAGATTTCCGCGCTGCAGCTCGAGCGCATGAAGTGGTCGCTCACCCATGCCTATGAGAATTCGCCCTTCTATAACAAACGCTTCGATGAAACTGGCGTGCATCCCTCCGATCTGAAGACGCTGTCCGACCTCGCCAAATTCCCCTTCACCACCAAGAAGGATCTTCGCGACACCTATCCTTTCGGCATGTTCGCAGTGCCGCGCGAAAAGCTTGCCCGTATCCACGCTTCCTCCGGCACGACAGGCAAACCGACCGTCGTCGGCTATACCGCCAAGGACGTCGATACCTGGGCGATCGTCGTTGCGCGTTCGATCCGGGCCGCTGGCGGCCGCGCCGGCGATCTGGTGCATGTCGCCTACGGCTATGGTCTCTTCACCGGTGGTCTTGGCGCACATTACGGCGCGGAAAGGCTCGGCTGCGCCGTAGTCCCCGTCTCCGGCGGAATGACAGAACGGCAGGTGACGCTGATCCAGGATTTCAAGCCGCGCATCATCATGGTCACACCCTCCTACATGCTGTCGATCCTCGATGAATTCCGCCGCCAGGGCCTCGACCCCAGAGAAAGTTCGCTCGCCGTCGGCATCTTCGGGGCTGAGCCGTGGACCAATGCCATGCGCGAGGAAATCGAGCACGCCTTCGACATGCACGCCGTCGACATTTACGGCCTATCGGAAGTCATGGGTCCGGGCGTTGCCAGCGAATGCGTCGAGAGCAAAGATGGGCTGCACATATGGGAAGATCATTTCTATCCCGAGATCATCGACCCCGTCACCGGCGCGATCTTGCCAGATGGCGAACTCGGCGAGCTGGTGTTTACGACGCTGACCAAGGAAGGGCTGCCGATCATCCGTTACCGCACGCGCGACCTGACGCGGCTGCTGCCAGGCACGGCACGCTCAATGCGCCGCATGGAAAAGGTGACGGGGCGCTCCGACGACATGATGATCCTGCGTGGGGTCAACGTCTTCCCAACACAGATCGAGGAGCAGATCCTCAAATGCCGCGGGCTTGCGCCGCACTTCCAGATCGAGCTCACGCGCTCCGGTCGCATGGACGACATGACCGTTCATGTCGAATGCACGCTGGAGGCGGCGGACGAAATCGCGCGCGGCGTTTCGGCAAAGGAACTCACCTATCACATCAAGAGCGTGGTCGGTGTCTCAACGAAGATCACCGTGCATCCGCCGGGCGGCGTTGTCCGCTCGGAGGGTAAGGCAAAGCGTGTGGTCGACAAGCGCCCGAAAGAATGATTGGTGTCGTACCGGATAGCCCGACAAGGATTTGATCGTGTATAGGAAGCATCGACCATCAAGCATGGGTAAGGTCAACCGTCGATGAGCAGAGCAGGATCACATGGCACGCACGCGCGCAGTTGATTTCGAGGAAAAGCAGCGTGGCATCCTGGCGAGCGCAGCGGCGGTCTTTGCCGAGGTCGGCATGGAGAAAGCCTCCATGTCGATGATCGCCTCGCACAGCAATGTCTCGAAGGCCCTGCTCTATCATTACTATCCCGGCAAAGATGCGCTGATATTCGACATCGTGCAAACGCATCTGACGGAGCTGGAAGACGCGATCGAAGCAGCCGATCGCACCGATATAACGCCACAGGAACGGCTGCGCTTGCTCGTGAAAGCCGTGCTAAAGAACTATGAAGGCGCGGACAACGAACATCAGGTTCAACTTAACGGCACGCATGCACTCTCGCCGGAACAGCTTTCGGAGATCAGAACGATCGAGCGACGCATCGTCAAGCGCTTCTCCAGTGTGATCCAGGATCTCAACCCGGACCTCAACAAGAACAGGCCGTTGCTGATGCCGGTCACCATGTCGCTCTTCGGCATGATGAATTGGGTCTATATGTGGTTCCGGCCTAATGGCCCGATCAGCCGCGACGAATATGCCGATATCGCCACCACTCTCATCCTGGAAGGAGTCAAGGCCATCCGTTGATGTCACGCGTCAGTTGTCGCGCCTCAGTCGCCGAGCTTCATCCGTTCGAGAACAAGCGGATCATATTCCGGCGCGCGGATACGGCGGCGATCCGGCTCCGGCGCAGTCAGCGGCTCGACGGCCATCAGCTTCTCCTTTGCCTCCAGTGCCAGGCGCTGGTAGATGGCGGTTCCCTGGCGCTTCCAGGCGATCTCTTCCGGCGTCAACTCGCGAACCACGCGAGCCGGCGCGCCCACGGCAAGACTGTTTGCTGGGATTTCGGCACCGGCCTTGACGAAAGCCATGGCGGCGACGATCGCATTCTCGCCGATAACGGCCTCGTCCATGATGACGGCATTCATGCCGACCATGGCATTGGCACCGATGCGGCAGCCATGCAGCACCGCACCATGGCCAATATGCCCCGCCTCGCCAACGACGACCTCAAGATTTGGGAAACTGTGGACGACACAGGTCTCCTGCACATTCGAGCCACGCTCGAGCACGATACGTCCAAAATCGCCGCGCAGCACGGCTCCTGGCCCGACATAGCAGGCGGGGCCAATGATAACGTCTCCGATGACGGTCGCGGCCGGATGCACGAAGGCTGAGGGATCGATGACCGGGATCACGCCGTCATAGGAATAGATCTGCGCCATTCAGTCGGCTCCCAAACCTTCCATATCGCGACCGGTTTCGGCCACCGCTTCCAGCCGCTGCGCGAACTCGCGACGCAAGGTGCGGCGAAGCTGGGCGGCCTTGTGCCGTCGGATATCAACCGGCGTGGCCGGCACCAGTTCCGGCACGCGGACCGGGCGACCGGCCTCGTCGACGGCGACCATGGTGAAATAACAGGAATTGGTGTGGCGGCGCACGCCGGAGCGGATATTTTCCGCCTCGACCCGTATGCCGACTTCCATGGAGGTACGGCCCGTATCGTTGATCGAGGCGCGGAAGGTGACGAGTTCGCCAACATTGATCGGCTCCTTGAACAGCACCTGATCGACCGAAAGCGTCACGGCATATTGCTTGGAATAGCGCGAGGCACAGGAGAAGGCGACGCGATCGAGCAGGTTCAGAAGTGCGCCGCCATGCACCTTACCGCTGAAATTCGCCATATCTGGCGTCATCAGCACGGTCATTTCCAGGCGATGCGGGTCTTGCTCGGTCGTCGTCATGCGCTCACTCTCTCCTTTTCGCCACCATCGTCAGAACGTCATATTGCGCGACGACGGCATCCAGCTGGTTCGTTACCTTGCAATCCCAGCGCACCTCGCCATGCTCGGCATTGATGCGGGGATTGATCTCCTTGCAGGTTAACTGCACCTGGAGCGTATCACCCGGATTGACCGGTGTCAGGAAGCGGAGATTGTCGACCCCATAATTTGCGAGAACCGGCCCTGGAGCCGGATCGACGAAAAGGCCTGCCGCGAAAGA